>JAAESX010000048.1 GCA_024228935.1 Pseudomonadota bacterium
GCCCGATTCCTCGACTCCTCGACTCCTCGACTCCTCGACTCCTCGACTCCTCGACTCCTCGACTCCTCGACTCCTCGACTCCTCGACTCCTCGACCCCTGATCCGAGCTGAACTGCTCAGATCGCGCAGTTCAGCCCGGATCAAGCGCTGATCGAGCCTGAACTGCGTGATTCACGCAGTTGGGTGCGAACTGCCTGGATCGCGCAGTTGGGTGCGAACTGCCTGGATCGCGCAGTTGGGTGCGAACTGCCGGGAGCGCGCAGCTCGACCCCGCCTCAGAACAACCGCGTGTACCCCACACTCCCCGAGTGCTCGATCGCCCTGTCCTGCCCGACAAACGCCAAGGGCACGTCACTTCCCACCGCCAGCCACGTCCGGTACTGACCCGACCGGCCATGCACGATCTGCGCTCCGATCCGAGTCGAGGCCGCATCCGACGAGCGCGGCAGCCCAAAGCTCCGCAGATGCGCCAGGCTCGCCGACGCCGTCCACTGGGGCCCGAGCGTGTGGCCGAGCGTCGCCGCCACCTGGGGACTCATCAGCCAGGACTCGTTCCGGTCCATCTCCGTGCTCACGGTGACCGTCCACGGCCACGCCGAACTCGTCCGCTCGAGCCCGATCGAGCCCGACGCGCCGAAGCCGCCGCGTCCCGTGATGTCGGCGCCCAGATCTCCGCTGGACTGGTCCCAGCTCGTCCCCGTCGGGAGACGCAGGCCGAGTGCGACGACGGGTGTGGGCCCCGCACGCTCTTCCGGGGTCTCCAGCAGGACCCCCAAGCGCACGTCGCCCACTCCGCCGCCGCGTTCGTCCAGCGCGTCCGTGGCGCGGTACTGCAGCGCCGCGGGCACCCGAACTCCGAGCTGACCCCAGCGCGACCAGCGCCAGCCGCCGAAGACCTCGGTCGACAGCTCGAGCTGCTTCAGCGACGAGGCCTGCACCTGGGCGTCGCCGTCGTAGCGCAGGTTTCCGCCGGCGCCACCGACGCGGACACCGACCGCCGTCGTCTCGCACCGACCGAGTCGAGACGGCAGGGCGCTCGTGCTGGCCACGCAGCACGCGCTGGCGTGCGCGTCCTGTCCGAGCGAGGCCAGCAGGAGCCAGGTCACTGGACCTCGACCTCGACCGAGCCGGCCGCCAGCCCGTCGTCGACGTCGACGCGGAGCTCCCACGTGCCGGGCATCGTGAGCGCGAAGTCGGCCGTGAACAGACCATCGCCCAGCTCTTCGACGAGCACGTCGTCATCGATGCCGTGGCCGTGCGCCGACATCCAAGGCGTCAGGGTGACGACCGCGTCCGTGACGTCCTCGCCGTCGTCGGCCCAGGAGATGTGCAGGTTCGCCGTGACGTCCTCGCCGGAGACGGCGGGGTCCGGAGACAGCTCGTGCAGCGTCACGTCGAGTCCGGCGGGCTCGGCGGAGCAGGCGACCAGGATCAGCGTGAGCATGTTGTACATGTAGGCCACGCCCCGCTTCACGGGCATGTGGCAATTTGTCGCACTCTCAGTCCGGGCCGGCCGCGAGCTTTCTTTGCAGCGTCCGTCGATGGAGCCCCAGCCGGCGAGCGGCCAGCGAGAT
Source organism: Pseudomonadota bacterium (assembly GCA_024228935.1). Taxonomy (GTDB): domain Bacteria; phylum Myxococcota_A; class UBA796; order UBA796; family CAJQPC01; genus JAAESX01. Next base: position 1,575 of record JAAESX010000048.1, read on the forward strand.
GTTGCCGTCGCAGTCTGTCACGACGCGCTGGATGTGCTCCCACTCGGCCTGGGCCAGGCTGGGCGTCTCCGCCGAGGCCGCCACCTCGCCTGAGAACGCAGCCAGCAGCTCGTCCGCGTCGACCGGCTTGCTGAGCACGTTGACCGCGCCCAGGCGCATGGCCTCGACGGCCGACGCGATGCTGCCGAACCCGGTCAGCAGCACGACCTGCAGGTCCGGGTCGCGCTCGAGCAGTCGGCCCATGAGCTCCAGGCCGGAGCCTCCGGGCATCCGCAGATCGAGCACGGCGTGGCTGGGCGAGGTCGCCTCGTGTACGGCCAGCCCGCGCGTCGGACCATCCGCCGTCACCACGTCCACGCCGCGCTTGCGAAGCGCCAGCGCCATCCGCTCGCGCAGGCGCTCGTCGTCGTCCACCAGCATCAACCGCATCACGAGCTCCATGGGAGGATGAGGGTAGCCGTCGTGCCCTTGCCGACGGTCGAGTCGAGCTCGAACCGCCCGCCGAGCTGCTCGGCGACCGACCAGCAGAAGTACAGCCCCAGGCCGCGGCCGTCGGGCCGGGTCGTGTAGAAGGGCTCGCCCGCCCGCCTGAGCTGGTCGGCGTCCATGCCGCGGCCGTCGTCCTCGACGGTCAGGCGCACGGTCTGGCCCAGCGTGGACCGGACCTCGACCCGTGTGGCGCCGGCGTCGTGGGCGTTCCCGACCAGCCGTCGCAGGACCTGGGCCACCAGCCGGGGTGGCAGGCTGGCTCGACCCTTGGCCTGGTTCACGGCATCGGGCACCGCCGAGGCGACCAGCTCGGTCAGGTCCAGCTCGACCCACTTCTCACCCATGCCCTGGCCGGCCTGCAGCGAGAGCTGACCGAGCAGATCCTGGCATCGGAGCACCTCGTCGGAGATGAGCGTCAGGTCGTCGTGGTGCTCGGGCAGGTCGGGGGTGAGCTCGCGGCTGACGAGCAGGATGGTGTTCAGCGGCGAGGCCAGCTCATGGGCGGCCCCCGCGGCCAGCGTCGCCAGCGCGCTGACCCGCCGCGTGCGCTCCTCGAGCTCGCGGGCCTGTTCCAGGCGAACCTCCGCCTCGATCCGCGCCTGCCGGACCCCGGTCACGATGACCGTCACGACCAGCGCCGTCACCGTGAACCCGCCGAACATGCCGGCCAGGTGGTTCTGCATCTCGTCCATGTCGTGGTGGTGCAGCTCGGCGGGGGCAAGCCAGAACAGGCTCAGGTAGCTGCCCACCGCCGCACCTAGCAGGCCCGCAGCCCACCAGCGTGGGAGCAGCAGCGCGCCTACGACCACCGGGAAGATGTAGATGAACGAGTACGGGGTGCCCGCGCCCCCGGACATGGCCAGGAGCGCGGTGACGATCCCCAGGTCGGCGAGCAGGACGAGCGCCATGCCGCGCCGCTCGGGACGAAGACGCACCACGGCGACGTTGCTCAGCAGGAACGCGACCGTCAGGCCCACGGCCCACGGGGTGTCCCAGTGAGGCTGCCAGCCGGCTGCCGAGGTGACGGTCCCCACGACCAGCACAGCGCCCGCCAGCCACCGCAGGCCCAGGAGCGCGCCCTGGTCCCCGCGCCAGGCATCGGAAAGCGTACTGCTCATGCCTCTCTCCATACCCCGCCCTGGGCCCAGTGTGGGATCCTACGCTACACTGAATGAGCATTCATTCAGTGAGGACGGTCATGGCCATCGAGAACGCCAACCGCAACGAGCAGGAAGCCCAGTCCATCGACGTCGCCGAGGACAGCCGCGAGCTCGACTGGAAGTCCAAGTCGTTCATGGGCTCGATGTTCATGGGCGAGCTCGACATGGAGCTCGCCTACCCGTACCCGGAGCAGTCCGCCGAGGACAAGGCCGAGGGCGACGAGCTCCTCGCCAGGATCGACGCCTGGGCCAACGACGCGATCGACGGCGACCAGATCGATCGCGACGAGGAGATCCCGGCCCACGTCTTCAAGGGCCTGGCCGACCTGGGGCTCTTCGGCATCAAGATCCCCAAGAAGTACGGCGGGCTGGGCATGTCCCAGACCAACTACATGCGCATCCTGGGGCACTTCTGCCGCTACCACTGCGGCTCGGTCGGAGCGACGCTCTCGGCCCACCAGTCCATCGGCATCCCCCAGCCGCTGAAGCTCTTCGGGACCGAGGAGCAGAAGAAGAAGTTCCTCCCCCGCATCGCCCGCGGCGAGATCTCCGCCTTCGGCCTGACCGAGCCCCAGGTCGGCAGCGACCCGGCAAACCTCGCCACCCACGCCGAGCTGAACGAGGCCGGCACCCACTGGGTCCTGAACGGCGAGAAGCTGTGGTGTACCAACGGCGTCATCGCCGATCTGTTCGTGGTCATGGCGCGTACGCCGGACAAGGTCATCAAGGGCAAGCCGCGCAAGCAGATCACGGCCTTCATCGTCGAGGGCAAGTGGGACGGCGTCGACGTCCTGCACCGCTCGAAGTTCATGGGCATCCGGGCCATCGAGAACGGCGTCATCCGGTTCACCGACGTCCAGGTCCCGGTCGACCACGTCATCGCCGGCGAGGGCCGGGGGCTCAAGCTGGCCCTCACCACGCTGAACGACGGACGCCTCGGCATCCCCGCGATCTGTGCGGAGACCACCAAGGGGCTGGTCGAGTTCAGCGCGCGGTGGGCCAAGACCCGGCACCAGTGGGGCAAGCACATCGGCGAGCACGAGGCCGGCGCCGACAAGCTCGCACGCATGGCGGCGGGCGCCTACGCGATGGAGACCCTGGCGTTCTTCGGCGGCGCCTTGAGCGACGCGGGTGGCCGCGACCTGCGCATGGAGGCCGCCACCGCGAAGATGTTCAACTCCGAGCTGATCTCGGAGCTCGGAGATCTGGGGCTCCAGTTCCGCGGCGGCCGCGGGTACGAGCAGGAGGCCAGCCTGAAGCGGCGGGGCGAGCACGCCGAGCCCATCGAGCGCGGCGTTCGGGATGCTCGCATCAACCGCATCGTCGAGGGCACCACCGACATCATGCACCTGTTCCTGGCGCGTGAGGCACTGGACCCGCACCTGAAGGTCGCGGCGCCGTTGTTCGGTCGCGCGAGCGCCGGCGTGAAGTTCAAGACGCTGCTCGCGTGCGCCGCCAAGTACGCGACCTGGTACCCGAAGCTGTGGCTCGGTGGTCTGTTCCGCTGGTTCGGTGACTTCGATGGCCGCCTGCGCGGTCACCTGCGGTGGGTCGACGCCCGCACGCGGAAGCTGGCCCGGACGCTCTTCCACCAGATGATCCTGCAGGGCCCGAAGCTCGAGATGCGGCAGCTCATCCTGGCCCGCGTCGTGGACATCGGCGCCGAGCTGGCCGTCATGGCGCTCGTCGCCAGCCGCGTCCAGACCGAGCTGAAGAACGGCGACACGACCAACGTGGGCCGAGGCCTCTACTGGCTGAAGTCCCGCCGCGTCGTGGTCGACCGGATGTTCGAGGACATCTCGAGCAACTGCGACGCCGACGCCCGCAAGCTGGCCGCCGAGCTGATGCTCAGCGCCGAGGCGCTCGAGGACCTGCCCAAGCCGGACCTGTCCCCGCTGCCCCGCGAGTACGGCTCCGACCTGACGAGCGGTCGTCAGACGGTGCGCGCCTCGCAGATGCGGCAACAGGACGACGCCGCCGCGAAGTAGCGGTCAGTCCACCATCACCGACCAGCTCATCGGCGCGGTCGCCGGCTGGCCGGTGCCGGGGCTGACTCCGGCCGCGATGGGGTACCAGATCCACGTGGGGAGGTCGCCCTCGTACGCCAGCGAGCTGCCCTTGCCGTCGCTCAGCCAGACCTGCAGCTCGTCGCCGTACAGCACCGCGTCGCCCAGGCCGTCGCCGTTCAGGTCGCCCGCGGTCATGCCGTAGAAGTCGCCGTCCTTCTCCATGACGACCTTCTCGGGGATGGTGAACTTATTCAGTCGGTAGGCGGTTCCGTCGCTCATCACGACAGTCCAGCCACCGTCGCCGAACAGGTCGGCCGAGCCCAGCGGCATCGCCAGGTCCAAGCAGTCCGCGTCCGTCCCGGTCGACAGCACCTGGGCCGTCTCCCACATCGTGTCGACGTCGTCACCGCCGCCCAGCAGCACCGTCGCGAGCTTGCAGTCGGTGCCCGTGTCCCAGGGGACGGTGACCACGAGCGCCGGCCCGGCGAGCTCCTCGCTGAACGCCGGGAGCTCCTCGGACTCGGCGGCGGTGAACGAGCCGTCGCCGGGCGTCATCGACGCCAGCGGGTTGTCCTGCAGCTGCTCGATGCTCTCGTCGATGAGCTCGTCCCAGTCGGCGGTCAGCACGTCGGGCTGCTTCCGCAGGCGGCCCTCGTCGTCCGCCGGGTCGTCCAGGTCGAGGTAGGTCAGGCCCAGGCCGTCCTCGCCGTGCCAGGCCAACGCGACGATGCCGTCCTGGGCAGGGCCGAACGGCTGCACCCGGTAGTCCCAGTCCGCGCCGGTGGTCATCTCGCGCTCGTCGATGACCAGGTCCTCGACGCCGTCGAGCTCGTGCAGGTCCTCGGGCTTCTCCAGGTCGAGCTCGGTCGAGTGGCCGCGGACCGAAGTGGTGTGGTCCCCGTCGCTCGCCGAGAGCACGATGGCGACCAGCGCCTTGTTCTTCAGGCCCGACGCCTGGACCACGACCTCGGTGCCGTCGGCGTCGAAGCTCACGGTGTCGCCGTCGAGCGTCACGCTCTCGGGCACGCAGTCGAACTGGACCGTGACCGTGCTGCCCTCGGTCTCGATGGGGATGGTGAGCGGGGAGACCGCGCCCAGGGTGCACTCGGTGGGCTCGCCAGAGTCCTTCGGGTCGTCCGAGTCCGTCGGATCGGAGTCCCGGATGTCCGAGTCCTCGACGGCCGAGCTGTCGCCCGTGGTGTCGGTGTCCTTGTCGCCGCAAGCCAGTGCCAGGAGCGAGATCATGTGCATTCATCCGAGGAGAGCACCCTATGGCGGCGCTGCTGGGGGGCACACCTGTCAGCCCTCTGACCGGTCGGAGCTACTCGTCGAGTCGCGGGATCAGCGAAGCGAAGTTGCACGGCCGCGTGCGCGAGTCGAGCTGCTCTTCGAGGATGCGGTCCCAGCCGTCCTTGCAGGCCCCGGTGCTCCCGGGCAGCGCGAAGACGTAGGTCGTCTCGGCCAGTCCGGCGCAGGCTCGGCTCTGGATGGCGGCCAGGCCGATGGTCTCGAGCGAGACACGGCGGAACTGCTCGCCGAAGCCCGGGATCATCTTGTTGCAGACGGCCTCGACGGCCTCGGGCGTGATGTCCCGGCCGGTGACGCCAGTGCCGCCGGTCGTGATGACGACCTCGACCCTGGGGTCGGCGATCCAGGTGCGGAGCTGGGCCTCGATGATGGGCTGCTCGTCGGGCACGATCTCGCGGGTGGCGAGCACGTGGCCAGCCTTCTCCAGGCGGCCGATGAGCGTCGCGCCGCTGGTGTCGGTCTCGAGCGTCCGAGAGTCGCTGATGGTCAGGATGGCGATGCGGAGGGGTCTCATGTCGCTCATTCGGGGGTCCCGGAGTGCTCGAAGAACAGCGGCAGCGTCGGCGCCTCGAGGTTCGAAGAGGCCCGCACCACCGAGTAGACCCCAGTGCTGACGCCCCAGCCGTCGCCCCACGTGAACGTGTAGTTCACATTCAGGCCGACGTAGCTGCTGTTGCCGACCCCGGTCACGTTCGAGTGCATGCTGCCGCCGAGCGGCACTCGGAACGGCAGGATCAGGTCCCACCGGTTGTCCCGCTTCGTCGTTCGGCCGAGCTGACCGAAGCCGACCACGGCCGGATCGATGTCGGCGTTCTGGTACCAGCCCGCCCCGACCGAGCCGGAGAACCAGTTCCGACCGAAGCCCGTGCCGTAGCCCAGCGTGCCGACCGCCTCGGCGCCGCTCTGGGTCGGGATGAACTGGTACGGGAACGCGTACACGTCCATCACGTCCAGCGTCGGGTGCGCGGCCATCAGGTCCACTTCGCCGACCGGCGGCGTGTAGCCCACGTCCAACTGCGCCGAGATGTTGTGCCTGCCGGAGAGAAGCCGACAATTGATGCCGGCCTTGAGCACGCCGGTGTAGACGGTGCTCTCGTCCTCGAGCATGGAGAACCCGATGGGCGTGCCCTGCGCGACGAGCGTCCAGTCGCCGGTCAGGCCGTACTCGACGTAGGCCTGCAGCGCCCAGTCCTGGTAGTCGCCGATGACCACGCCGTCGGTCCCGCCTTGCATCGGCGTGATGGGGTAGCTCGGGAAGACCTGGTCCCCGACGATGCCGCGCACCCCCAGCTTGGCGTAGTGGCCGCCATCCGGCTGGGTCCACCCCGCCTGCGCGACGCCGAGAAGCGCCAGTGCGACGAACGCCGCCACCTACTCGCCCGGGTCGCAGGGAGGCTGGATGACCTCCTGGTCCAGGATCAGCACGACCTGGCGGCCGTCGATGAGCGCGTCGAGCTGTTCGCCGCACATCGTTCCCGTCAGGTCCTCGGTGAACACCTCGCCGTCGACCTCGGTCGTCGCCGTCGTCTCGAAGACGCCCTCGACGATTGTCAGCTCTTCGAAGGCCCACCAGGTGCAGCCCAGCTGCAGGTCGCCGTTGCCTTCACGGGAGACCGTCAGCAGCTCGCCGTCCCCGCCGCCGTAGCTCCCGGGGGGGAACGGGCCGTCCTCGGGCAGCTCGCAGGCGCAGCCCATCAAGGTCAGGATCAGCGTCACTCCCACTCCTGGTCCGCTTCGGTGAAGTCGCAGGTCTCGTTCAGGCCCTCGTCGATGCAGAGCTGCGGGTGCATCATCGGCCGCTCGCCCTCCCAGGCGTTCTCGAGGAAGGCCAGGAGCTGCTCCTGGGCCGCCTCGGCAGCGACGGTGTCGCGCGCTGCGAACCCGTGCACGTCGTACACGCCGGTGTCCGGCACCCGGTACTGCTCGAGCGCGGCGCCGTCGGTGATGACGCCGTCGACCTGCTCCATCCCATAGATCGGTTCCAGGAGCGGCAGCAGCTGCTTGGCCTTGAGCGCGTTGGCGAGCAGGTTCGTGCCCAGGTTCGGCAGCACGGGGTCGCCCATGGACTCCTGGAGCAGGAAGGCTCCGCCGGCCTCGAGGGCCTCGTCCGCCCAGACCGCGCCGTCGACGTCGTCCCAGGCGCCCTGGCCCATGACCATCGCCAGGTGCATGTCGAGCGGGTTGCCGTAGCGCACCTCGAACAGATCCTTCAGCGCCACGTCGTACAGCAGCGAGTGCGGGATCATGTGGCTCCAGCCGGTCCCGGGCACGTTCAGCACCGCGGTGTCCAGCCGGTCGTCCGCGCTCACGATGACCGCGCCGAGCGTTCCGCCCAGCGAGCCCCCGGTCCAGACCACGTACTCGGTGTCGGGCCAGCGACCGGTCTCCTCGTGCAGCGCCTCGCCGAGCACGCCGTCCAGCGCGGTCAGCAGCACCGTGCCGCCGGCGATCGACTGCATCAGGCCGGCGGTGGAGCGCTCGCTGCCGTCGACGAAGGCCTCGAAGCCGACCAGCGTCTGGACGAAGTCGTCGTCCGTCCAGCCGTCGAAGCGCAGGTTGAGCTTGGCGACGTCCTGGGTCGCCAGCTCCTGGTCGAACAGGTCGTCGGTGACGTCGCCGCCGGTGCCGTGGCCGTAGAGCGTGACCTTGTAGGGCACGTCCTCGGGTCCCGCGGGCACCGAGATGCGGAACTCGATGTCGGCCTCGCCGACCACCATCGGCGTGCCGTCGGCGTCGAGCTCGAGCCGGCCATCCTCGTTCAGGAACCCGGGCGCGCCGGTCAGGCGGCCGCGGATGATGGCCTCCTGGTCGGGGTTGCTGGGCTCGACGACCGAGTCGATCTCGACCGAGAGCTCGCCCATGCTGGCGTCGAGCTCGTCCATCATCGCGTGGGTGCGGTAGGTCGGGTCGGTGGCGCTGCGGGTCGTGAAGTCGGTCACCCGAACGACGCTCTCGAGGTCCACGCCCTGCTCGACGAGGAAGTCGCGGACGGGCGCGTGGTACGCGGCCAGGTCCTTCTGCTTGCCGGTGCGGGCCTTGTCGAGGCCCAGGGCGATGCGGACCTCGTCGGTCGCCGCGGCGCCCACGCCGTCGGTGACGATGGCGACGTGGTCGGCGGCGGGCTCGAGCACCCACTCGGGCCGGCCGATGAGGAGCGTGCGCTCGACGCCCAGGCCGCCCGCGTCGATGAGCTCGATGAAGTAGGCCTGCCGCTGTCCGTACTGGTCGGAGCCGGGCTCGGCGTTGAAGACCTGCAGAACCCCGTCGGGCTCGAGCTGCGCGTCGACGTCCCAGGTTCCGATGTCGGCGTCGAGGGTCTGGTCGAAGCCGAACGCCACGCCCGTGACGCGCGAGTAGCCATCCGCCAGGTTCAGGAACGTGGGGTTGTCGTCGCCCGGCATGGACTCGGCGTCGATCGCCAGGCGCAGACCCGTCTCCGTCGACGCATCGACCTGGGTGAACTGGCTCGAGGGCCAAGGCAGGAGGCAGTGCTCCGGGTCGAGGTCGGAGCACGGCGCGGTCAGCGGCGTGCGGTCTCCGGCTTCGCGGTCGGGAGCGCCAGAACAGGCGAGGAGGAGAAGCGTCATCACGTCGCCAACATAACGGCGGCGGCCTATGTTCTGCGCATGATCCACCTCCAGCCCGCACCGGCTCCCGAGGATGGCGTCCGCGCGCTGCTGGATGCGGCCGTCGGAGCGCTGCCGGACGGGGCTCACGTGCTCGTGAAGCCGGACTGGAACGCCCGCACCGAGCCTCGCCCGGGCGAGAACACGACGCCCGCGTTCCTGGGTCAGGTGCTCGCCTGGCTGACGGACAACGGAGCTGCGCGCATCTCGCTGGCACACAGCTCGCTGCTGACGCCGCCGGACGTCCCGTACACGTCGTTCACCGACCTGCTGGAGATCGCCGGCTGCACGGGGCTCCTCGAGGACCACCCCCACGTGCGCCTGGTCGACCTCGAGATCGAGCCGATGGTGCGGCGGGACGGGTTCCTGGTGCCCCAGGCCCTCGACGAGGCCACCCTGCGCATCGACTGTGTGCGCATGAAGACGCACATGGGCACGCAGATCGCGGTCGGCTGCAAGGGGCTGATGGGCCTGCTCCCGGACAGCGAGACCCTGCGCATGCACCGCGACGGGCTGGACCGGCTGCTCGGCGAGTTGGCCGCGACGCTCCCGCCGACCTGGACGCTCGTCGAGGCCGACGTCGCGATGGAGGGCAACGGCCCCCACCACGGCGGTGCTGTGGCCACGGGCTACCACCTGGCCGGGGACGATCTGTTCGAGCTCGACAGCTGCGCGGCCCGTCTGATGGGCATCGACCCGTCCGAGGTAGGCCACCTGGTGGCGCTCGGTTCGGGCCGCGCGTTCCCCGAGCTCCCTCCCGAGCTGACCGGCCACGTGCGCGCCTTCGCCCGACCCACCGGGGTCATCGAGCCGGCCCGAGCCGCTCGCGTCTTCCCGGGCGACAGCTGCGCGACCTGCCACGTCGCCGCCTCGGCGCTCCTCGACTACGCCAAGGGGAACCCGACGCAGGTCCGCACCGTCGCTGGCCTGGCCAAGGCGATGCTCGTGTCCGGGCTCGAGCTGTACATGGGCCACCAGCCGTCCGAGCGGACGCCGGGCGAGGGGACCTGTGTGGCGCTCGGCGACTGCGCCCAGGCCTTCGCCCAGCAGCACGGCGTGCCGCACGTCGGAGGCTGCCCCGTGCGGGTCGAGTCGACCGCCCCGGTGCTCGCCGCCGCCATCGCCAAGGGGTCGGCATGAAGGTCCTCCTCACCGGCGCCTCGGGCCCGCTCGGCCGGCGTGTCGTGCTCGGGCTCCGCGAGCAGGTCGAGCTCGTCGTCCTGGTCCGCCCGGGCGAGCAGGTCGACCTGGACGGGTTCGAGCGCGTCGACGCCGACCCGTGCACCCCGGACGTCTGGGGCCCGCGAGTGGTCGGGGCCGAGGTCCTGGTGCACCTGTCCGAGCGCTGCCAGGCCAGCGACGCCGAGATCCTCGACGTCGTTCTGAAGGGCACGCAGTCGGTGCTCCACGGCTTCAACGCCTTCGGCTCGCCGACGCGCGCGGTCGTCCTCAGCACGGCGCTCATCGGACCGGGCTCACCGGACGAGCCCGACGTCCTACCCGAGCGGTATGGATCTGCCTGGCTCGCCGCGCGATGTGCTGCCGAGGCGCGCGTCACGTTCTGGGCCCGGCGCGCCGATGTCGAGACCTGCGTGGTCCGCGCAGGACACCCCTTCGGCGCGGTCGGAATCGACGGCCCGCTGACCGGCTGGCTCGAGGCCGCGGCAGCCAGCGCCGAGAGCTCGGGGCGCCTGGAGCTCGATGCCGCGGACACTGCGCTGCCCTTCGTCCACGTCGACGAGCTGGCTCGAGGCATCGTCGCGCGCGCGCTCGGGACCTCGATGCCCGGCGAGCGCGTGCTGGTCGGCAAGCTGTCTCGGGTCGACGCGGTGGGCATGCTGGCTACGCTCGGACAGGTCCATCGCAAGCTGTGTCAGCGTACCGAGCGCGACGCGCGAATCGTGACGCCGCGCACCTCGCTGGGCGAGCGGCTCGGCGGCCTGGTGACGTCGGGCCGGCGACTGCCCCGGTCTCCGCGCTATCTTCGGAGCGCTCCGCTCCCCGTCCTCGACGGGGCCTGGACGGCGGAGTTCGGCACGAGGGGTCTCGACCAAGTGGTCGAGGCGCTCGTGGGAGGCGCCTGCTGATGTTGTTCCACCTTCTCGCCTGCTTCGGCCTGGACACGGTCCCTGACGCTCCCGGCTGGGAGAAGCCGCCGCTCGACTCGGGCACGGACTCGGACGACCCCGTCCGCGGCGACTGCTACGGCACCCGGTTCGAGGTGCTCGCGACCCCCTGGCGTCTGCCGGCGGGCTTCCCGGACGGGACCTTCATGTACGCCACGGACACCTCCACCAGCAGCCCCAACTGGGTGATGCTCGACCTGGACGACAAGGGCGGGATGGACCTGTTCGTCACGTACTACGAGGGCCTGACCGACGTCGGCACCAGCAAGTGGCTCGTGTACGAGAACGCCGGCGACGGCTTCGAGGGCGCCGCGGGCGACTGGGCGCTGCCCACCGGCTTCCCCAGCCAGGCGTTCTACATGGGGTACGACACGTCGTCGGCCTCGCCGAACTGGGCGCTGCTCGACCTGGACGGCGACGGGACCGACGAGCTGGTCGTCACCTACTACGACATCCTGAGCGGTGTCGGCGACAGCTCGTGGATGGTCTACACGAACAACGGCTCGGGCTTCGACACGAGCGGGACCACGTGGAGCCTGCCGGTCGGGTTCCCCAGCGGCACGTTCTGGCAGGCCACCGACAGCTCGACGTCCTCGCCGAACTGGACGCTGATGGACATCGATGGGGACGGCGCGCCCGAGCTCGTCGTCACCGAGTACGACGGCATCGAGGGGCTGGGCGACACTCGCTGGCTGGTCTACTCGAACACCGGCAGCGGCTGGTCCAGCACGGGCGACACGTTCTCGCTCCCCACCGGGTTCCCAGCCGGCCAGTTCAGCCTGTCGTACGACAGCTCGACGTCCTCGCCGAACTGGGCGGTGCGCGACATGGACGGCGACGGCCTGCTCGAGATGCTCGTCACCTACTACGAGGGCTTCGAGGGCGTCGGCACCACCCACTGGTTTGTGTACGCGGGCGACAGCGGCGGCTTCGACAGCGTCAGCACGAGCTGGGACCTGCCCGTCGGCTACACGGACGGCTACTTCCGCAGCGGCTACGACACCGGCACGGACTCGCTCAACTGGGCGCTGACCGATCTGCACGGTGACGGCGTCGACGACCTGGTCATCCAGTACGAGGCCATCTCCGGCGCGAACGCCAAGGTCGGCACCACCAAGTGGCTCGTGCACGAGAACGAGGGCACGGGCTTCGCCTCGGCGCCGGACAACTGGCTCCTGCCGAACGGCTACACCGACGGCGCGTTCATGAGCAGCTCGATGAGCAGCGGCAGCGCGTACTACCGGCTGGCCGACATGAACGGCGAGGGGCTCGACGATCTGCTGGTCACCTGGCGGAGCGACGATGAGACCACCGGACTCAGTGAGTGGCTTTGGTACCCGTCGGTCTGCGAGTAGCTGCCCCGGTCAGGCTTTCGCTCCTGACGCTGCTCGTGGCGTGCGGCCCCAAGAAGGCTCCGTCCGCGTTCGAGCGGACCGAGGTCGAGGGCAGCGTGATCTGGAAGGTCACCGCCGAGCGCCAGTTGGCCGAGGACGTGCTGGGAGCTGAGTCCATCACGGCCTGTGAGGCCGCCTTCGCCGAGGGCTACGAGACCTGCGCGCTGCGGCTCGCCGGGTGCACGACGCTGGTCCTGAAGGCCGAAGAGCTGGTCATCGCGATCGACGCCGCCGTGTGCAACGAGCAGCTGGCCGCGCCTGCGTTCCTGGCCGTCGATGCCGACGGCGAGCTGCCGCCGAGGCGTGTGGAGTGATCCTCGTCACGGGGGCGACGGGCCAGATCGGCTCCCGTGTCGCCAAGGCCCTGGTCGACCGAGGCGAGGCGGTGCGCTGCCTCGTCCGGAACCCGGCACGCCGGGGAGCGCTCGACTTCGAAGCCCACGTCGTGCCCGGGGACATCCAGGACCTGGCGGCGGTGGACGCGGCCATGCAGGGCGTGCGACGTGTCGTCCACTGCGCAGGCGTCGTCAGCTACTGGCAGAAGAACGCCCAGTGGCAGCGGGACGTGAACGTCGGCGGGACGCGGAACGTCCTGGACGCCGCGGCGAAGGCGGGCGTCGAGCGGGTGCTGCTGACCAGCTCGATCGCCGCTCTGGGTGCGGTCCCGGGCGACGGCCTGGGTGACGAGGCGACCCCGTGGAACTGGCGGGGTGTGCCCTACGCGGAGACGAAGCGCGAGGCCCAGGATCTGGTACTGGCAGACACCCGGGTCGAGGGCGTCGCCGTGAACCCGGGCATCACGTTCGGGACCCACGACTTGCATCGGAACGCCGGTCGGATGTGCCTCCAGGTCGCGGGAGGCGGGCCTCCAGGCGTGCCCAGCGGAGCCACCACGGTGGCGGCGCTGGACGACGTGGTCGAGGGCCATCTGGCGGCACTGGACTGCGGGCGAGCAGGGCAGAGCTACGTGCTCGGCGGGCACACCCCCTCGTTCGTCGAGCTGTTCGCCGCGGTGGCCCAGGTCGTCGGCGGGCGCGCTCCCACGCGAGTCCTCCCCGCCTGGCTGGTCGCGCTCTACGGGCAGGCCTTGCTCATCGGGGCGGCGTTCTCGGGCAACGAGCCGCCCATCACGCCGGTGCTGGCGAGGGTCTCGGCGGCCAACCGGCGGTACAGCTCGGCCAAGGCCATCGGCGAGCTCGGCTACGCCCCGAAGCCGCTCGAGCACGGCATCCGCCAGTGCTGGGACTGGTACGGCGAGCGCGGGATCAGGTGACCGGCTTCAGCGCCAGGATGCTGGCGGCGCTGAGCACCGCGGCCCCGGCGATGACCGCGAAGAAGGTGTGGATGTCGGCCACCTCGCTCTGGACCGTGAGGAAGGCGACCGCGCCGGCCGTCCCGTAGGCCCCGACCATTCCGGCGACCTGGCCGGTCAGTCGCCGCTTCACGAGAGGCACGATGGCGTGGACCGCGCCTTCACCCGCCTGCACACAGAACGAGCAGGCCATCACCAGGGCGATCGCGGCGGGGAGCGGCCAGCTCGCGTCCAGCTCGGACATCGCGGCGTAGCCCCCGGCCAGGCCGACGATGAGCACGAACAGCGTGAGCTTGCGGGAGCCCAGGCGGTCGCTCATCCAGCCGCCGAGCGGGCGCGCGAGCAGGTTCATGGAGGCGTAGCTGGCGGCCAGGGCACCGGCGGCGGCGGGGGCCAGCGACCAGGTCTCCTCGAAGAAGCGCGGCAGGATCGAGACCACGGCCAGCTCGGATCCGAAGGTCACCAGGTAGGCGACCTCCAGGATGGCCACCTGGCGGAAGGCGTAGCGCTCGTCCTCGGGAATGCCGGCCCGGATCTGGGGCGCGTTGACCGTCCACGAGCGCCGGAGCTGGAGCAACAACAGAGCGGCGATGACACCGTAGGCGGCGGTCTGACCGGTGCCCTCGAGGTACCCGATGGCGCCGAGCTTCCACACGAGCAGCGCCAGGGCGCCGGCGAGCGGGAGCTGCATCACCATCAGCCCGCCGAGCGAGGCCCACGAGGAGACCTCGAGCGCGCCGTGGCGGCGTGGGCGCTCGTACGTCTGGCCCTCGGGGGTGTCCGTGACCGCCGCCCAGTAGACGAAGCCGTACCCGAAGCAGGCCAGGCCGGTCAGCGCGATGGCGTACCGCCACCCGTCCTCGACGAACTGCAGCGCGACGACGGGGAGTAGGAACGCGGCGGCGGCCGACCCGAAGTTCCCGAAGCCGCCGTAGATGCCGTTGGCCGTGCCGACCTGCTCGCGAGGGAACCACTCGCCGACCATGCGGATGCCGACGACGAAGCCGGCGCCGATGCAGCCGAGCATCAGCCGCGTGATCACGAGCTGGGTCATCGTGTCCGACATGGCGAAGGCGACGCAGGGGACCGCCATCGTCCACAGGAGAGCGCTGTAGATCCGGCGCGGGCCGAAGCGGTCGAGCAGCATGCCGATCACCACCCGAGCGGGGATCGTCAGCGCGACGTTGCAGATGAGCAGCGCGTCGACGTCGGTTCGCGACAGCCCCAGATCCGCGCTCAGCGTCGTGGCGAGCGGGGCGAGGTTGAACCACGCCAGGAACGTGAGGAAGAACGCGAACCACGTCAGGTGGAGGATGCGATTCGGGCCCTGGAACGAGAGAAACGACATGACGCGCGTCGCCGCATATAGCCCAGGTATGGATCGCGACGAGTTCGGACGGCTGCTTCGGCAGCACCACATGAAGGAAGGCTGGAGCTACGACGAGGAGTTCACCCCTCGTCCGTACTGGCCTGAGGTTCCTCGCAACGAGACGGCCTTCCACAAGTGGGCGTGGAAGACGGTGAAGCCGGTGCTCGAGAAGGGGGGCGAGGTCGTCGGCCTCGGCCACGAGGAGGGGAGCTACGACCGTCGTGTCGTGGCCCTCTGCAACCCGGGACTCGAGCCGCACTACGCCGCGACGGCGACGCTGTTCGCGGACATCCAGCTGCTGAAGGAGGGCGAGGACGCCCCCAGCCACCACCACACGCCGTGCGCCACGCGCTTCGTGATGGAGGGCCAGGGCTGGACCAGCATCGAGGGCGACCGCGCGACGCTGACCCCGGGGGACATCGTCCACTGCGGCCCGGCCTACTGGCACGACCACCGCAACGAGGACGCCGAGGACTTCTTCTTCCTCGACGTGCTCGACATCCCGCTGCTGCAGTACCTGGGCGTGTCCGAGTGGTACTTCAAGTACGAGGACGTCAGCGGCGACCCCAAGGACGTGCACCATCCGCTGCGGCCCGACCGCAAGGACATGCGCGCGTATGAGCAGGGCTGGGCCGTGCCGGGCTTCGAGCTCGACGACCCGCGCCAGTACCGCGAGATCGGGCACTGGCCGTACGCGGACCTGCGCCCGCTGCTCGACCGCGTCTCGGCACAGCAGGGCAGCGACGTCGACGACGTGCTGCTGCGCCTTCGGAACGTGGGCAGCGCCGGCACCGTCGGCCCGACCGTCGACATCTGCAGCCAGCTGCTGCGTCCGGGCTGCTCGACGCTCGAGCACCGCCGGACCTGGGCCACGATCTTCATCTGCGTCGAGGGCGCCGGACGCATCACCATCGATGGCGTGCCGCACGAGTTCGATCTGAACGACGTGTTCGTCGTGCCGGGCTGGGCCTGGCGCCGCTGGGAGAACCCCAACTCGGCCGACTGCGTCGTGCACTCGATCAGCGACCTGGCCCTGCTCGAGCGGCTGGGCTTCGCCCGTCAGCAGAAGAAGCTGGCGGACGGCTCGATCGAGGACTCGGGCTGGCCCGCGCCGCCGTACGTCCGGACCAAGCCGATCACGACGGTCCCGTGAGCCCTCCCGGACGGCGTCGGAACTGCGCCATCGTCGGCACGAAGGGCAACCACCGCTTCACGCCCCAGGTCGAGGAGATGGCCATCGCGGCCGGTCGGCTGGCGGCCGAGGCCGGCTTCGTCGTGCTGACGGGCGGCGGCTCGGGGGTCATGGAGGCCGCCGCGAAGGGCTGCCACCAGGCCGGCGGGCTCTGCGTCGCGCTGTTGCCTTCGGGCGACTTCGAGTGGGGCAACGACTGGAACCAGGTGGTCATCCCGACCTCGATCGGCTTCGCCCGCAACATCATCACGGCGCATGCCGGCGACGTGATGCTGGCGCTTCCGGGCGGCTGGGGCACGCTCCAGGAGGTCACGTTCGCCTGCGAGCTCGGGCGTCCCGTCTTGAGCTGGAACAGCCACACGTTCCCGGAGACCGACGTGGTCCCCGAGGGGCAGGGCGAGGCGTTCGTCGACGCGTGGCTTCGGGCTCGATTCGGGGAGCTGGCCTAGCTCCGGCGCCCGTGCTCGAAGCCGGGCCGCCAGGCGAATCGGTGTGTCTGGAGCGGACGCCCTGGAGGGGCCGGTCCGCTGGACGCAGCGCGACGAGACGCGCCAGCGGCTCCCTCGCGAGGGCCCGGAAGCGCGAGAGAGCCCGTCCCGGACGGGCGGGCGAACGGTCCGCGGAGGGCACTCCGGGTCGCAGGCCCGGCGCCCCTCCTCGCGGACTCGGCCTCGTGTCAGTTGGGCTCAGTCATCTGCGAGCTCTAGCTCCAGGCGAACACCATCCACACGTGGATGCCGGTCCCGGCCAGCAGCAGCGTGGCGAGCAGACCGTGTAGGAGCCGCCAGCGCGTCCGCGGCCCCTCGGCCGGGGACAGGGCACCGACCAGCACCTGGGCCGGGATCAGCGCCCCCAGCACCAGCAGCAGCCCGTACCCGGGCGACGTCGCGTGCAGGTACAGCGGGATCAGCGACAGCACGCCGACCAGCCGATGGGCGCGCCGGATCTGTCGAGCCCGCGCCGCGTCCTGGGTCCGCCGATACAGCGCGAACACGACCTGAGCTGCGATGACCAGGGTCAGAGCCAGGCCCGACCAGCGCCGGAACGACTCGTCGTGCTGCCAGGTGTGCAGGGGCTCCCAGCTCAGATCCAGGGCGGCCTGGACCCCGTACGCCACGGCGGCGAACGCGATGAGCAGGCTCCCGCGATCGAGCCTCACTCGGGGTCGTCCCAGGCCCGGGTCATGAGCTCGACGGTCCGCTTGCTGGCCCGTCGCTCGTGCTCCCGCATGAACACCTCGGTGCTCGGCAGGTAGGGACCATCCGCCGGCCAGCCCTCGCCGATCTCCAGCTCGATCGGGAAGTAGGGGACCCGGTCCAGGAAGCTCTGGTACGTCTCAGCGAGCGCCTTGCGGACCTCGGTCAGGCCCTCCATCAGCTCGTCGGGCGAGACCGTCCCGCGGGGGTGCGTCCAGGTCGTCGCGCCCATGACATCGAAGAGCTCCCAGTCGGTCTTGGGGGTCTTCGGGTGCTCGGAGTGGCACGTGACGCACGGCTCGGCGACGGCCAGGTCGGCGAACATCGCGGTGTGGAGGCCCTGGGTCTCGTCGTAGAAGAAACGCGGCTCCTTGTCGGCCTCGATCTGCTCGAAGACCTGTTGCTGGCGGCCTGTGAAGCGGTTGCCACGGTTGATGGCGTGCTCGGAGCCCAGGAACAGGGCCAGGTCGGTCGGCGAGCGGTCGAGCCGCACCGCGATTCCGCGCAGCGCGACGGCGGGCAAGGGACCGGACGTCGCGTCCTCGCGCAGCCAGTTCTCGTCGAACACCACGCCCATCTTCAGCGAGGGACCCACGATGTCCTTGGTGTACTGGGTCCGGAAGCTGATCTGCTCGGCGGCCGCGAGTTCGAGCAGGATGTCGGTGTCGATGCGTCGGCCGGGCTCGGCCTCGTCGCCCTCGGGCAGCGGCGGAGGCGCGGTCGCGAACAGGTAGATGCCGAGCACGACGAGCGCGAGAGCGGCGAGCAGGTGGTTCCTCATCGGCCGTCTCCGAACCGCTTCTTCGTCGAGTAGGGGTCCTCACCCCCGTCCTGGTAGGCCTGGACCTCGTCGAGCGGGATGGCGTCGTCCAGCGAGGTCGGCTCATCGAACAGGTGGTTGTCGTGGAAGTCGTGGCACTGGAGGCACGTCTCGAACCGCCCGTCGTCCGCCAGGGCCTGGTGGTCGGGCTCGAGCACCTCCTCCTCGAACTCCTCGTGGCAGTGCTCGCAGGTCTCGCCGCCGTTTGTGACGCGGCCTCCCTGGTGTTCCTGGTGGCACGACACGCAGTACTGCGGGGCGATGGCGTCCCGCGCGTCCTCGAACCGGGCCTCGCGGAAGCGGAACGGCGGGTGACGGTCTTCGCCGTCGCGGTCGTGGCAGTCCTCGCAGGCGTCGTTGTCGACGGGTCCGTGCACGAAGTCGGCGGGCGTCTCGCGCGAGCCGAGCAGCCACTGCGTGTTCGCCTGCAGCTGCTGGCGCGTGGTCCCCGGCGCCTCGAGGTGGCAGTCGGCGCACTCCAGGCCGTCGTGGCCGGTGTTCTCGGGGCCGGACGCGAGCAGGTCCTCGAGCGGCGGCGCGAACAGCACGGCGAGACCCATCGCGGCTGCGAGCGCGGCGGGCCGGTGGATGTCCGCCCACCAGGCGCGGCGCTTGCCGAGCATGTCCTCGACCTCGGGCAGGCACGAGCCGCACTGGACCGTGCAGCCCAGCCGCTTCAGGTCCTTCAGCGTGGCCCCGTCGTCGATCGCCGCCTGGACCGTCTCCCGCGTGATCTCGCGGCACTCGCACAGGATGCGGCTCATCCGCGGGCTCGCTCACGAAGCGCGGCGCGGTCGACCTTGCCCGTGCGCAGGCGAGGAAAGTCCTCCAGCACGACCACGCGGCGGGGGACCTTGTAGGACGCCAGTCCCTCGCGACACCAGGCGCGCAGATCCGCCTCGCCGTCGACCAGGACGAAGGCGACGGGCTCCTCGCCGTAGCGCTTGGACGGGGCGCCGACGACCGCAGCGCCGAGCACGTTCGGGTGCTCCAGCAGGCGCTCCTCGACGTCCTGGGGGTAGACCTTCTCGGCCCCGACGTCGATGACCTCCTTGGCGCGGCCGTCCAGGTACAGGAAGCCGTCGACCAGCCGGCCCAGGTCCCCGGTGCGCATCCACTCGCCGTCGAACAGGCTGGCGGTGGCGTCCGGGTTGTCGAGGTAGCCGTCCGTGACCTGGGGGCCTCGCACCTGGACCTCGCCGTCGACGATGCGCAGCGTGTCGGGCAGGGGCGTGCCCACGCTGCCGGGGTGCCGGTCGCCGGTCAGGTGGCCGCGCGTCATCCACGTGGCCGTCTCGGTCATGCCGTAGTTGTTCGCCAGGGGGAAGCCGAAGCGCTCCTCGAACTCCGCCTGGAAGCGCTCGGACAGGGGGGCCGAGGCGCACAGGCCGAACCGCACGGTGGGCGCGCCGGTGTCGGTGAGGCGCAGTAGCGTGCGCAGGACCGCCGGGACGGACGTGAAGCAGGTCACCTCGTGCTTCGCGCAGGTCGGCCAGAAGCGAGCCGCCGAGAACGCGTTGAACCTCTCGTCGATCACGCAGGTCCCGCCGCACAGGATGGGGGTCAGGATGCCGACGATGAGGCCGTGGCCGTGGGACGGATCGAGCACGCAGTACATCCGCGTGCCGGGGCCCATGCCGAAGTGCAGCGCGGTGTCTCGAGCGCTCGCCTTCGCTGCGGACCAGGCCACGCGCACGCCCTTCGGGTTCCCCGTCGAGCCGCTCGTGTACAGCAGGAAGGCCTCCCGCTCGGCGCGCTGCGTCGCTTCGGGCTGCTCCTCTCCCAGGTCCTCGGGGGGCTCGGTCACGACCAGGACCGCTTTGCTGTGCTCGGCGAAGAACGCCTTCTCGCGGTCCGAGGACGCCGGCGAGACCGGCACCGCGCTGGCGCCGAGGTGGAGGCACCCCAGGACCAGGAGGACCAGCTCGGCCGAGCTCCCGAAGGACAGGACCACCCGGTCGCCGTCTCGAACGCCTCGTGCGGCGAGCCAGCCCGCAGCTCGCTCGACGTCACGCCCAAGCTCCTGGCCGGTCCACGCCCGCTCGTGCCCCGGTCGGGCGTCGATCAGCCTCATCCGGTCCGCGACGCCACGAATGCAGCCAGCCGGTCGATCGAGCCGAAGTGGTCGTCGACGACCTCGTGCGCCTGGACCTGGAAGCCCCAGGTGGTCTCCAGGAACGTCACGACGTCCAGGATGGCCAGGCTGTCGATGACGCCGTGGTGGCCGAACAGCGGCGTGTCGTTCTCCAGCTCGTCGTCCGTCAGGCCGGCGTCGAGCTCGTTCAGCAGGAAGTTCCGGATGGGGTCGTGCACCCCCCGAGCCTATCCGAGGCCGACCATGCGGCCGAACAGCTCGCCGAGATCCGCCAGCCGGACGCCCGACCGGAGCACCAGCAGCACAAGGAAGGCGCGCGCATGGAACGTCAGCACGATGCCCGGGATGGCGCGCAGCCAGCCGGCGGGGCGACGTCCTCGCCGAAGCTGCCAGGCCAGGGTGAGCCAGACGAACAGCGCCTCGAAGGTCTCGTAGATCGCGAGCGCGATGGCCAGCTCGAGCCAGGCCTCGCCGTCCCAGATCGGTAGATGGATGCCTCGGGCCAGGAGCATGAAGGCCGCGTGGCCGGTGAACGTCAGGACGACCGCGGCGCCCAGGTTCCAGATCTTCTTCTTGGGCTGGCTGCGGTTCAGGCGCAGCACGACCGGGAAGTAGAAGAACCGCACGACCATGTCGCGGAAGTGGATGTTCCAGTGGCGCCAGAACTCGGCGTAGTCGCGCGCCATCAGGGGGTTCTCGTAGTTGTCCCGGATGCGGTGGCCGAACAGACGGGCGCCGGCGATGGACAGCTGGTCGTGGCCGAACCGGAACAGGAAGATGGCGACCCAGTTGGCGGTGACGGCCAGCCAGATCCAGGGCCAGGTCAGCTCGTCGAGGCCGCGGACCAGGTCCCGGTCGACCAGCAGGTGAACCGATGCGCGGCTCATCAGGTAGAAGACGGCCAGGGCGCCCAGGGCGGTGGCGGCGGTGCGCGCTCCGGACAGCAGCGCATCCTTCAGGCCCACCTGGGCGAACCCCATTCTCCACTCGGTCGGCGAGACGACGGCCGCCTTGCCCAGGACGAAGGGCATCGAAAGGAAGTAGTAGGCGGTCTCGGCCAGGTCGGGGGTCTCGCTCTTGGCGACGCCGGTCTCCCACGTCCGGTAGCAGGCCTTCTTGAAGTAGATGACGAACAGCAGCGACGCGAACCGGTCGTCGTCGCCCAGGACCTGGCCCGAGAACAGGATGGGGAGCAGGACCAGGGCCAGGAAGCCGGCGGCGACCCGAGGGTGCTCGCGCAGCCCGTAGAGCACGCTCGTCGAGCCGAGCACGAGCGCCAGCTGGACCGGGGTCAGCGTCCAGGCGAGGAAGCCCAGCCCAGCCGATGCGGCCAGCGCCTTGAAGACCGTCGGGGTGACGGCGACGCGCGCCACGGCCAGGACGAGCAGGCCGGCGAACCACGCGCCGAGCACCGTCGTCGAGAGGCCCAGGATGGCTTCGAGGCCCTGCACGCCGGAATGGTACGGCAGTCGCGATAGACTCGCGCGCATGGGAGATCGGCGACTGCTTCGCGAGCTCGGACGCGTCCAGAGCGGGCGCGGCTTCGAGAGCGCTGCGTTCTGGATCGGCCTGGCGCTGACCGGGCTCCTGACGCTGTCCGGCGCCTACCTGTTCTTCGTCGAGGACCTGACGCACCTGGACATGAGCCTGCTCCTGGCTCACATCCTGGGCGGCTTCCCGTTCGTGGTGCCCGTCGTGATGCTCGCCAAGCGGCACGTCCGGTACGCCTCCATCATGCGGAGCACCCCGTTCGGCGTGCTGGGCTGGGTCACCGTCGCCTTCATGGCGTTCGCGCTGGGGACCGGCGTCTGGCTGACGTTCTACGGGGTCACGGGGCAGTACCCGCTGTGGCTCGGGCACGTCGTGATCTCGCTCGCCTCTGCAGTGGGGCTCGCCGTCTACATCGGGTGGGTCCTGCGCGCGTTCAAGATCCACCTGCCCGCCACCGAGCGCGCCATGCGGTTCTTCTGGCGGACCACGCGGAGCCTCGGCGGCAAGGTGGCGGTGCTGCTCTCGTTCCTCATCTGCGTGTGCGGCGCAGTGGCCTGGGCCTATGTCGAGCCCCCGGTCGACATCGAGGTGCCCGACTACGTCTACACGGGCGATGAGTCGCCGTTCTTCCCCTCGCGTGCCACCACGATGAACGACGGCTTCTACAACCCCGAGCTGTTCCTCGACTCGGACGGGTGTGGGAACGCCGGCTGCCACGAGGCCACGACCCGGCAGTGGAAGGACTCGGTGCACTACCGCACGCCGACTCCGGTCTTCGCTGCCGTCCAGAGCCTGTTCATGGAGGAGGCGCGCAAGGGCGAGTTCCTGATGGACCGCAAGCTCCTGCAGGTCGAGACCGAGCGGGACGTGCACGGGGGCGAGGAGAGCTTCCGTTTCTGCGCGGGCTGCCACACGCCGGTCGCGCTGATGGCGGGCGAGATCGGCATCGGGACCGAGCTTCCGAGCTTCGAGGAGCGCGAGGCCGCCAGCTGCATCTTCTGCCACCGGATTCAAGCCACGGGGGAGATCGGGGGCGGAGGAGGCGGCGACTACCGCGTGTCGCCGCCGCCGAATCGGTACCTGTTCGCGTTCAGTGACAACGACTTCGCCGAGTGGATGAACAACACGCTCATCAACGCGAAGCCGCAGCACCACAAGAACATGTTCATGAAGCCGAGCTACACCGAGAGCGAGTACTGCGTCGGCTGTCACAAGCGGCTCCAGTACAGCTACTGGAAGGACTCGGTCTTCGCGGACGAGGACCACCCCGAGCACGCCGAGTGCCAGGACTGCCACTTCCCGGAGACCGAGGTCGACGACGACGTCTCCGCATACGAGGACGGCGTCGTCGCGAACCACCGCAGCTTCGGCGCGAACCTGGTCACGCCCACGATCTACGGGCTCGACGAGCAGATCACGCAGACGCTCGAGTTCATGCGCGACGACAACCAGGAGCTCAACGTCGTCATCCCGACGGCTGCGGCGGCTGGCGAGGACCTGACCATCGCGGTTCGCGTGATCAACAAGGGCGCAGGGCACATCTTCCCGGCGGGTCCGGAGAGCGACCTGCTCGAGGCCTGGACCGAGGTCGTCGTGTTCGACGCCAACGGGGACGAGGTGTGGGCGTACGGCCTGCTCGACGAGCGGGGCTACTTGGACCACGACGAGACCTACGTCTACAACGTCCGGCCGTTCGACAAGGACGGCAACATGCTGGAGCTCGACCGGCACCGCAGCTGGGTCTTCGCCGAGGACCGGATGCACGTCATCCCGGTCAAGACCTACGACGAGCACCCCTTCGCCATCCCGATCCCGGCCGACGTCGAGGGGCCGCTCGAGGTCCGCGTTCGCCTGCGGTTCCGCAAGTTCAACCAGGAGTTCCTGGACTTCGCGGCCGCGGCCGGCTTCATGGAGCGCATCGAGGCGCCCGTGGTCGACGTGCACACCCGGACGCGCACGGTGGCGTTGACCTCGGACGCCGTCGAGCTCGAGGCGGCGCGTGCCGCCGTCCTGCACGAGGTCCAGAACCCGACCGACCTGGACGAGTACGCCAAGAAGCCCCGCTTCGACGACTACCTCATCCACTACAAGCTGCCGCTCGAGGACAAGATGCTGATGGCCGACGCCAGCCAGCTCTACGCCTACGAGGACTACGAGGAGGCGCTCGCGCTCATGGGCGGCATCTCGGACCGGACGATGGAGCGGGCGGAGTTCCAGCGGCTCCGCACCGAGCTGGAGCGTGCGGTCTCCGAGCAGGCCACGGTCGGCTCCGAGGAGATCGCGCCGTTCGACGGCTACTGACCGGCGTCTCCTGCGGGCGCGTCTTCGGCGGGGGCCTCGGTCGCGTCTTCGGTCGCTTCGCCGTCGTTGTGCCAGATCGTTGGCGCCTCCGGGTCCGCCTCGGTGGCTTCGGTGGCCTCGCCGTTCCCCTTGCCCTTGCCCTTGTCGCGTGGCTCGAACGCCTCGAGCTCCGCCGCCGTGAGCTCCTCGTCGCCGTCGGTGTCGAGCCGGTCGAACGAGCGCTGGGGGCCCGGGAAGGTCGCGACCGTGAGGTGGTCGAGCGTCGAGACCTCGAGGGCCTCCTTGGCTCGCGCGGCGAACTGGCCGGCGCCAGGGGCTCCGCGTCGTCCGGCCTTGCCGCCGCGTCCACCGCTGCTGCGGCGTCCGGCGTCGCCCTGGCCCCGGGGGCGACGGTCGTCCTTGCTCAGGAAGCCGTCCCCGTTGCGGTCCAGCTTGGCGAACTCCTCGGCGGTGCGCCGGTCCTGGAACTCGTCGGGGGACAAGCGTCCGTCGCCGTTGTCGTCCCAGGCGCTCGGGTCGACCTTGCCGCGGATGGTCTTGCCCGTGCCGTCGGAGAAGTCGGTGGTGACGACGACCGGGTCGACCACCTCGCCGCCCGGGTCGTCCTGGAGCGAGAGCGCGACCCCCACGCCGACGGCGCCGAGTCCCAGGACGACGGGAAGGACACTCTTCAAGGCGTTGCTCATCGACCGACTGTATCGCGGCGGTCCGAATGATGGTCCCGCACGACGATCTGGTGCGGGGGCTGCGGGCCGAGCCTGCGCAGCTCGGCCTCGTCGCGCTGGCGTTCGTGGCCACGGTCCTGGTCTTCCGGCTGGTCCCGGAGCGGCTCCGGAAGGGAGCGCTGGGCACGTCCAGCGGCGTGCTGCTCGCCCTGGTGGTCGGCCCGGACCTGGCTCTCTTCCTGGCTGGCTTCGCCGTGGTGCTGCAGACCGCGCTGTGTCGGCTCCCGGAGCGGTGGCGCGTCGGGGGCGGCGTCGGCCTGCTGGTCCTGGTGCTGCTGCCCGGCACGCTCTCTCGGGTGTTCTTCGACTACTCCGACGGGCTGGACGGGCAGGACCTGCTGAGCACGATGGTGGTCACGATCTACTGCCGAAAAGCGGTCCGGCTCGTGTACGAGGTGCACATCGACAAGGTGCGCGAGCCCGCGTTCCTGGACGTGTTCATCTACCTGCTAGGGCTGCCGTTCCTGTTGGGGCGCGCGCCCGTCGTCTCGTTCGCCGAGATGTGGTCGGGCTGGAACGCGACCCCCGAGCTGCGGTGGCGCGACGCGGGCAAGCTGGCGTGGTCGGCGAGCCACCTGCTGGCCCGGCTCGGGCTGACCCTGGCGCTGCCGCACCTGATGCTGACCGAGCGGTTCGTCTGGTCGACCGACGCGACCTGGCAGATGTGGGCCGCGATGGACCTGTACTACCTGCGGCTGTTCCTGTTCCGCATCGGCCAGGAGCAGACGTCCATCGCCATGTCCCGCTTCTTCGGCTTCGACCTGCGGGACAACTACGAGAACCCGCTGGCGGCGCGGAGCTACGCCGAGGTCTGGCGGCGCTGGAACATCCACTTCCGGGAGCTCCTGCTGGCGCTGTTCTACTACCCGGTGCTCCTGCGGCTCCATCGGCGGGCGCCGAGACAGAAGCTGCGGAACGTCGCCATCGCCACGGCGGCGACCTTCTTCGGGCACTGGCTCTTCATCCTGCACAGCCACTGGCTTCGGGTGCCGGTCGACGACGCCCAGGGGCATGTGGACATGGTCGTGGCGCTCGCGGTGTACGACCTGCTGCAGACGACGCTGGTCATCGCGGCGCTGGCTCTCCCGCGGTTCCTGCCGAGCTGGCTGCGGGGCCGCTCGGTGCTGGGGATGGCGCTGGGCATCGCGCTGACGTTCCAGCTGCGGGCGTTCGCGCTGGTGTTCTTCCAGGGTGGCGTGAACCTGTCGATCGACGGGATGATGCAGGCGCTGCGGCTGGCGATCGGGGTCGGGTAGGGCGTCTGGGTGCGCAGAACACGGAGGGTGACGGTCAGCCTGGGACTTGTGCGTCCTGAGGTGCGCAGAACCCGGAGGGTGACGGTCAGCCTGGGACTTGTGCGTCCTGAGGTGCGCAGAACCCGGAGGGTGACGGTCAGCCTGGGACTTTTGCGTCGTGAGGTGCGCAGAACCCCGAGGGTGATGGTCAGCCTGGGACTTGTGCGCTCAGCCCTCGCGGCCCCACGGCGTGTGCAGCCCCCGCGCCTCGCCGACGACCTCGCCATCCTTGGCTGCCAGCTGGCCTCGCAGAAAGGTCATCACCGGCATCGCCGTCGCCGTCCGCCCCTGCCAGATCGAGTAGTCGCTGCTGCCTCGCATGCGCTCGACCCCCAGAGGCATCGAGCAGTCCGGATCGACCACGACCAGGTCGGCGTCCGAGCCGACCGCGATGGCGCCCTTCTGTGGGTACAGCCCCCAGCGCCGAGCCGGGTTCTCGCTGGTGATCTGGGCGAGCTTCGAGAGCGAGATCCGTCCCTCGTTCACCCCATGCGTGTAGAGCAGCGGCAGGCTGTCGATCCACTGGATGTTCAGGCCGGGCCGAGCGCCCCAGAACGGCTGGCTCGCCTTGTACTTGCTCGTGTACGGGATCGTGTCGGTCCCGATGATGGTGACGACGCCGTCCTGGATGCCCTTCCACAGCCGCTCGGTGTCCTCGGCGTAGCGGATGGGCGGCTGGATCTTGGCCATGAACCGCATGTCGCGGCTCTCGAGCTCGTGCGCGTCGGTGGCCAGGTAGCTGACCAGCGTCTCGCTGATGATGGGGTAGCCCTCGCCCTGCAGCCGCTCGATGAGATCGACCGTGTGTCCGCGGCTGGTGTGAACGACGTACATCGGCACGTCGAGCTCCTTGGCGATGACCCCGTACAGGTAGACCTGGACGCTCTCGGACCACTCGCGCGAGTGCTCGGCCCAGCAGACCAGGCCCTCCTGGCCCTCGCGCTCGTATCGCTCGGCCAGCATCCGGCGGACGTGCGGTTCCTCGGCGTGGATCATCAGGTGCGCGTCGGTCCCGAGCTTCTTCACCTGCTCGGCGGCCAGCCAGAACATGTCCGGCGGCATGCCTTCCTTCCGCATGCCCATCTTCTCGGCCTGCTCGAAGCAGTAGCCGCAGTACATCTTGAAGCTGGTGCTGCCGCGCTCGACAGCCAGCGGGATCTGCTCCATGTGCTCGTACGTGGTGAGGACGCTGCTGATCTTGAAGTCCACCCAGGACCGTCCGGTGCCCGCTTCGATCGCCACGTCCACCATCTCGTGCAGCGGGTCCCGACCCAGCACATGGGTTGTTGCGATGGTCGTGACGCCGCCGATGATGGCGTCTCGAGTGTCGAGCCCGAAGCTCTTCACCAGACCGGCGTCGTCGCGCTCGTCCCCGCTGCCCAGATGGCTGTGCGGGTCGAACATGCCCGGCAGCACGACCTTTCCGGTCAGGTCGTGCTCGACCCGGGCCAGGCCGAGGGTTCCGGGAGCGCCGATGGCCGCGATGCGCTCGCCGTCGATTCCGATGTCGGCGATGCGCTCGCCGTCGGGGGTGACCACCAGTCCGTTTCGCAGCAGGATGTCGTGTGCCATGGGCTGGACCTATCCTTGGGCCGCAAGGAGTCGCCATGTCCATCGTCGACCTGTTGACCGAGGCGACGCGCCGCCACAAGCAGCCGGCCCTGCGGTCGGTGTCTCGCCGCATCGAGGCCCGCGGCGGCATCAACCTGTCGCAAGGCAAGTGCCCCCTGCCGCTGCACCCCATCGTGCAGGACGCCCTGCAGGAAGCGGCCCGCGAGACCGTCCACTCGGCCACCCTTCGCGACGGACATCCGCGCCTGCGCCGGGTCATCGCCGAGCGCTTCTCGAGCGAGACCGGTGTCGGCACCGACCCCGACCAGGTCTGCGTCAGCGGCGGGGCCACGGGGACGATCGAGTGCATCTGCCGCGCCTTCCTCGAGGCCGGCGACGAGGTCGTGCTCTTCCGCCCCGCGTTCCCCTACTACACGCGCATGGTGCGGGGTCAGGGCGCGACGCCGGTGTTCGTCGACTACGAAGGCGACGGCAGCCTGGACGCCGAGAAGCTGGCGGCGGCGTTCTCGGCCCGGACGAAGCTCGTCATCTTCTGCTCGCCCAGCAACCCGACCGGCCGGGTGCGCACGCGAGCGGACCTGGAGCTCATCGCCGCGCAGTGCCTCGAGCACGACGTGGTGGCCGTGAGCGACGACGTCTACATGGACTTCTGTCGCGACGAGCACCCGCACCAGGCGATGGCTTCGCTGCCGGGCATGGCCTCTCGCACGCTGTCGGTGCGCTCGACCAGCAAGACGCTGAAAGCCACGGGCTGGCGCATCGGCTGGGTGGTCGGACCGGCCGAGGTCATCTCGCCGATCTCGGTGAAGAGCGACCAGCTGTTCCTGTGCGCCTCGGCACCCCTGCAGGTGGCGACGGCGCTCGCGCTCGAGCGGCTCCCGGCCAGCTACTACACGGAGCTGAAGCGCCCCTTCCACCGCCGGATGGACCAGCTCGCCGCGGGGCTCTCCGCCGTGGGGTTCCAGCCCCAGCCGAGCGAGGGCGGGTACTTCCTGCTCGCCCGGTACGAGGGACTGGGCTTCGCGAGCGACGACGGCGCCACGAACGCGCTGATCGAGCGGTGCGACATCGGCCCGGTCCCAGGTCACGCCTTCCATCCGGATGGCGAGGACATGGGGTTCCTGAGGTTCTCGTGTGCGGTGCCGGACCCGTGGATCTATCAGGCCTGCGAGCAGCTGAAGAGGCTGTAGGTCTCGAGCGGGTGGAACGGCGACGTCGGCCGCTGGTTCTGCGCGGCTGAGAGCGCAAAGGTCCCAGGCTGAACGTCACCCTCGGGGTTCTGCGCGCTCTACGACGCACAAGTCCCAGGCTGACGGTCACCCTCGGGGTTCTGCGCACACCCCACACCCCTGAGCCGAGCTCAGCACTACTCCGCGACGATCAGCCCTTCGACCTCGTTCAGGTGCACCACCTCGCCGAAGTACGCCTGGATCTTGTCCAGCGTGTCCCGGTGGAAGTTGGGCCGGCTGTTGCTGACGCACTCCTCGACCACGACGACGTCGAAGTCCTGCATGTAGCCGTCACGCACGGTCGTCTCGACGCAGAACTCGGTGTTCACGCCGCTGATCAGCAGCATCTCGATGCCGTGGTAGCGCAGCATCGCGGACAGGCGCGTCTCCTGGAAGAAGCTGGCCCGGTGCTTGATCATCACGTGGTCGTCCTCGCCGACGCACGCCTGCATGTCGTCCATCAGGTGCTCCTCCCACGTGCCCTCGAGGCAGGGGATGAACTTCTGGCGGGTCAGGTGACCGTGGATGCGGCGACGCCCTCGGGTGACGTCCTTCTTCGTGTAGACCTGCCGGCTCCAGAACACCGGCATGTCGTGCCGATGGGCGATGTCGACCAGCTTGGCGACGTCCGGGATGATGCCCCGCTGCCGGTGCGTCCCCCACACGCCCGCCATGTGCGAGTCCTCGTGGCAGAAGCCGTTCTGCATGTCGATGACGAGCAGCGCCGTCACCTTGGGGTCGATGAACGCCCCCTCGAACGTGCGGTCGATGGTCTCGCGGATCTCGCTCATCCCTCTCTCTCCTCATCCCAGTCGGCCAGGGCCTTGGCGCGGAGTGCGCCCATCGGCTTCCCTTCATCGGCCATCGGGTTGGCGTACCGGTCGTTCTCCCAGACCAGAGCGCTGTCCGAGTACGCCCGGATCTCCCAGAACCCGAGCTTGTGCTCGGTCAGGAACTCCAGGCCGGTCAGCCACTTGCAGCTCTTGTACTGCCACAGGTGCGGCGGCGCGATGAAGCGCAGCGGGAAGCCGTGGCGCAGCGACAGCGGCTTCTCCTGGTAGCTCCACGACACCAGGCCGTTCAGGAAGTCTTCGACCCACATGCAGGTGTTGAACTCGTCGAGGCCGTGGATGAGGACCGTCGTCACCGAGTCCGCCGGACGCGCCCGCCGAGCGATCTCGACGCCGGGCGTCCCGTGCCAGAGCGTGTCCAGCAGCGACCAGCCCGTGATGCAGTGGAAGTCCTGGTTCAGGGCCTTCTGCGGGTACCCGAACAGGTCGAGCAGGTTCACCTCGAAGGGGTTCTCGACCTCGCCGAACACCTTGAGCGTCCAGTCCTCGGGGCTCGGGACCTCGGGGATCTTCGCGTACTCCAGGTGCGGGAACTTCTTGGCGTAGGTCTGCCCCGGCGGCTTGCGGCGCTTCGCGTCGACAGGGTCGTAGGCCTTGGCGTCGAACGCGTCGCTCGCCGGCTGGCCACGAAGCCAGTCGCGGTCGAACTTCAAATCCCGTCCCCCGCGCCCAGGTCGCTTCGAATCGTCGTGACGATGTCGTGCGACAGGTGGCTGTCCTCGCTGACCACGGTGACCACGCAGTCCTTCACGTCGCCCGTCGGCACGAACTCGGCTGTGACGCCGCGCAGGATCTTCTCCATGCGGACCGCCGCGTCCTCGGTGAACGTCGGGCCCGAGTAGGACTTCAGGACCTGGATGGTCTCGTCGGGGATGGTCATGTTCGACATCACCGGAACGAGGCGGACGCTCATCTCGCGCATGATGGCGGCGAACGCCACCGGGGCCGAGGTCCGCAGCCGGACCTTCACGTGGCTGCGCTGCGTGTGCGACTGCTTGCCGTCGGTCTCGTGCAGGACGAACGGGCAGACCGTGAACGCCGTCATGTCGAGCTCGAAGATCCAGGTGCCGGTGAGCCCCTCGGTCGCGGGATCGTCTCCATCCCGAGCCAGCTCGTAGCCCAGGCCGATCTTCCAGGGCAGGGTCGAGGGGATGCCGGTCGCGTGCCCCTTCAGCTGGGTGCAGATGGTCGAGCGGAGCACCGTCCGGAACTTCGAGCCGTGGTGCCGGTCCTTCAGCAGCTCGGTCGCCAGGCGGACGAACGCCCAGCCGTCGACCGGGCGGATCTCGTCGCGCTTCTGGGGTGAGAACGCGGGGAACTCGTCCCCGGACATCCGATCGCGGGTGTGGCCACAGGTCTCGGGCAGCGAGCCGCCCTCGGACTGGTCCATGTGGTTGGCGTACATCGACTGGTCGACCTCGCCGCGCTGGAGCATCGCGTGGGCGAACTCCATCGAGCTGATCATCCGGCTCATGTGCGCCTTGACCTTGCCGACGCGGACCAGGATGTCGCAGGTCGGGTTGGCGAACAGGAAGTCCTCGGCGGGCTTCGTGTCCATCTGGCTGGCATCGCTGACCGCGAACATGCCGCGCTGGACGTAGTTCACCATGTCGACGTCGAGCAGGTAGTTGATCGGAATGGTGGGCGCGTCCTCGTCCCAGCCGCGGCCATAGGCCTTGACCGCCTTCTTCCACTTCGCGACCAGCTCGCCGTACAGCTCTTCCTGTCGTGGGTCCACGTGCTCCTCAGGGCGTTCGCGGCCGCATTATTCCACTGTTCTCGGAGGCGTCATGGATCGAGACCGCTTGCGCGCACTGCTCGCCGCCCACACCCCCTCGGATGCGCAGGAGGCGCGGTGCGTCGAGCGCACCCTCGCCGCGCTCGATGCGCCGGGGGACCTGTTCTCGAAGCGCTCGTTCGAGCCGGGTCACGTGTGCAGCTCGGCGCTGGTCGTCTCGCCCGATGAACGCAGCATCCTGCTGGTGAGCCACCGCGACTTCGGCTTCTGGATGCAGCCCGGGGGGCACCTGGACCCCGAGGACCCTGACACGCTCGCCGCGGCCCGTCGCGAGCTGGCCGAGGAGGCCGGACTGACCGACGTCGACCGGCCCGAGTGGGCCACGGGCCTGCTGGACGTCGACGTGCACGACGTGCCCGCGGGGATGAAGCGCGGCGAGCCGGCGCACAACCACTTCGACATCCGGTACGCCTTCCGCGCTCGCACGCTCGAGGTGACCGCGGCGACCGACGCGAAGGACGCGAAGTGGTTCCCGTTCGACGGCCTGGACGAGGTGAACACGGACGACTCGGTGCGTCGCGCCGCGCGTCGCCTGACGGAGCGAATCGCCGAGTAGACTCCGGCATGCTCCTGCTCGTTCTCTCGCTCGCCTGCCGCTCCAAGGACTTCGACGCCGACTCCGGGATCGTGGCCGGAGACTCCGATGTCGACCCGGTCGTCGACATGGACGGCGACGGCTCGCCCGCGGAAGAGGACTGCGACGACGCCAACAACACCGTCTACCCGCACAACGGCCTCGACGACGACTGCGACCCGACCACCCTGGACGACGACCTGGACGAAGACGGGTTCGGCGAAGCGGACGACTGCGACGACGCTGCGGCCGAGGTGAACCCGGACGCTGTCGAGAGCTGCAACGGGGTCGACGACGACTGCAATGGCCAGGTGGACGACGCGGTCGGCGATCTGTGGTTCGCGGACGTCGACGAGGACGGCTTCGGCGACCCGGCCACCGAGACGCAGAGCTGCGATGGCGTGTCCGGGACCGTCGCCGACGACACCGACTGCGACGACACCGACGAGACCGTCTTCCCAGGCGCCAACGAGGTCTGCAACGAAGCGGACGACGACTGCGGCGGCGTGGTCGACGAGGACGTCTAGACGACGTTCTACGTCGACGCGGACGGCGACGGCCACGGCAGCAGCGACCTGACCACCGAGGCCCGTGACCCGCCAACGGGTTTCGCCGCGACCGACGGCGACGGCTACGGCACCGCCGACACCACGCTCACCGCCTGCTACGAGACGAGCGGGTACGTCGACGACGACGACGACAACACCGACGCCGAACTGAACCTCGACACGGTCTGGTACCTGGACGCCGACGCCGATGGGTACGGCGGGACCTGGACCCTGGCCTCGTGCGAGCAGCCGAGCGGGTACGTCGACGAGAGCACCGACTGCGACGACCTGGACGCCGACGTCGCGCCCTGGTTCACCTGGTACGCGGACACCGACGCCGACGGGTTCGGGGACAGCTCCTCGACGAGCGAGTCCTGCACGGAACCGAGCGGGTACGTCGACGACGACACCGACTGCGACGACACCGGCGACGACAGCTACCCGGGCGCCGAGGAGCTGTGCGACTGCGAGGACAACGACTGCGACGGGACCTCGGATGTCGGGGTGCTCGGCTCGGGCGAGGACTGCCCGGCCGAGAGCTGCGCCGAGGTGCTCGCGGACGACACGACCGCCACCGATGGGGCCTACTGGCTCGACCCGACGGGCTCGGGCGCGGTCGAGGAGTGGACCTGCGACATGACCACAGACGGTGGGGGTGGACGCTCATCCTCGACTGGAACCGGGTCGACGACGGCGACACGCAGGCCGACTTCGAGGCGCTCTTCACCGAGAACGAGAACAACTTCGCCGACTGGACCGCCGGCACGACCTACATCCAGTGGAGCGATCTCGACGCGACGGCCGATGTGCTCGACTACGAGGCGGACGTCGACGTGCCGAACGACGGCGAGACGGCGTCCTCGGTCGAGGAGATCCTCTGCCGGACCTACAACAACTACAGCTCGAGCGGCTGGACCGCGTGGTCGAGCGCCGAGCAGGCGTTCATCTCGTACACGTGCTCGTCGGTGTCGAGCAGCTCGGTCACCTACACGCTCGACGGGCAGAACCAGGCGGCGCTGTCGGCGGAGATCGAGGTGTTTCGGGTCACCAGCCTGGTGTACGACATCAACTACGGGGACACGTCGCGGCTGTACGAGCTCGCGTTCTGGGTGCGCTAGACCCAGAGGTCCCGGTTCGCGTGCGTGCCGAGCACCTCGCGCCGGTACATCGGCCGGTTCCCGTCGACCAGATGCGCGCACCGAGCGACGTCGACGAACTCGCGGGCGTCTTGACCCGACGGCATCCAGCCACGGGGAGCGACGCGCCGCTGCGCGTAGAGCACGTGGTCGAAGTCGGCCTCGAGCGGCACCTCGTCCCCGTGGATGTGGAACGTCGGCAGGAACACCCGGTCGTCGCGCGAGGGGAACTCGAACGCCATCGGGTGCACGCTCACGCCGCTGGAGAGGTCCGCGAGCTGGAACACCGCGAAGCCCCAGTCGTCGTACTGCGGTGCCTTCGCCCACAGCTCGGGCGCGATGCGGAACCGTGGATCCAGGCGGGAGAAGTCGGCCTGGCGCGGCACGAAGGACGCCTCGAACTTCCCGACGCTGTGGACGACCAGCGGCGCCGGCGCGGACTGGGGGGCGAGCCCCCTGGCGAGGGGCTCTCGCGCCGCCTTCGGCACCGGGAACCCGCGCTCGATGTGCTTGAAGAGCTCGGTGTAGCCGGACAGATCGATGAACCGGACGGCGTCCTCGGGCGAGGCGACCGGGGTCGGCAGCGGCAGGATCATCGCCACGTCGCGGACCGCCGCGACGGTCATCTCGTACGCCAGGAGCTGGCGACCCGGGACACTTCGACGGCCGAAGATCCGGGTCGAGGACACGCTCGCCACGGGGCCGGAGAAGCAGCACATCAGGCGCTCACCGCATACGTGCCGGCCGAGACGCCGGGCACCACCCAGGTGCGCTCGGGCAGGCTGATGACGTAGCCGTTGCTGCGGGCCTCGATGCGCTCGAGCGTGCGCCCCTCGAGCGTGCGGATCTCGGCCATCACGGTGCCGGTGGTGAAGCGCTCGCCGGGTCGGACGCGGGCCTGGAAGACGCCGGCGTGGCCGACGCGCGGTCCCGAGTCGCGACGCCAGGGTCCGTCGGGGAGACGCGTGGGGTGGGGGTCTGCCGGTCGCCGGCACATGCCGAGCTCGGTCAGGACGCCGAGAGCCGCCTGGCTCGCGACTCGGATGGCCTCGGGGTCGAGGTACAGACGGGGCCCGACCTCGAGCGTCACCGCCGGGATGTTCAGCTCGTTGCTGACCGCGCCGGAGAGCGACTGATCGAGCTGGTACTTCAGGTAGCGGGCGGCCTCGTACTCGTGGAGGGTCGTCAGGCCGGTCGCCGCAGCCAGCTCGGCGCTGCGCTTCTCGATGGACTTGCGCTTGCGCGAGGGGCCGCGGACCACGCGGTCGACGATGGCGTACGGGATCGAGGCGGGCGCGTCCGTGTGCAGGTCGATCAGCACGTCGGGCTGACGCGAGCACAGGTCGCCCCACAGGATGTGCGCCAGGCGCTCGGCGGGGCCTCCGCGCGCATCGCCTGGCCAGACGCGGTTCAGGTCGCGCCCATCGGCGGGCACGGTCCGGCTGCGCTGGATGAGCCCCTCGGGGTTCAGCGACGGGTAGAGGTGCACCGAGCCCTTCGTGACGAGCCGCTCGAGGCGGGCGGCCAGCTCGTGCACGACGCCGACGCCGGTCGCCTCGTCCCCGTGCACGTTGGCGGTCACCACCACGGTGGGGCCGGCCTTCGGCGCGGTGAAGGTGAGGACCGGCACCTCGCGCGGGCCACGACCGGTGCTGCTCGGGAGCTTCAGGAAGGCGAGGGACTGGGGCATCAGACCGCTCGCCAGACGCCGAACTTCAGGTAGCGGCCTTCAGGGTGATCGATGGCCGCGCAGTGGTCCGCCGCCTGGCCGCCGTCGAACAGCAGCTGCAGGCTCTTGCCGGCCTTGCGCGCCCCGGTTCGGATGGCATTGTGGAAGTCGCGCGGGCTGACCTCGCCCAGGTTGAGGGCGGCCACGAACCACCCACCGGGCTCGAGCACGCGGAGGCAGCTCGTCACCATCCGCGCGTAGTCGTTCTTGGCCGACCAGGCGCCGGCCGGGCCGTGGCTGAAGCTCGGCGGGTCCAGCAGCACCACGTCGAAGCGCTCGCCCGTCCGGCGGAAGCGGTCCAGGACCTGGCGCACGTCGCCGGCGATGAACGAGTGGTCCGCCGGGTCGAGCTCGTTGGTCGTGAAGTTGGCCTCGGCGCGGTCGAGGTAGTGCTCGGACAGGTCGACGCTGACGGTCTCGCTGGCGCCGTTGTGCGCGGCCACGACCGAGAACATGCCGGTGTGCGCGAACAGGTTGAGGACGCGGCGGCCACCCCAGTACGGCTCGAGCCAGGTCCGGTTGTCGCGCATGTCGGCGTACAGGCCGATGTCCTTGCCGGCGCCGGGGCGGACGAGGCAGGCGACGCCACGCTCGGTGACGCGGACGTCTCCGGTCGGCGCGCGTCCACGGACGAGTCCGGCCTCGGCGGGCCAGCTCTTCACGTCGTCGCGGGGGTCGGGGCGCCAAGCCAGGAAGATGCCTCGGGGCTGGATCGCGCCGTCCAGCCAGTCGCAGATCGGGTCGAGCAGACCGTGCAGGCTCGGGGCGTCCAGGCTGACCACGCAGAAGTGGCCGTAGACGTCGACGCGGATGCCGGGCAGGCCGTCGTTCTCGCCGTTGGCGAGGCGGTAGGCGCTCGTCCCGGGGTCCACGACGATGTCGCGCAGGCCCTTGGCGCGCTCCAGGAGCGTGCCCAGCAGCGGCGCGTCGATCGGGCCAGCGTCCGCGCGGAAGCGCCGCACCGAGATCCAGCCGGCGTCCCAGATGCCGCTGCCCAGCGACTGCCCCGACTTCGACTCCAGATCGACGCGCGCGCCCGGTCGGGCGTGCTTCGGCTTGGAGACGACCTCCTTTGGGTAGACCCAGGAGAACCCCTGGCGCAGCCACTGCTCGCTGTAGCCGTCGACCACGACGCCGTTCGACTTCGACTTCGATGCGTCGCGGCTGTTCTTGGCCTTGCGGTAAGGTCGCGCCATGGTGGGTCCCAGCGATGCGCTGTCGCGCACGGGCTTGCAGGTCGACTTCTACCTGCTGGTTCTCGCAGCCGTCTACCACGCCGACGGCCTGTGGGGCGATGCGACGTTCGATCTGACGCTGCGCGCCCTGCCTGAGGGGGCCGGATACGCCGTCGCTGCCGGTGTGCACGAGGCCGTCGAGGCCGTCCGCTCGATGCGTTTCTCGGAAGAGGACATCGCGTGGCTGCGCCAGCAGAAGGCGTTCGCGGATGCCTCTCCCGGCTTCTGGTCGGCGCTGGAGTACTTCGAGTTCCAGGGCGACATCGACGCGGTCGCCGAGGGCACGCTCGTCTTCCCCGACGAGCCGATCCTGCGGGTCACGGCGCCACTGCTTCAGGCGACCCTGGCCCAGACCCTGCTCCTGCAGAAGGTCGGCCACGCGACGATGACCGCCACGCGAGCCGCTCGCTTCGTCGAACTCGCCGGCGGTCGGCGGGTCTATGAGTTCGGCTCCCGACGGATGCCCGGCCCGGCTTCGGCGCTGCTGGCTGCCCGCGCCGCGTTCGTCGGCGGCTGCTACGCGACCAGCAATGCGCTCGCCGCCGCCGAGCTCGACATCCCGGCGATGGGGACGCTCTCCAGCGGGTTCTTCGCGGCATACGGCGACGACGACCGGGCGCTCGAGGCCTTCTCGATCCACTTCCCGAGCGTCGGCTTCGTGAACCTGCCCGACGGCTCGGCGTTCGAGGCCGTCCGCAAGCTGAAGGCGTACCAGGAGCTCATCCGCATCGTCCGCGTGGACAGCTCGTCGCTCGAGAGCGAGGCCCGCAAGGTGCGCCAGGCGCTGAACCGGACGGGCATGAGCGAGGTCCTCATCCTGGGCAGCGGGAGCCTGGACGAGGACGCCATCGCCCGGCTCGACCGCAACAAGGCACCTGTCGACCTGATCGGCGTGGGCAAGTCGCTGGTCCGCGGCCTCGACGGGACGGGCTTCAGCTACCGCCTGTCCGAAATCTGGCGCGGACACGAGCCCGAGCCTGCTCTGCACGCTGGCGCCTCGAAGATCCCCGGTCGCAAGCAGCTCGTGCGCTTCGACGACCACGACGTGCTCGCCAAGGTCGACGAAGAGCACGAGCAGATGGCCCTGGGCGGGAAGCCGCTCTTGAAGCCGGTGGTCGAGGGCGGCCAGCGGCTGTCCGACGTTCCGCACCCGAGCGTCGGGGCCGAGCTCTGCGCCAAGGGCCTTGCCAGGCTGCCCGAGGGCGTTCGCGCCTGGCCGGCCACCGAGACGTGGCCCGTTCGACTCACAGGTCGACTCAGCGCGCTCTCGCTCGGCTGAAGGAGACAGACATGACCACGACCCTGGACCAGGCTTTCGCCGAGCTCGGCGAGAGCCGGCTGACGCCGCTCGTCCTGAACGCCCTGGACTTCATCGTGCCCGGCGAATGGGAGGACATCACCGACCTGGACGACCTGGTCGAGGACGTCGCCGGCGAGCGCGACCCCATGGTCGCCAAGAAGGCTCGGGAGATCTTCATCGACCCGAATCGGCCCTACCAGCGCGCGCTTCAGGTCTACCAGCTGGTCGACCGCGCCGACCAGGTAGCGGCGGGTGTGGTGCTCGCGAACAAGGCGGTCGGGGCGTTCGAGTTCCTGTCGTTCCTGAAGAAGTTCACGCCTCAGCCGGACACGGTCCAGGCGGTCGATCTGGCGGTGAAGCTGGTCGCCGAGATCGTGGCCTTCGGGCTGCTCGAGGGGCGTCCGGAGCTGTCTCGCGAGGGCCTGGCCGATCTGGCGGCGGACCTTGGCGACTACGCCAAGCAGGACCGGGTGCGCATCGCGGCCTGGGTCGTCATCGATGGCGTCTTGCCGCTGGGCCCGGACTTCATCCAGGCTGTCCAGGCCAAGCTCGCCGAGGTGGGCACCGGCGGGCTCGGCGAGTCCGCGATCTACAAGAAGCTGTCGTCGATGATCCCGGGGGACAGCGACGAGGAGAAGCACGGCTTCCTGGTCCAGGCGCTCGGCTCTGCACAAGCGTGGGCCGAGGGACAGGTGACCGAGCACGGCCTCACCACCGAGCTGGTCCAGGAGAAGCTCGTCGCGTTCGTGGAAGGGGCGGACGCGGGGGCCGACTACCTGGCGGCGGCGCTGGACGCTTCGACCTCGTACTTCCGCCACACCGGCACGCTGACCGTCGCTCGCGCGTGCATCGAGGACGCCTTGGACGAGGTCGACGAGCCCGAGGAGGAGCTCGTCGGGCTGCCCGACGACGCGCCGCCCTGGCACCGGAGCCACCGCCCGGCGAAGCGGCAGCGGGGCGACGAGGACCGGATGGACGACGAGCGCGACGAGGTCGACCGGCTCGAGCGCGAGCGGGCCGCCCGGATGCGCGCCGAGCAGGACCGCCAGGAGCTTCGCCGGATGCGTGCCGAGCACGAGGAGCGTCGCCGGGAGGAGCGTCAGGAGCGCAAGCGCCGTCGCCGGGAAGATCGCAAGGGCGGGTCGGGCCCCCGGGGGCCGCGTGGTCGCCACCGCCGGCGCGGAGGCCGTCGGCGCTGATCCGGATCAGCCCTGCGGGGTCCGAACGGCGACGACGGTCGTGCCGGTCACCACGAAGTCGCCGAGCTTGATCGGCGCCACGGGGTCGACGCGGCGTAGCGGCTGGTCCGGGGCGTAGATGTACGTCGGGCAGCGGTCGTGCAGCGCCCGGAGCGTGCAGGTGCCCTGGGGTCCGACCTCGACGGCCGCCTGGCGACGTCCAGCCAGGGCCCGATCGAGCGTGAAGCCGCCTTCGCGAGCACGTGCCGAGCGCGGTCCGGAGCACCAGCGGATGTTCTCCTGACCGCGACGGTCGGGGAGCGCCATGCCCGGGTGGTTGGGCTCTCGGCCCAGCTCGGTGGTCTGGCCCAGGCCGACGCCCATGCGCAGCGCGGTGTCGGCGACGAGGAGCCCGGCGTAGGGGTCCTTGCCCAGCTCGTGGAAGACCACGGGACCCGACGGGGTGCTCATCACCATGCCGTGTCGCAGGCGCATGGGCTGACCGGCCGCCAGGGGGCGACCGTCGATGCTGATGCCGGTGGCCTGGGGCGTCATGCGGACGCCGTCCGAGCCGATGTCGACGCGCAGCACGCACTGGTCGGAGCGGTTGACCCAGCGGCCGTCGGGCAGCAGGTCGTAGGTGTAGCCAGCCACCACCTCGGCCATCGGGACGGCGGGGAGGGCCAGGCCGGACATGACCAGGTCGACCTCGGCCTGGGCGCCCAGGTCGAGGATGATGGTGTTCGAGCCGCTGGGGCGGGACTCGACGGCGCGCACCTCGACGACGGCGCGCTCGAGCGCCTCGGGCGTGCCGATGATGACGCCGTGTCCGCTCTGGAGCCAGTCGTACCGGTCCTGCGGGGCGATGTGGTAGCTCGACATCCACAGCCGGGCGGGGTCGAGGACGGGCAGCGAGTCGACGACGTGCCGGAGCTCGGGCGAGCCGGGGCGGAAGCCCTCGAAGACGAGCACGGGATCCGGCGGAAGGGGAGGAAGCGACTCGCCCTTCTTGATGCGGACGAGCGTCCGGTTCTTCACGGCCTGGGTGACCTGGGGCGGCAGCCAGCAGCGCGTGCGGCCGACAGCGCGATGGCACGCGATGTCGCCGGTGATGCCCTTCAGCTGGAACTGGCCGACGCTCTCGAACGGGAGCTCGGCCTGGTTCATGCACATCCGGGTCGACTCGGCGAACCAGAACTCCCCGGCCGGGGTCTTCGAGTTGATCCGAGCGGCCAGGTTCACGGCCTCGCCGAACGCGTCGCCGTCGATCTCCTCGACGTCGCCGGTGGCGCAGGAGACCCGAATGACGAGCGTGCCGGACTGGGCGACCTTCTCGACCACGTCGAGCCCGGCGCGGCAGGCGTCGGTCGCCGAGTCGAACATCGCCATGTAGGCGTCGCCGAGCGACTTCACGATGCGTCCGCCACGGCGCGTGAGGATCGGATGCACGAACTTCTCGTGCGCGGCGAGCAGGTTGCGAAGCCCCTCGCGGTCGGCCCGACTGACGGACGCGGTGTAGTTCGCCATGTCGGTGAACAGGACTGTCCGCGTGGCGGTGGCCAAAGGGGCTCCCTGGATTGCCGGGGCCGCAGGATACCACCGCCCCCCGACCCGCGCGTAATGCGCGACGAGGCCCGCGAAAAGCGATAGCCGGGCCGCCTCGTTCGACCCCCAAAGACGGAGGCCAACTGTGACTACGCGCAGCCGCTTCGCTCCCTCGCCCACCGGTCTCCTTCACGTCGGAGGCGCGCGCACGGCGCTCTTCGTCTACCTCTTCGCGCGGAGCGCGGACGGGAAGTTCGTCCTGCGCATCGAGGACACCGACCGCGCGCGCAGCAGTCAGGCGAGCGAGGACGCCATCTTCGCGGACCTCCAGTGGCTTGGTCTCGAGTGGGACGAGGGCCCCCAGGAGGGCGGTCCCGGCGCGCCGTACCGGCAGTCCGAGCGGCTGGCCTACTACGACGAGTGCGTCCAGGCGCTGCTCGACTCGGGCAAGGCCTACCTGGCGTGGGAGACCCCCGACGAGCTGGCGCGGATGCGCGAGCAGGACGGCGCGGGCTTCAAGTACCGGAAGTACGAGTACGACGCCGAGGACATGGTCGAGTTCGAGGCCGAGGGCCGGCGCCCGGTCGTGCGCTTCGCGGTGCCGCTGGAGAAGGGCAAGATCGGCTTCCACGACGAGATCCTGGGGGACGTCGAGGTCGACATCGACGAGGTCGACGACTTCGTCATCCGGAAGGCCGACGGCTTCCCGACGTACCACTTCGCCGTGGTCGTGGACGACGTGCACATGCAGATCACCCACGTGCTGCGGGCCCAGGAGCACTTCAAGAACACGCTCAAGCACCGCCTGCTGTACGAGGCGCTGGGCTGGGAGGAGCACTTCCCGAAGCACGGCCACATGCCGATCATCAACCGCATCGAAGGCGGCAAGATGAGCAAGCGCGACAAGGCCCGAGCGGCTCGCGCGGCGGCCAGGGCGGCGGGGCTCGATGCGGCGGGGCTCGCCGAGAAGACCGGGCTCGACGTGGTGACCTCGCAGGCCTTCCTGAAGAAGAAGAACGACGAGGTGGCCATCGCCGTCCGCGTCGCCGAGGCCCTGGAGATCGAGCTGCCGGAGATCGACTGCATCGACTTCCGTCGCGCCGGCTTCCTGCCCGAGGCCATCGTCAACTTCCTGGCGCTGCTGGGCTGGAACCCGGGGCTGCGGGACGACGAGGGCAACGAGGTCGAGATCCTGCCGCTGTCCGAGATGGCGAAGCACTTCTCGCTGGACCGGGTCGGCAAGACCGCAGCCCGGTTCGACCGCGAGAAACTGCGCTGGATGAACGGGCAGTACATCCGCCTGGTGAGCCCCGAGCGGCGCGCCGAGGCCCTGCAGGACTGGATCGACCACAACCCGGGCTCGGTGCTCGAGGAGTGGGATGCGGACCGTCGTGCCTGGCTCGTCGAGCTCTACAAGGACCGCCTGACGGCCTTCGCCGACCTGGCCCGGGACGCTGAGTTCTTCTTCGTGCGACCCACCGAGTGGGGCCCCGCGAAGGCCATCAAGAAGCACCTGCTGAAGGGGGGCGGGCTCGACCGTCTTCGCGCGGCCCAGGCGGTGCTGGCGGCGGCGGACTGGAACGAAGAGGCGCTCGAGGCGGCGCTCACCGCCGCGGCCGAGGCCGACTACGACGGCAAGCTGGGCAAGCTGGCGCAGCCGGTTCGCGTGGCGGTCGCCGGGGGCCCCGTGTCACCGCCGATCTTCGGGACGCTCGTCGGCATCGGTCGCGAGGAGTCGCTGGCGCGCATCGAGGCGTGCCTGGCGCACCACGCCGAGTAGGGAGCGGGCTGACCGGCAGCCTCGGGGTTCGAGGACGCTGGGGGCACCGCAGCCGGGGGGCTGACCGGCAGCCTCGGGGTTCGAGGACGCCGAGGCCTCCTCTATCGACCCTCTAGGACAGCAGGCAGTCGACGCCGGCTCGGAACGACCGCGGCCACAGACCCGTCGCTTCGGCGAGCGGGCGAGGATCGGCCGTGTCCGGGGTGTCGGCGGTGTCGAGCAGATCCGGCTCGAAGTCCTTGCTGAACCGCGAGACGAACAGGATGGCGCGCTTCGGCACGTGCAGCGGGCGACGCCGCTTGCCGGCGGCCTTGGCGATGACCCGGACGATCTCGTCCATCGTCAGCACGTCCTCGCCGCCCGAGTCGAAGGCCGCGCCCGGCAGGCCCTTCTCGAGCAGGCGCAGGATGCTGCCGTTGAAGTCGTCCACGTGCACGGGCTGGCGCGTGTACTGGCCGTTCCCGATGACCGGGACGAGCGGGCTCTTCCGCACCATCTCGGCGAGCGTGTGGAAGCTCTCCTTGTGGCTCGGCCGATGCCGCGGGAGGTACGGGCCGTACGGGGCACAAGGCCGGACGATGGCGAACGGCAGGCCCGAGTCGCGCAGCCGGAGCTCGTCGGCCACCCGGCCGCGCTTGTACCCGGACTCGCCGGGCCAGTGCACGCAGGTGCTGCTGGCGTAGACGGTGGGCAGGCCGGCCTCGAGGACCGCGTCCATCATCCGCTTGTTCAGGCGCGTGCTGTCCGTCTCCTGACGTCCGTTCCCGGTGCCCTTCACCTTGCAGGCCAGGTGCACCACCGCGTCCGCCCCCAGCTCGCGGAGCTTCGCGCCGGCGCCGGGGGTGCCCAGATCGCAGTGCACCGAGGTGGTGCCTGGGATGGAGACCGGCGTGCGGTTGTAGACGGCGAGCACGTCGTGGTCGACCGCGGCCAGGTGGCAGAACCACGCGCCGACGAACGAGCTGCCGCCCGTGACGACGATGCGCATCAGACGAGCTCGATGGTGTCGCCGACCCGGATGGTGCCGGTCTCGACGATGGACGCACACAGCCCGCCGCGGCCGACCATCGCCGCGAAGCCGCCGGGCCCGAGCGTCTTGTCCATCCGCTCGCACGGGTCGCAGCAGCGGGTCCCGCGAAGGACGACCTCGCCGATGCGGAAGTTCTGGTCGATGAGCGTCAGCAGGTTCACGCCGCGCACCAGCACGTTGCGTCGGGTGTTGGTGTGCTCGACCTCGCGACCCAGCGTGGCGGCGATGGCGCCGATGTCCTCGACCGCGATGAGCGTGACCGCGCGCTTGCTCCGGCGGGCGTGATCGAGCGCCCCATCGTCGAGCTCCCAGGCGTCGACGGCGACGACCGGCTCGCGCTTGTGGGGGCGGATGCTGATGGCGTCGACCGTTCCGCTCTGCGCCGCGCCGCGCACAAGGTCCTCGCGAGGACGCTCTCCGAAGTAGCCCATGCCCGACCCGTACCCGATTACGCTCGTGGGTGAAATGACGGAGTCCGAGATGCTGTTCTTCCTCTTCGCGCTGGCCTGTGGCGACAAGGACGACCCCACCACCGACAGCGGGCCGGAGACCGACGCGGACACCGACGCCGACGCGGACTCCGACACGGACGCGGACGCCGACGCGGACTCGGATGCCGACTCGGACGCGGACGCCGACACCGATACCGATACCGCCCCCCCGTGCGGTCTGACGGACGCGGACTTCACCGCGTGGACCAGCGACGAGGGCCACACCGCGAAGACCACCTTCGCCGAGGGCGACACCGTTCGCATGTTGGGGTCGGTCCGGAACAACTGCCCGTTCGACATGGAGATCCATCTGCGCAGTGGGTGCCTGGTCGGGCACTTCGACTGGGTCGACGCCAACGGGGTGACGGCGATGTCGGACTACGGCTGCACCGACGCCGAGGAGACCCTGCCTCTCTTGCAGGGCACCGCGCTGACGTTCCCCTACGACGCGACGCCGCCCGTCGGCGAGTACACGCTCACCGCGCACTTCGACGACATGGACTTCCACACCGCGACCGCCGAGTTCATCGTCGTCGAGTGAGTCGCTGCCTCAGAGGAACGTCACGACGCAGTAGCCGATGATGCTCCCGAGGAAGATCACGACGAGCGCGATGCCCAGCTTGTCGTTCATTCCACCGTCGTCCAGGTGACATCGGGCACCGATGTCGACACCTGGTCGGTCACGGTGGACAGGTCGCCGACGACGACCACGACGGCCTGATCGAGGTCG
Source organism: Pseudomonadota bacterium (assembly GCA_024228935.1). GTDB lineage: Bacteria > Myxococcota_A > UBA796 > UBA796 > CAJQPC01 > JAAESX01. The sequence goes on from JAAESX010000048.1 coordinate 46,209, forward strand.
ATCGACGCCAGCGCGGCGTTGACCTGGGCGAGCGTCGTGGCGTCGAGCGCCGTCAGCTCGCTGGCCAGGTACTGGTTGTCGTACCCGTCGGCCAGGGCCCAGGCGAAGGAGCCGGCCGTGCCCGAGCGGGTCTCGACCGACGACGTCAGCGAGGTGCGGCGGGCGCCCTTGGCCTTCTCGAGCTCGGCCTCGTCGATGCCGGCGGTGATCTTGTCGAGCTCGCCGAGCAGGTCCGCCAGGGCGGCGCCGGTCACGTCCGAGCGGACGGACGTCGAGGCGACGACCTGGCCCCAGTCGGCGCCGTAGCTCGTCGAGGCGCGCGCTCCGTAGGTGTAGCCCTTCTCCTCGCGCAGCAGGCGGTTCAGGCGCGACGTGAACGTGCCACCGAGGACGATAGCGCCGAGCCGCGCGGCCACGAGCTCGGGCTGCGAGGCTGACCAGCCGGGCATCACCACCCGCAGCGTCGACTGGGTCGAGCCGGGGTCGTCGACCAGGTAGTAGCCGGGCGTCGGTGCCGCCTCGGCCATGGCGCGGGTGTCGGTCGCCGTGCCGTCCCAGGCGCCGAACGTCTGGTCCAGCACGGTTCGGGCGCCGTGCGCGTCGATGTCACCGGTGATGACGAACGTCGCGTTCTCGGGGCGGAAGCGCTGGGACCAGCTCTCGCGGCAGCCCGCCGCGGTGGTCGCGCCCACGCTCTCCTTGGTGCCGCTGGTGGCGTGCGCCATGACGTGGCCCTCGCCCCAGTACAGCCGCTCGGCCGTCTCGTAGGCGACCGTGGTCGGGCGAGCGTTCGCCTCGTCGATCTGGGCCTGGATCTGGCCCTGCAGCTTTTCGAGCTCGTCCGCGTCGAACGACGGCGACAGCACGGCCTCGGCCATCAGCCCGAGCGCGGTGTCGAGGCGGGCCGAGTGGGAGTCGACGTAGACCATCGACATCGTTCCGTAGGTCGAGGTGCCCAGCACGATGGCCTGCTGGTCGAGCAGCTCGGCGAACGCGTTGGCGTCGTGCTCGGTCGTGCCGCGCGTCAGGGCCTGGTTGGCGATGCTGGTCAGGCCCGGCTGGTCCGCCGGGTCCGCGGTCTTGCCGCCATCGACCAGCAGACGGACGCTGACGAGCGGCAGTCCGCGCTGCTCGACCACGTGCACGGTGGCGCCGGAGTCGAGCGTGAAGCTCTCGGCGGTCGGGGGGACGAAGGCGCTGGGCTCGCCGACGACGGGGCGCTCGGCGAGGGGGTCGACGACGGTCGGCACAGAGGTCTCGGGGTCGGTCGGCTTGGGGCAGGCGATGAGCGTCAGGAGCGGGAGCATGGAGAGCGAGAGCATCAGTTGGTCTCCTCGGCGGGCGCTTCGGCCGGGTGGACACGGAACGTCGCCGCCCGGTCCTTCGTCAGGGTCGCGGCGGCGGCCTGGACCTGCTCGGGGGTCGCCGAGGTATAGCGGGCCAGGTCGGCGGCCAGGTTGTCCGGCGTGCCGGTCAGGTACTGGTAGCGGTTCAGGGCGCTCGCCCGGGAGTGCAGCGACTCGAGGCCGCCGATGAAGGCCATCTCGTAGGCGTTCACGACCCGCTCGAGCTCCTCGGGGGTCGGCCCCTCGGCGGCCAGCAGCTCGATCTCCTCGAGCAGGATGGCCTCGATCTCCTCGACGGTGTGGCCCTCGGCGGGCTTGGCGTCGACGATGAACAGGCTCGAGTGCAGCTGGCTGTACTGGCCTGCGGAGACCTCGACCGCGATGCCCCCGTCGACCAGCCGGCGGTACAAGCGGCTCGAGCGACCCGTCGAGAGCACGCCGGAGACCAGGTCCAGCGCGGCGTCACCCTCTTCGAAGGCGCCCGGGCTGTGCCAGATGAACATCGTGAGCGGGGTCTCGATGGACTCGTCGGTGACCTCGACGAGCGACTTCACCGGCTTGTCCGGCGCCACGGGGGCGGCACGCTCGCCGATCTCGACCGGCTCCAGGTGACCGAAGAGACGCTCGATCTCGGCTTTGGCCTCGTCGATGTCGATGTCGCCGGCCAGGACCAGCGAGGCGTTGTTCGGCACGTACCAGCTCTCGAAGAAGCCGATCACGTCCGACAGCTCGGCGGCAGTCAGGTCCTCGTGCGAGCCGATGACGGTGTGCGCGTAGGGGTGACCCTCGGGGTAGAGCGCACTGGGCAGCTCCAGCCAGATGGCGCCGTACGGGGCGTTCTCGTAGGACTGGCGCCGCTCGTTCTTCACGACCTCGCGCTGCAGGTCCAGCTTCTCCTGGGTCATGGCCGAGGCGAGCCCGTCCATGCGGTCTGCCTCCATCCACAGGAACGTCGAGGTCAGGCTGCTGGGGCCGACCTCGTAGTAGTCGGTGGCGTCCTCGGACGTCCACGCGTTGTTCCAGCCGCCGTAGCCCTCCATCAGGTCGTCGAAGCCCGAGTCCGGGAGGCGCGTCGTGCCCATGAACATCAGGTGCTCGAACAGATGCGCGAAGCCGGTCCGGCCGGCGACCTCGTCCTTGCTCCCGACGCCGTACCAGAGGTTCACCACTACCTGAGGCAGGCTGTGGTCCTCGACGAGGATGACGTTCAGTCCGTTGTCGAGCTGGTACTGCTCGTGCGGAATCGAGAGGTCCTGTGCGTGCGCACTCATGGCCATCACCAGCAGCATGTGATCCTCGGCAGAAGGAGCCGCGAACCTATCTCGATCCGAGGGTTCGTCGATGCTCCTGACTCCGCTGTTGGCTCCGCTCCTGCTCGCCTGCGCTTCCGTGCCCGCGAGCGACACCGCCGAGGCCGCCGCTCCGGCCGCTGACGCCATCCTGGAGAACGTGCGTCTCCCGGGGGACGCGTCCGTCGATCTGCGTGTCGAGGACGGGGTGATCGTCGAGATCGGCGAGCTGTCCGGAGGCACCGATCTCGGCGGTCGGTTCATCGCTCCGGCCTTCGCGGACTCGCACGTGCACCTGGCCTACCTGAACGGTGCGGCCGAGCCGCTGGCCGACAACGGGGTCGTCGCCGCGGTCGACCTGGCCGCGCCGCTGGGCTCCATCTCGAGCGGGCTCCCCATCGACGTGGTGTGGGCCGGGCCCATGGTCACCGCCGATGGCGGCTACCCCACGCGGTCGTGGGGCTCGAACGGCTACGGAACGGAGTGTTCGGACGCCGAGGAGGCGCGGCAGGCGGTTCGGGATCACCACGCGGCGGGGGCCCGAGTCATCAAGGTCCCGCTTCAGGAGCCGCTGCTGTCGGACGAGGCGCTGCTCGCGGTCGCGGACGAGGCCCACGGGCTGGGCCTGATGGTCGCCACCCACGCCCTGACCGACGCGATGGCGGCCAAGGGCGCCGAGATGGGCTTCGACGTGTTGGCCCACACCCCGACCGAGGCCGACCCGCTCGAGGACCTGGGCCCGCTCGGTGAGCCCGACGAGGTCTGGATCCGTGGGGTCAGACGCCGCTGACGATGAGCTGGCGGTACGCCTTTCGCTCCCGGTCCGTGATGGTCGGGTCGTTGGCCAGCACGCTCACGAGCAGCGCGACGTGGGCGTTGGCGTTCTCGAGCTGGCTCGAGAGCGCGCCGTACACGACTCGACGCATCGCGCGGCCCTCATGGCTGTCCTCGCCCTCGAGCTGGCTGTAGAGCTCGCCGGGCAGCTTGAGCAGCCAGGTCGGCGTCGGGGCGTAGCAGGTCGCCGAGCGCACGCTGCCGTGGACGAGCGACACGAGACCGAAGAACGTGCCCGGACCGAACTCGGCGACCTTCTCGTTCTGGAACGAGCGGGTCGCGCGGTAGACATCGATCTGACCGTCGGCGACGACGTAGGCGTCACCTCCGTGCATCCCTTCCTTCAGGAGCACGGTGCCGGCGGGGCAGGGGACGACCTCGAGGCCGCGGGCGAGCGCGTCGCGGGCGTCGGCGGGCAGCGCAAGGAACGTGTTGGACTCGGCCAGCACGCGAGCGGCGCTCGGCCGGGGGGTCGTCGGCGCGGTGTTCTTCTTCTTTCCGAACAGGCCCGCCAGCCGGCCCAGCAGGGTGTCGGGCGCGACGTCCTCGAACTCGGTGCCCGAGCCCATGCGGCTGATGTGCTCGTTCATCTCGCGCAGGCGGCGCCCGAGCGTGCGCAGGGCGACGGACTCGAGGATGGGGATCAGCGCGTTCCCGTGGACCCGCAGGATGTCGAGGCCGGTCTGTTCGATGAGCACCAGTCGGCACGGCGTCAGGGTGCGCACGGTCGCCGAGCGGCGGCCCGAGCCTCCGAACAGCGCCATGTCGCCGAGCAGCTCGCCCTCGCCGACCGTGGCCAGCTGGACCGCCGGGTCGCCGGCGATGATCTCGAGGCTCCCCTCGAGCACGACCATCAGCGAGTCGTCCTGCTCGCCCTCCTTGAGGAGGACCTCCCCGGCGCCCACGTCGAACGACGTCAGGGCGAGAGCGCACGCCTGCTCGTAGTAGTGCCGCGGGCAGATGCGGAAGAGGGGGAGGTGCTGCGCGTCCTGCGGTGCGATCGGCATGCCGCCGTTCTAACGCACCTTCCGCCGAACGAGGAGCCCGCCGAGTGCGACGGCGAGCCAGCCGAGGGGCGCTGCGGGGCTCGTCGAGCAGCCGACGGCGGACGAGTCGCCCACGTGGAAGTCGGCGCCGTGGACCTCGATCTCGGCGATGTCGCCCTCGAAGTCGGCGTCCACGTCCATCGTGTGGTCGGCGTCGAAGTCGTAGTGCAGGGTGTCGCCGCCCTCGTCACCGACGAACTCGCCGAGCATCCAGATGGGCTCCACGCCCTGGACGACCTCGCCGCCCGACAGGCCGTGTGCCCAGACCATCAGGGACTCACCGTCCTCGGCGTCGGACTCGTCCTCGCCGACCAGCACCAGCTCGTCGATGGTGTCGACGGCCTGGAACGAGAACGCCTGCACTCCGAGCCCGACGAGCGTGAGCTCGACCTCGTGCGTGCCCGCCTCGTACGGAGAGAGCAGGAGCCAGTTGCCGTCTTGGCCGAAGTACGTCTCCTCGACCGAGGCCTCCAGCATACTGTTCTCGAGCACCTCGAGGCCCCCGTTCCCGGCCAGCTCGTTGCCGGTGGCGTCGAACGACCGGAGCTGGAACTTCGCGGTGCCGCCGACGAGGATCGTCGGCTCCTGATCCTCGGCGATGTCGTCCAGGCCGACGCGGTGCGGGCCGGCGCCCTCGAGCTGGATCACGGCCGGCTCGCGGACCTCGACGACGGTCTCGCCGACCTGCTCGCCATCCGGCTCGAACGCCAGCAGGCGCGTGCTGCCGACGCCGATGGCCTGCACGTCGATGTGGTGTTCCTCGGTCCGCGCCAGGACGGCCAGGACGGTGTCGTCCTCTACCTCGATGCGGTAGCCCTCGATGGACTTGCGGTCGTTCTGCCGAGAGAGCGACAGGTCGAACGACGAGCCCAGCAGGTACGGCGTCTCGAGGTGCTCGTGGGCGCGGCCGAAGCCCAGGTTGAAGTCGATCGAGTCGTGGAACTCGACGGGCTGGAAGCAGGCGGTCAGCAGCAGGAACATAGAACGGACTCCGTGGATGCCGTCCGGACTGCAGGACGCATGCCATCGCTGTCGATTCGCCTACCGAGCCAGTTCGTGTCCCGTCAGGCGCCGCGATCGCGACATCGGTGTCAGTTGCAGCTGGTGGCCGTGCAGTTGAACGTGCCCGTGGTCCCCGTGTGCGTCTTGCTCCCGTCGTAGCTGTAGATGTCCTCGGGCGAGTTGTCGGTCGAGCCGCTGCCCCAGTTCGTCGAGGAGCTCTCCATCCTGCCGTCGAACAGGATGGCGCCGCCGCCGTTGCCGCCCCCGGTCGCGCCGTTCGTCGTGACCGTCGAGCCCGAGATGGTCACCGTGCCGCCGCCGTGGATCAGGGCGCCGCCGCCGTAGTTGGCCGTGTTCCCGTCGAGCGTCGTCGAGGAGACCGTCAGCGTGGACCCATAGACGTACAGGCCGCCGCCGTACGAGGCGACGTTGCTGGAGAGGTCGCTGTTGCTGATGGTCAGGCTCGCGTAGTCCTCGGTCAGGACGCCCGCGCCGTAGTCGGCGGTGTTGTCCTCGACCGTGCAGCCGTCCATCGAGGCGCCGGTCAGCGTCATCAGCACGCCGCCGCCGTTGTCCGCGTCGTTGTTGTACAGGTACGCGTCGGTCAGCGAGCCGCCGCTCAGCATCGCGCCGCCGCCGTACGTGGCGGCGTTGTCGTAGATCTCGGTCGTGCTGTCGGCGGTGACGCTGTAGCCGTCGTCGATGAAGAGCCCGCCTCCGAAGTCGGCGTCGTTGTCGTGCACCAGCGTGCCCGACATCGTGCCGTCGAAGAAGTAGAGCGCGCCGCCGCTGGCCGAGGCCTCGTTGTCGTAGAACTCGCTGTCGGTCACGGTCAGGTCGTGGTCCTGGGGACCCGCGACGCCGCCGCCGTAGACAGCGGCGTTGCTGTCGAAGATGCAGTCCTCGATCGTCAGGTCGCCGACGCTGTTGGTGAAGGCGTCGATGCCGCCGCCGACGGGGGCGTCGCCGTTCTGGAAGGTGAAGCCGATGACCGTCAGGTTGTTGGCGGTCTTGATGATCGACTTGCTCGTGCTCGAGCCGTCCAGGATCGTCGTCGCCGAGCCGTTCGCGGACTCCAGCGTGACGTCGGCCACGTTCTCGAGCGTCACGTTGTACGTGCCGTCGCAGACCGTGATGGTGTCGCCGGTCAGCGAGTCGTCCAGCGCGTCCTGGATGTCCGTGTAGAGGACGCCGCCCAGGTCGATGGTGCCGTCTTCGCTCGTCGAGCTGTCGCAGTCGTTGTCGACGCCGTCGCAGAGCTCGTCCGCGTCCGGGTTGACGTCCGCGTCGTCGTCGTCGCAGTCCTTCTTGTTGGCCTTGTAGCCATCGGGCTTGGCGCAGGCCTGGAGCGAGGTCGACTGGTCGCCGTAGCCGTCCCCGTCGGCGTCGATGTAGTACCAGGTGCCGGTCGTGGCATCGACGGTGTCGTCGTCGTCGATCAGGCTGTCGCAGTCGTCGTCGACGTCGTTGCAGACCTCGGTCGCGTCCGGGTGGATGTCGACGTTGTCGTCGTCGCAGTCGCCGCCCACATCCGACAGGCCCAGGCCCGAGCAGGCGAGCAGGCCGGTCGCGTCGTCGCCGAAGCCGTCGCCGTCCAGGTCCGTGTACCAGAGCGTCTGGGTCGACGGGTCGACCGAGTCGTCCGCGTCATCGACGTCGACGTCGCAGTCGTTGTCGATGCCGTCGCAGATCTCGGGTGCGTTCGGGTGGATGTTGGCGTCGGTGTCGTCGCAGTCGCCGGGCTCGAGGACCCAGCTGTCCACCGGAGCGCCGCAGTCCTCGGTCAGCGTCAGCGGGTCGCCGAACCCGTCCGCGTCGTCGTCCGCGTACCAGTCCTCGAACTCCCAGGCGTCGGGATCGTTGTCGTCGCAGTCCTCGGTGGACCGATGGCCGTCGCCGTCGGCATCACCCTCGACGGGGTCACCGGTGTCGGTGTTCGGATCGCCGGAGTCCTCGGACGTCACGGGGATGACGTCCGGCGCGGTCGTGTAGAAGCTCCAATCCTTGGAGCAAGCGAACAGGAGGAGAATGGTCATCGAACCCAATCGAGGGTGACCCGGTGCCGGACGGCTGTCTACCCCAGGAAACCCGAGGTGGAAAGTCCACCGTAGGCAAACCTCCCAGCCAACACCAGCATTCCGACGGCCAGGGCGCGCATCGTCCACCGGTATGGGGCCCCTGTGAAGAGGTGTCGGAAGCGCCCGAGAAGGGCCGCCACGATGGCCTTGGCGCCCACGATGCCGCCGAAGAATCCGAGCAGGAAAGCCGCCAGCGACGGAGCGCCCTCGGTCCAGGCCTCGGCCACGAGCGGGCCGCCCACCGCCAACCAGAAGACGTAGGGGTGCGGGTTCAGCACGTTCGTGAGCACCGCCTTCTTCAAGCTGCCCGGGCTGGCGCCGTCGGTCGAGATGCCGGCCGCGCGGGCGGTGTCCCAGGCCAGGTAGACCAGGAACGCGGCGCCGACCAGGCCGATGCCGGCCTCGAGCAGCGGGATGCGAGAGACCAGCCCGGCGGCCAGTCCGGTGACGATCAGGAGCGGTGTGTCCGTGATCAGCGGGGTGATCGCGACGGTCATCCCGGCACGCGTCCCCCCGCGCAGGGTCTCCGCGACGACCAGGGCCGTCAGAGGGCCAGGGGAGAGGCCTCCGCCCACGCCGAGGACGAGCCCCACGCCTGCCAGTGTCAGAACGCTCACTTGCCCCCGTCTACCGGACCCGCCATGAGAAGGCCATGAAGGCGACACGACGAGGCTTCCTCGCCGGCGCGAGCGCAGCGCTCGTGGCTGGCTGCACCAAGGCGACCGGCGACTCGGGGGACAGCGCGCATCCAGAGGGGGCCGCGTGGCGGGATCCCGAGCCCGAAGCCTGGGTTCCCGACGAGGCTGTCGATGCCGACGCGTTCGCCTGGGACGTGCGGGCGACCGACGTGCAGCCCGACGCCGCCTGGTTCTCGGTGCGGACCACCGAGGCCCTGGTCGAGCTGGTGATCGTCGCGGCCCAGGACGGCGCCTGGATCGAGGTCCAGCGGGTCGAGGTCGAGGTCGAGGACGTGGCGCGCGTTCGGGTCGAGGGCCTGACCTCGGACACGGCGCACCGGTGCGCGCTGATGACGGCGGATGGGCGACGCAGTGAGGTGGTCCGGTTCCGGACGGCGCTCGGTGAGGGCGAGTCGAGGCTGCTGGTGATCGGCGCGACGTCGTGTCTGGGGGCCGACGACCGGCCCTGGCCGACGCTGACGAACGCTGCGGCGGAAGAGCTCGACGTGATGATCATGCTCGGCGACACGATCTACAGCAGCAGCACGACGTACGAGGGCTACAGCGAGGAGTGGGCGACCCAGGTCCAGTACAAGGGCCTTCAGGACCTGCAGCGCAGCACGTCGTTCGTGGCGACCTGGGACGACCACGAGGTCGCGAACAACTGGTACCTGGGCGACAACGTGAGCGAGGACCAGCTCGAGGCGGCGACGCGCGCCTTCAAGGACCACATGCCGATGGAGGAGGGCCCGGGCGGGCTCGGCATCTGGCGGGTCCTGCGCTGGGGCGAGGTGTGCGACCTCATCGTCCTGGACTCACGGAGCGAGCGGATCAAGGACGAGCGGTACCTGTCGGACGAGCAGATGGCCTGGCTCAAGGAGACGCTCTCGACGAGCACGGCGCGGTTCAAGCTCATCCTCAACTCGGTCCCGATCACCGACCTCTACTCGCTGTTCCTCAACGTCGAGGCCAGCGACCGCTGGCAGGGGTACGAGGCCGAGCGCGAGGACCTGCTGGGCCACATCGACGACCAGGGCATCGAGGGCGTGCTGTGGCTGTCCGGGGACTTCCACTACGGCGCGCTGAACTACGTCAGCCCCCAGGGTCGCGTCGGCGCGGACCAGATGGAGGTCATGTGCGGCCCATCCGGGTCGTTCATCAACGCCATCGCGACGCTGCACGAGGGCGACGACCAGTACCCCATCCTGTTGGGTGTCTGGAACTACGTGCGGCTGGAGCTGGACCCGAAGCTGGGGACGGTGCTGGTGCAGTTCGTGGATGACGCGAACAACGTCGTGGCCGAGCAGTTGTTGGCGATCTGAGGCCTCAGCCCGCCACCAACTCCACCACTCGGTCGGCCACGCGCTCCAGCCGCTCGTTCACCTCGAGGTTCTCGAGCAGCTCCTGCCGCTCATCCGGGTGCCCGAACAACACGCTCGCCAGGGCGTCCGCCGCTCGAGCCGGGGCCAGCTGCCGCTCCAGCACCTGTCCGATGGCCTTCGCCGCTCCAGCGTTCGTGCCCGCGAGCGACAACGTGCAGGCCCGGATCGTCGCCAGGTGGGCCGCCGCGACCGACGGATCCCGAGAGCGGTCCAGCAGGAGCTCGGTCGAGAAGCGGCGGTAGCCCTCGATCTTGTCCAGCTCCTGGACCAGGCGCACCCGCGTGACCCCGCCCAGCACCACGTTGAAGCGACCGTCGGGCAGCTCCTGGTGCCGAGCGACGCGCCCGACCCCCATCACATCGAAGACGGGCGGGTCGCCGGGCTGTTCGTGCTCGTGACCCTCGGCGATCCGGCCCACCGCCATCGGCATGTCCCGCGCCACGCAGAACGACACCATCGCCCGGTACCGCGCCTCGAAGACGTGCAGCGGCAGCAGGCTCCCGGGGAAGAACACCAGCCCCGGGAGTGGGAACACCGGCAGGTTCTCGAGCTGGGCGCGCGTCGGCTGGTCCACGTCCGCGAGCCTACTCCGTCCTGCCCGGCGTCACTTGGCCTGGGCGAGTCTCTCCGCTTCCTTGGCGGCGTCGGCTTCGAGCTCGGCTCGAACCTGGAGGGCCGCGAGCGTCCTCTGCAGGTCGGCCAGCTGCGAGGCCACGCCCGCCATCTCCTGCGCGAGCGAGGGACGCTCCGTCCGCTGCGACTTCGCCAGCTCCTCGGCCTCGGCCTGCGCCTCCTCCATGCCGTTCATGATGACGCCGATGAAGAGGTTGAGGATGATCATCGTGCCGCTGAGCACGAAGCTCACGAAGAACGCCGCGGCCATGACCGGGTGACCCTCGGACGCGGTGCACAGCTCCTCGTTCCCGTCGTACCCGTAGTTCTCACAGCCGTACATGTTGATGTACATCAGGTCCGTCCAGTCCTCGAGCGTGACCGTCCGGAACAGGCTCAGCATCGAGAGCTGCAGCGTCTCGAAGTGGATCGGGTCGTTCGCGCTGAAGAAGAACGTGGCGGTGACGGCGTACAGGTAGAACAGCAGGCCCAGCAGCATGCTGACGTAGACCATCGAGGGGATGGACTTCAGCAAGGCGCCGACGAGGATCTGCAGCTTGGGCAGCGCGGTGACGAGCTTCAGGACGCGAAGCACGCGCAGCAGTCGAAGGACGGCGACGAAGCCGCCTCCGAATGGCATCAGGCAGAGCGCGACGATGATGAAGTCGAAGACGTTCCACGGGTCGTAGAAGTAGCGCCAGAAGGTCTTGCCTTCGGCGACCATCTTGACGATGACCTCGACGATGAAGATGCCGAGGATGATGTTGTTCGCCCACCACAGGGGCGTGTGGTACGCCTCGGCGATCGAGGGGTAGGTCTCCAGACCGACGACGACACCTGCGGCGAGGATCGCCACGGTGACGAAGTTCTGGAAGTAGGCGTTTTCTGCGAGCGCTTTCATCTTTGCGACGATCACTGGGGAGCCTCCGGGCACGGCTTCAACGACGGGTTGTCCGGCCCGCTGACAGGCCTTTGACCGGCCGCCGTTAACGTTTTGCACCGACCCGACCACCGCTCCTCCAGTGTTGGACCACCATCACTCGTACAAAGGGCAGGGCCGATGTCGTACCGGGAAATCCTCGACCGTATCTACGAGAGCGTGGATGGCGATGCGTACTTCACGCCGGTCCACCGGATCGAGGGCCCCGAGTCCGACGCGCTGGCCCTGTTTCGCGACGCGCTCTCCGAGCCCGAGTTCGAGCCCGAGGGGGTCCGTCGCCTGGTCCGTCGCCTGCACGAAGAGGGACGCCTCCGCCGCGTGACCATGCTGTCCGCGCTGCACATCGTGGCCGCCCATCCGCGGGTCAAGAACTACGACGAGGCCGCCCGCTTGTGTGGCGAGCAGGAGCTCGCTGCGCTGGCCGAGGGTGGGCCCGAGCTCCAGGCGAACCTGGCGTCGGTCGACCGCCATCGCGGTGTCCTGGCCTTCGTGAACGGCCACGTCGAGGTCGCTCTCGACTACTTCGCCCGGGCCCTGGACCGCGAACGGTCCGCCGAGAACCTCGGCAATGTCCTTTGTGCGCTCGTCCGACTCGGCGAGTTCGAAGAGGCCGGCTCGTTGCTGGCCCAGATCCGCACGTCCTACCCGGCCTCGCTCGTCGCTGAGCTCGACGAGACGGTGGCCGCCGATCCTGACCTCGCACTGCTTCGCATGGAGTGACCATGACTCTCTACTCGCTGTACTTCTGGCTCATGAGCGCCTTTGGCACGCCGACCTCGAACGCGGATGCTGTCACCAACCCCGCCCCACCTCCTGTGCAGGTGTGGACCGTCCCCGGCCCGGCCGATCAGATCTCGAACGGGATCTGAGCATGACGGAACTCCAGAAGAACCTGCGGCTGCTGCTCGCAGACCGCCATGGCCCGGAGACACGGGCCTTCTACGGGCAACTGCTCGGCTACATCGATCGCCGGGCGCGCCTGACGTGGCGCAGCTGCTACCGCGACCTCATCAGCGAGGCCGAGGTCGAGGAGGCCGTCGCCGAGGTGCTCAAGCTCCTGATGTGCGGGGCCCTGACGCGCTTCCGGGGCGAGTCCCTGGGCGAGCTGTTCGGCTTCGTGCGGACCATCACCGACCGCTGCATCTGGCGGCTGGCGCAGAAGAACCTGCGTGAGCGCCGGGTGCTCGAGGGCGACGGAGCCGAGGCCGCCGAGGGCTGGTTCGGGACCGTTCGAGGCCCGAGCGAGCTGGTCGATCACGTCCCGGACGTACCCCTGTCCGAGGCCGACCAGGCGTTCCTCATTGCGCTCGTCGGAGCCGAATCGAAGGTGGAGTACAGCCGGCAGAACGGCGTCTCGAGAGCGGCGGTCACCCAGCGCGTCCAGCGGATCCGCAAGCGGATCGCCCAGCTCGAGCCCAGGGACCGAGGTGCGGTCGACGTGTGGCTGCACATGCAGGCTCGGGCTCACATCGCGGCTACACCGAAGGGCTCGTGACGGTGAGGACGGACGTTGTGAGACCTGGGGGTCTCAGAACGGGGCTCGTGACCGTGGGGCGCCTCGGTCCTCAGGGGCCCCCGGCCCGAGCCTAGCTCGCCCGGGAGCGCTCGCTCGCGAAGTCACACGCCAGCTTCTCGCCGAACCGCACGGCGCGCTTGGCCAGCGTCGGCCCGTCGCGCAGAGCGGGGGCGGCCAGGCGCCCCGCGGCGCTGAGCGGAACGATGGCGCTGTAGACGTCGTGACGCTGGTCCATCCAGCTGGACTTGAAGTCCGTCTCGGGTGGCAGCAGATCGTAGGTGTCGAGCCCGCGCTCGAACGCTGCGCGTACGGCCTCGACCGTCATCACCACGCCGGCGCCGTCGTAGCGCGGGTCGAAGGCGCCCATGTAGGCGCGGTGCACGCCATCCCGGATGTCGCCGAGCTCGATCGCCACGGTCTGTCCGCGGGCCGCCAGCCGGTACACGGGCAGCAGCGGATCGGGCTCGGACCAGCGCTCGACCAGCGATGCCCGGAACGCGGGGCTGCTGAAGGTGCGGCTGAACATGCCGCGCTCCTCGAGCCAGGCCCGCTTCAGGCCGATGGCGTGCTGGATGGCGCCCATCCGCGTGGCCCGGTCTTCGAGCGCCTCGAATCGGACCCCCGGGCCGAGCGCCTTCAGCCCCTTTCGGAGGGACCGCCGCCGCCCCTTGGAGCGGCTGGCCACCCAGGCGTTGGCGTCGGCGTAGGCCCTGAGGTCGAGCGACCAGCTCGCCTGCGTGCGGTGAGCCAGGCGGAGGATCGACGGCACCTGCAGCAGCACGGACTCCGCGGGGATCGCGCGCAGCAGCAGCACGTCCGCGTCCAGGTTCCCGAGCGCCCGGGTGATGGCCTCGGGCGGGCTGCCCGCGGGGACGTCGTCGTACGGGGAGAGCACGCCGTGGCGTCGCGTGAGCACGGCCAGCGGACCGCGCCGACCGCGGTCGAGGGCCCAGGCGGTCGTCCCCAGATCGATGAAGCAGCTCTCCACCACCAGAACATGCCCGATTCGCTGCGCCCGGATCGTATCGGGCGCCTTACGCGCGGCTGAGCAGGCCTGCCAGGCGGATCGTCGCGCCCACCACGGCGGCCAGTTCGGCGTCCGGGACCTGGTGGGCTCGCAGGAGCACTGCTCCTCGCTGGACCACGCTCCCGGGATGCGCGTGGACGACGGCCAGCATCGCCTCCGACAGCTCGTCGTCCGCGAACAGCCGCCGAGCGCAGGCCGGGTCCGGGTGCCAGACGCCCAGCAGCATGCCGACGACCGGGTTGTCCAGATCGAGCGCCTCGGGTAGGTCCTCGCGCCGCGCCACCACGAGCTCGGCCAGGCGGGGGTTCGACCAGCCGGCGCGCACCTCCAGCGAGCCATCGATGCGGTACCGCGCCTCGACCCGACGGCCCTCGACCATCCCGGACAGCGGGGGGCGGCCGGTTCCCTGACGAAGCCCGGGCACCAGGCTCCAGCTCCTGCCCAGCTCGAGCCAGCCCTCGTCGAAGGCGTCCTCGATGGACTCGACCAGCTCGATGAGGAGCCGCACGGGGGTGGCGACGTCGAGGTCGTTGGTCAGACCGCGGAGCCGGATCTCCACTGTGTCCTCGGTGATGGTGAAGCGCTTGCTCAGGCGCGCGTCGGTCACCACCGCGTCCTCGAAGGACCACTCGGGCGGGGCCGCGGGCTGGATGCGCGCGCCGTGGAGCCCGAGCTCCTGCGGGCCGGACAGGTGCAGCGGGCCCGCGACCGGCCGGGCGAGGCGGGTGCTCAGGATCCAGACCCCGCCCTTGGACCAGGCCGCGACCCTCCGCTCGCCGCGCACGCCGCTGTAGCGGTGGCCCTCGCCGGTGGTCCGGCCCGCGTAGTGCAGTCCGATGGCCTCGGCGCGCTGTTGCCGGCCGTCGGTCAGCCGGACCCGCTCGTTCCAGCGGACGATGCGCCAGAGCCCGACCACCGCCGCCAGGAGCGAGCCTGCGGCGGCGATGACCCCGACGAACAGGCTCGTCAACGGAGCGCCCGAGCCAGCGCCAGCCCCAGCTCGACACGCTCGACGAGCTGGTCGCTGTCCGGGAGCTTCAGCTCGATCCGGTCGTCGAGCAGTCGGCTGCCGGGGAACGCGTGGAGGACGGCGAGCAAGGGCTCGACGACGTCTCCGGTGAGCAGCGACAGGTCGCCGCGTCCTCGCAGGAGCATGCCCAGGACCGGGTCGTCGGGCGCCTCGCCTTCGATGTGCTCGGCGTGTCCGACCTCCTCGATGTAGATCGGATGCCGCAGGCGGACGATGATGCGCTCGGGGCCCACGTTCACCAGGAAGCCGTCCGTCGAGCCCGCCGCGCGCGTCCCCTGGACCGCCAGTCCGAGCTCGTCGTGCAGCCGCGTCCACTCGTGGAGCAGGGCGGACTCGAGCACGTCGGCCAGCTCGGCCATCCCGGCCAGGATGCCGTCCAGCCGCGCGCCGTCGACGCGGCCGAAGCCCAGGCCGATGTGGCCCTCGTCCACGAGCACGCGCACCCGCCGGTCGTCCCCGACGAGCTTGGGGCCCTCGTCCATCGCCGGGTTGGTCTCGGCCATGGGCTCGCGCAACAGACGCCAGCGGTCGCTGCCCGAGTAGACGAGCCACCAGTCCTCGTCCTCGTCCTCGAGCAGCTCGACGCTCTTGAACCCGAGCCCCTCGACCGGACCGGCTCGGGTCGCCTCGGCCGGGGTGACCAGCGGCACGTCGACCTGGGCGTACAGGTCCTGCATCGCCCGACGGAGGGTGACCCGGAACCGCCTGCCGTGGGCATCGATGTGGTTGACGCGCCCGCCGCGCGTGCGCTTGCTGCCCAGCCATGGCCCGGCCTCGAGCCGCGGGAACTTCGGCCCGGCCATCCACTGCGAGCCGACGATCAGGGCCGCGACCCCGACGAGGATGCCCGCGAAGATCACGCCCTCCAAACGGCCTCCATGCGATCGGCCAGATCGACGACCGCGCCCGGCAGGTCCTGGCGCAGTCGCTCGAACGCGACCAGCTCGATGCGTCCGTCGCGCACGCTGCTGCGCGGCCAGGCGTGCACCACGGCCAGCAGCGCCTCGCAGAGAGCCTCGTCCTCGAACAGCGGCGCCAGGTCGACGTCCGGTGGAGCCCAGGCGCCGACCAGCATGCCCAGCACCTGGTTCGCGATGGGTCGGGTCGCGTCGATGTGGTCCTTGTGGGCGATGTGGAGCGGCGGCCCGGTCACTGCCGCCTCGATGCGCGTGGTCCGGCTGTCGTGGTCGTAGCGGACCTGGATCGCGTGCCCCCGGACCCGGCCCGACAGCACGTCCCGGCTTCGCGCCAGTCCATCGCGCAGCACCAGCGCCTTCCAGTCCCGATCCTCCTCGTTCTCGAGCTGCTCGATGAGCAGGGCCTGCATCTGGATGGCCTTCCGCAGCTCGCCGGGGTCCAGGTCACGGTAGCCGATCTCCAGCCACGGCCCGAGCCGCGCCTGGACGTAGTCGCCCAGGTCCGTCGGCACCGGCCCCTTGTCCCGGCTGGGGTCCCAGCGCGACAGGTCCGACAGCATCCCGAAGCCGTCGGCCCCCTGGAACGTCAGCCGCCAGACGTCGTCCTTGTCGTGCGTGACCTCGAGCTCCGTCCAGCCGATGGTCTCGAGCACGCTGCAGGTCTCGGGCGTGACGAACAGACCGTCGGTGACCCGCCGCTTCTGCTCGACGCGGACCTTCGCGTAGACCCGCTTCTTCGGGTCGAAGCGCAGCTCGGCGCTGACCTGACGGCCGTTCTCCGTGCCCGACCAGACCACCCCCTTCCCGTGGGTGTGCCAGACCGGCATCGAGCCGACGGGCTCCAGCCCGGCGTCCTCGCCGAACCCCCTGAGCCGGTCCTCGAGCCGCCGGTGGTGTCGCACCCCGAACCACAGCGGGATCAGGTGCATGGCGCCCATCACGCCCAGGTACAGGAGGACAATCTCGTTTTCCATCACCAACCCAGGTCCTGCGAACGCGCTTCACCCAGCGTGTACACCTGGCCACCATCGACCACCCGCGTGATGGAGAACGTCTCCGCCAGGGAGCGCACCTGTTCGTCGGTCAGGTCCCTCGCGAACAGCACGGCTCGGCCACCGCACGTCCGCTCGAGGATGAGGGGATGCTTCGCGAACACCACGTCCTGGCCGACGACCGAGCAGTCGGGGGCCACCGATGGAACCAGCCTGGCGTTCTGGGCGCCCAGGCCCAGCGAGGTGACGATGCCGCCCCCACCGAGCAGCACCGGCAGCAACCAGACCGGGTAGCCACGGGCGTCGACGGCCCACTCGGAGACCCGGGAGATGCCCGCGGCCGCCAGCGCGAAGCCGGCCGGAGCCAGGATCGCGCCGGACCGGTAGAGCGTGCCGGACTCGGCCAGCGCGGGAGCGAGCACGCAGGCGGCCACGACCAGCGCGCCGGCGGTCCCCACGAAGAGTGCACCGAGCGGCCGTCGGTCCCAGGCACCGCCCAGCGCGCACACCGGCCAGATGGCCGCGCCGGCCAGGAAGTACGCGATCCCGGCGTCTCGGAAGGCCAGGCCCGTCGCGCCCAGACGCGACCCGGACGGCTCGTGGCCCAGCACCCACTCGGCGTAGTGCGTCGCCGTGTAGAGGCCCGTCGCCCCCGGATGGAGCCAGCGCCAGGCGAGCCAGGTGCCGATCGCGAGCCCCAGCGCTGGAAGGGCCCGTCGGTCCCGGGCGATGAGCGCGATGGCCGCCGCCGCGACCAGCCCGTCGCCGCGCGTCAGGACCAGCGCCGAGAGCGCGATGGCGAGCCCGACCCACCGCTCGCGCAGGACGTACCACATGGCCAGGCCGCCCAGCACACCCGCCAGCGCGATGCTGTCCGGGGTCGAGATCATGCGCGCGTACCCGCCACCGGTCGCCCCCATCAGGCCGGCCAGGAGCGCCGTCCGCTCGTCCAGCTTCGCGGCCTTCGCCAGGGCCCAGGCCAGCGGGGCCCAGGCGGCAGCGAGCACGACGGTGACGAGCTGATCGCCATGCTCGGGCCAGACGGCCAGCCCCGGGAGCAGCACCCGCGAGGGCAGGGGGGACCAGTGCTGGTCGGCGGCCATCGGCAGCGCCTCGGGCACCGACCCCAGGAAGACGAGCGAGCCGGTGACGACGCCGTCGCCGGCCAGCATGTGCTGGGCGACGGTCGCGTAGTACGCGGGGTCCCAGTCCACGGGTGTGGTCAGCGTGGTCGCCCACGCGGCGTGCACGGCGAGTGCGATCAGCCAGAGGACGAAGGGGCGCATGGGCCAGAGCGTACATACACTCGCCCCATGCTCACCGTGGTGCTCGCGGCCTTTGCGGTCATCGTCGTCTTGTCGGTCGTCCTCGCCCGACGACGGAAGCGCATCGGAGAGCGCGACTTCACCCCGCAGCTGAGCGCGATCGGTCTCAAGGAGCGCGCCCGCCGCGGGACCGTCGAGTACCGGGCCATGGACTGGAACGGACAGGTGCTCGGCCGCGGCGTCCGCGTCCGGATCCTGGAGCGTCCGGGGGCCGACAAGGTGCTCGTCTGGGTCCGGTGTCGCTTGCCCGGCCGTCTGTACGACGGGCTCGAGCTGGGCGGGGCGGTCCCCGGCGTCCCCCGCCTCGTCTGTCGTCCGGTGTCGGGCGGCTACCGACTCCAGTGCCAGGGCACGAACACCCGCGCGCTCATGGGGGACGTCGAGCTCGGCCTTCCCGCCATCGAGCACAAAGGCACGTTCTCGCTGCACGCCCAGCTGCGCGAGGGCTGGCTCGAGATCGGCACCTCGGCCTGCCCCACCGCTCGCGTCGCCGAGGTCGTCCAGGACATCGTCTCGCTGGTCGGTGCCCTGCAGACAGCCTCGGACGCGCCCTGGCAGGTGACGGCGGACGCCCTCGGGCTGCAGCTCCAGCCCCACGACAACAACGGCCATCGCCGGCTGGCCGGCCTGGTCGATGGCATCCACGTCGAGGCGTTCATCGAGGACGGTCGGACCGTCGTGGACGCGATGCTCGACGAGCCCATCGGCGGCCTGCGCGTCGTCCACCGCGAGCTGGGGAGCGGCGAGCCCATCGGCAACCCCGTGCTCGACATGCTCATCAGCGCCGAGGGGAGCCGGGACGCGTTCGCGGTGCTGCTCGCCGATGACGACCTGGTCGAGGCGCTGATGGCGGTCGTCCACGCCCGGAAGGGGAGCGTGCTGACCGGCGAGCGGGTGATCCTGCGCGAGCCGGACGAGGTGCGCGGAGACCTGGCGGCGTCTGTCCGGGCGGCCGTGGCGGTCGCCGTGGGCATCCGGCGAGTGCTCGATTGAGGCGTCTCCAAGTCGTCGAGGGCGTCGCCGGATCCTGGGTGGCCCACATCCAGTTCGACCTGGCGCTGCCCGAGTACCTGACGCTGGAGCGGGAGGCCGGCTACCTCGGCATCACCCGACTGCGCGTGCGGCTCGCCCAGCGGGGCTACGGCCTGGTCTGTCGCGGCCGGAACCCGCGTCGGCTGCACGAGGCCATCTCGCTCGGACGCATAGCGAGCCTGAAGAGCGTGGGGGACCGGACCGTCTTCCAGGTCCAGGCCCTCTACATCGACGGCGAGCTGCGCTTCGCGGCGTCGAGCGTCCAGAACCCCCCGGCGCTGAAGGCGGCTCTCATCGAGCTGGTCGACCAGCTGGGCGACGCGGTCCTCGGTGCATGGGAGCGGGCTGCCGACCAGACGGGCCTCTCACTCGGGCCGGTCTTCGAGGGCTCGCCGAGCCTGTGCGGGCCCGGCGTCATCGTCGAGCGGGACACGTTCACCCGCATCTGTGTGGCGCTCCCCGACGTGGGCGATGTGCACCTGGCCCACATCGATCGCGTCGTCGGGAGCAGGCCCATCGCCGACCCGGTGCTCGCGCTCATGCTCGGCTCGAAGGGGAGGGCGCGACGGCGCGCTTCTGGCGGACGAGGCGCTGCGGGAGGACCTGCTCGCGGTGCTCCACGGCCGGCCCGGCAGCCTGCTCTCGGGGCGCGAGCTGATCGCCATCACCCCGGATTCGGCGGGGGACGCGCTCGTGGAGACCATCCGGAGCTGTCAGCGCGTGGCGGCTCGGCTGGCCGAAAACTCCAGATGATCTCCAGATGACAATGTGTCACGCCCGCGGGGAGCCCCTCCGCACCCCCTGACACGCTGTCCGCGGAATGGCGCAGATCCCCTGCTCATGCGTGTCTACGGGCTGGCCCACAGCTTGCAGGCTATGGGGGGTGACCATGCTTGAACTCCTCAAATCCAAGCGCCTGTGGGCCGGAGCTGCAGCACTCGCCGTGCTCGCATTCCTGACCGCAGCCGTGGTGAATGTGGGGATCGGGTCGTTTCTGCAGCTGCCGGAGGACGCCGTCCTCCCGGACCTCGTCGCCGCTCTGGACGGCGCGTCCGAGGAGGCGACCACCGCGTCGACCTCGTCGTCGCGCCGGTCGAGCGGGGCCCGGTCGGCCACCAGCTACAAGCGCCCGGTCCTCGAGCGGAACATCTTCGACAGCTCGGCGCTCAACGTCGAGCCGACCAGCGAGGACGTGGGCGGCAAGACCGACCTGCGTGTCGTGCTGGTCGCGACGCTCGTCGCCGAGCCCGAGGCGTACAGCTCCGCGCTGATCGCCGAGGACGGCCGCGATGCCCGAGCCCTGGGCTACGGCATCGGCGACTGGCTGCTCGACGAGGCCGAGATCGTCGGCATCGAACAGAAGCGCGTCTTGCTTCGGCGCAAGGGTGCCAGCGAGATCGAGTACCTCGCCATGGACGAGGACGGCGCCAAGCCCAAGAGCAGGGGCGGCAAGGCCACCGCGAAGAAGGACGACGACGAGGAGGACGGCATCTCGACCGATGGCGACACCGTCGTCGTCGAGCGTACGGTCGTCGACGAGGCCCTGGCCAACGTCGACCAGCTCGCCTCGAAGATCCGCGTCGTCCCCCACAAGGACGCCGATGGCGCCATCGACGGGTACCGGCTCTCGGCCATCCGTCGCGGCAGCCTCTTCGACAAGCTCGGAATCAAGAACGGAGACGTCGTGCACGCCGTGAACGGCATGCCGCTGACCTCCACCGATGGGGCCTTCTCGGCCTACCAGACCCTTCAGAGCGAGAGCGCCTTCTCGTTCGACGTCACCCGCCGGAACCAGCGGTCGACGTTCTCGTACGAGATTCGCTGAGATGACCATGACCAAGCCGTTCTGGATGCTGATGCTCGCCGTCGTCGCCCTCGTGGTGACCGGCTCGCCGGCCCACGCTGAAGATGACGCCCCCAAGATCTCGCCGCCGACGATCCGCCCGATGGGTGGCCCGATCCGGCCCGGACTCGACTCGCCGATCCGTCCGACGATCGATCCCACGCGCCCCGCTGGCAAGGACCTCGACCCGCTCGAGGACCTCGAGCCGCTCGAGGACGAGGAGTCGGCCGTCGCCGCCAACGACGACGAGGAGGAGGAGTCCTCCTCATCGTCGTCGACCGGTCTCCCCGGCACCGACCGGAACAAGCCGCCCTGCGCGAACGAGGACCCTCGGGCCCGCTTCAAGATCGACTTCGTCGAGGCGGACATCAACGAGGTCGTGAAGTACTTCGCCGAGATCTCCTGCCGGAACTTCATCCTCGGCGAGGAGCTCAACGGCAAGGTCACCATCATCTCCCACAAGGAGGTGCCGTTCTGGTCCGCCTACGCCGCGTTCGAGAGCGCGCTCGAGGTCACCGGGTACACGACCGTCCAGGTCGGTGACTCGTACAAGGTCATCGCCACGAGCAAGGCCAGCCAGCACCCGCTGAAGGTCTACGAGGGCGAGTCGATCCCGTACTCGGACACCTTCGTCACGCAGATCTTCCAGCTCGAGAACGTCTCCGTCTCCGACATCGCCACGGTCGCCAAGGACCTGGGCGGCTCGCAGGCCAAGATCGTCGCCTACAGCCCGACGAACACGCTCATCGTGACCGACTCGGCCGTGAACATCCGCCGCATGTGGAAGGTGGTCAGCCAGCTCGACGTCGGGGCCCCGGTCGCCGAGATCAAGACGGTCCAGATCAACTACGCCGAAGCGACGGACGTGAAGACCATCATCGAGCAGATCTACGGCTCGGAGGAGTCGAGCTCGTCGTCGACCTCGTCCTCGAGCAGCAGCAGCTCGTCGTCGAAGTCGAGCCGTCGTCGCCGGAAGAAGGCCGCCGAGGCCGCCGCGTCGAGCGCCAGCTCCACCAGCGTCGGCAAGGAAGGCAAGTACATCGAGAAGATCGTCGCCGACGAGCGCACGAACAAGCTCATCATCTTCGCGAACGCCGAAGCGATGGAGGCCGTCCTGGCGCTCATCGCCGAGGTCGACCAGGACACCGACCCCAGCCGTCGAGCCCAGATCCACGTCATCTACCTCGAGCACGCCAACGCCGAGGACGTCGCCCAGGTGCTGTCGAACCTCTCGACCGAGAGCAGCAGCAGCAGCTCGAGCAGCCGGAGCTCGAACAGCCGGAGCTCCCGCAGCAGCAGCAGCCGGAGTGGGCGAAACAGTCGCCTCGAGCCCACGCCCGGAACGCCCGGAGCCGAGGAGTCCAGCGGCAGCGCCACCGCGCTGCTGGACGACGGCGTGCGCATCACGGCCGACGAGAACACCAACTCGCTCGTCATTGTGGCCAGCCCCGAGGCCTACGAGATCATCAAGCAGGTCATCAGCAAGCTCGACATCCGCCGCAAGCAGGTGTTCGTCGAGGTCGTCATCATGGAGCTCGCCAGCGAGGACACCAGCGAGCTCGGCGTCGGCATCCACGGCGGCATGCCGAACGACATGGGCGGCGTCGGCTACGGCGCGCTCCAGATGGGCGCCAGCACGGTCATGGGACCCGCCAGCGCCGACCTGCTGAGCGGCCTCGCGATGGGGGTCTTCGCCGACACCATCGACGTGACGGTCGACGGCGTCGACGTCAGCATCCCGGCCTTCGGTGTCGCGCTCAACGCGCTCCAGGCCAACAGCTCGGTCAACATCCTGAGCACGCCGAACATCCTGACGCTGGACAACGAAGAGGCCAAGATCGTCGTCGGTCGGAACATCCCGTTCCCGACCAGCCAGGGTCGCGACTCCAACAACAACCCCATCGTCAGCTACTCGCGCGAAGACGTCGCCATCACGCTGAAGGTGACCCCCCAGATCAACGAGTCCGACTACGTCACGCTGGAGCTCTTCCAGGAGGTGACGGACATCGAGGAGGACAGCCAGGGCCTCGACGTCACCAGCGCCGGCTTCATCACCAGCAAGCGCTCGACCGAGACCAGCGTGCTCGTCCAGGACAACCAGACCATCGTCATCGGTGGCCTGATGGGCGCGACGGACACCACGGTCGAGACCAAGGTGCCGATCCTCGGTGACCTGCCGCTCGTCGGCGCGCTGTTCCGCGGGAACCGCAAGGTCAGCCGCAAGACGAACCTGCTCATCTTCCTCACCCCGCACGTCATCGACGAGCCGGCGGACCTGCAGGAGGTCTACGAGGTCAAGGTCGCCCAGCGCGAGGAGTTCCTGCGTCGCTTCTACGGCAAGACCGAGGTCGAGCAGATGGCCGAGCTCAACGACCTGCTGGCCGGCTCGATGAACATCGTCGACGAGCCCTCGATGTACCGGACCAAGGTCCGTGACCCCGCCGACAAGGACGTCAGCATCGGAAGCATCGAGGCCGGCACGTCCGAGCACGAGGCCCGTGACCTGGAGCCCAGCCCCGAGGGCGGCGTGCTCGCCAGCCCCGTCGAGCGCAAGGGCCTTCCGCCCGCCGACGACGCCGACCTGCCGGAGGACGACGGCGCCGAGGAGGGACTCTAGGTGGCCATCCGACGCCAGCCCCTGGATCAGGCGCTCCTGGAGCGCGGGGTCTCGACCGATCGACTCGCCGATGCCCGCAAGGCCGCCGAGAAGACCGGCACGACCCTGCTCGAGGCCATCCAGCGCGCCGACATGCCGCAGGAGGCGGTCAGCCGCAGCCTGTCAACGCTCACCGGCCTCCCGCTGCTCGAGGAGATCGACCCCGATCGCATCGAGATCGACCTGGTCCGTCGCGTGCCGATGGGGCTCGCTCGCGAGCAGGGCGTCCTTCCTCTCTGGGAGGACCGCGGCGTCATCGTGGCCGGCATCGCCTCGCCGAACGGCCTGGACGCCATCGGGGACCTGCGGGTGCTCTACGGCAAGCCGATCCAGGCGGTGCTCGTCCCCGCCGACGTGCTCCGTGGCGCCATCAGCAAGGCCTTCGACAAGGCCGCGCAGTCCGCCGAGGCCGTGCTGTCGCAGGTCGAGGAGGAGCAGGACGAGGGCGTGACGGGTCTGGCGCTCGACGCCGACATCCTCGACGACCCGAACCAGGCCCCCATCATCCGGTTCGTGAACTCGCTCCTGACCCAGGCCATCAAGGACCGGGCGAGCGACATCCACATCGAGCCCTTCGAGAAGGAGCTCGCGGTCCGCTTCCGCATCGACGGCGTGCTGTACGAGATCGTGAAGCCGCCGCCTCGGCTGCAGGCCTCGATCGTCAGCCGCATCAAGATCATGGCGGGCCTGAACATCGCCGAGAAGCGCATCCCGCAGGACGGTCGCATCCGCATCCGCATGGCCGGGCGCGAGGTCGACCTTCGTGTCTCGACGCTGCCTGTGCGGCACGGCGAGCGGGTCGTCATGCGAATCCTCGAGAAGGGGACGGTGTTCAGTCTGGACAGCGTCGGGATGGCGGACGCGACGCTGGCTCACTTCCGCAGCTTCATCAGGCGGCCGCACGGCATCATCCTCGTCACCGGCCCGACCGGCTCCGGAAAGACGACGACGCTGTACTCGGGCCTGTCCGAGATCAACGCGCCCGACCTCAACATCCTCACCATCGAGGACCCGATCGAGTACGAGCTGCGTGGCATCGGCCAGACGCAGGTCAACCCGAAGATCGACCTCACGTTCGCCTCGGCCCTGCGCGCTCACCTGCGTCAGGACCCCGACGTCATCCTCGTCGGCGAGATCCGAGACAAGGAGACGGCGGACAACGCCGTGCAGGCCTCGCTCACGGGTCACCTCGTGTTCAGCACGCTGCACACGAACGACTCCGCCGGTGCGTTCCCACGGCTCACGGACATGGGCGTCGAGAGCTTCCTGGTCGCCAGCTCGCTCCTGATGATCCTGGCCCAGCGCCTGGTCCGTCGTCTGTGCCCGGACTGCAAGACCCCGTACACGCCGAGCGCGCCCGAGCTGCTCGACCTGGGCATCACCCCAGCCGACATCGCCGGCCACACGGTCTTCCATCCGCAGGGCTGCAAGGCGTGCCTGAACACCGGGTACAAGGGCCGGACCGGCATCTACGAGGTGCTCGTCGTCGACGACGCCATCAAGCAGACCGTCATGAGCGGGGCCGATGGCGGCGCCATCAAGAAGGTCGCGGTCGCCAACGGCATGAAGACGCTGCGTGACGACGGCATCCGCAAGGCGCTCGAAGGCCAGACCTCGTTCGAGGAGGTCCTGCGGGTGACCCAGGAGGACGGCCACTAGTGGCGGTCTTCGAGTACCAGGGGTTCGACTCCGGCGGGAAGGCCGTGAAGGGCATCATCGATGCCGAAGGGGTGAAGTCCGCGCGCTCGAAGCTGCGCAAGCAGGGCGTCTTCCCGACCGACATCGACGAGCAGAGCTCGGGTCGAGGCGCGACGAAGGGCAAGGGCCTGAACGTCGAGATCGACTTCGGCAAGCTGTTCGGCGGCGGCGTCTCGGTGGGCCAGATCTCCACGATGACCAGCCAGCTCTCGACGCTCGTCGGCGCTGGCATCCCCATGGTCGAGTCGCTCACGGCGATGATCGACCAGGTCGACAACGAGTCGCTGCGCATCATCCTGGCCGAGGTCCGGGACAAGGTGAACGAGGGCGACAGCCTGGCCAAGGCCATGAAGGGCTACCCCCACGTCTTCGGCGACCTGTACATCAACATGGTCAGCGCGGGCGAGACCTCGGGCGCGCTCGACGTCGTGCTCCAGCGGCTCACCGAGTACACCGAGGCCAGCGTGAAGCTGCGCGGCAAGATCATCAGCGCGATGATCTACCCGGTGCTCATGAGCTTCGTGGGCATCGCCATCGTCGGCGGCCTGTTCATCTTCGTCATCCCGAAGATCCGCAAGATCTTCGACAGCTTCGGCGCGGACCTGCCCTTCGTCACCGACGTGCTGCTCGGCATCTCGGACTTCGCCTCGGCCTGGTGGTGGACCGCGCTCTTCATCGTGCCGGGCACCTACTACGGCTACTGGCGCTGGAAGAAGAAGCCGGAGAACCTGGAGAAGCGCGACCGCTTCATCCTGTGGCTCCCGCTGTTCGGCCGCATCACGCGCATCGTCGCGGTCTCGCGGTTCTGCCGGACCATGTCGACGCTGCTCGCCAGTGGGGTGCCCATCCTCACCGCGATGACCATCGTCGCGCGGGTCGTCGAGAACAAGGTCATCGAGAAGGCCGTCAACGACGCCGCCCGGAACGTGACCGAGGGCCAGTCGCTGGCCGTCCCGCTCAAGGCGAGCGGTCAGTTCCCCCCGATGGTGACGCACATGATCGCCATCGGTGAGCGCACCGGAGACCTCGAGCCGATGCTCGAGAAGGTCGCCGATGCCTATGAACAAGAGGTCGACAACACCGTCAATGCACTGACGAGTCTCCTCGAACCCATCCTCATCATCGGAATGGGAGGCGTCGTCGCATTCGTAGCGCTCGCCATCCTGCTGCCGATGCTCAACCTCTCCTCTCTCTCGGGATGAACAACATGAAGACGGCAACGAAGTCCAGCATCTTCCTCGGCTCGCGCAAGGGCCTCACCCTCGTCGAGATCATGGTCGTCATCGCCATCCTCGGCACCCTGATGACCATCATCGGGTTCCAGGTCGTCGGCAAGCTCGACGAGGCGAACTGCGAAGCGACGGTCATCGCCATGCGGAACGCGGACCAGGGCCTGCAGGCCTACGCCGCGAAGAAGCAGGGCAAGTTCCCGGGCACCAGCGATGGGCTCGAGGCGGCCGCCAAGTACTTCGGCAGCGGCGAGGTCCCCAAGGACGCCTGGGACCAGAACTTTCAGTACTTCTCGCCCGGCACCACGAGCGGCAAGGACTACGAGCTCATCTCGCTGGCGAAGGATGGATCCGAGGGTGGCGAGGACGCCAACGCGGACATCAAGAGCTGGGAGCTCGACGGCAGCTGCGACTGGTAGACCGATGACGCCGCGCCCCTCCCACAATGGCGACATCGTCGTCTACGCCGTGTTCGCGAGCCTGCTGGCCTGCGTGCCGGTGGCGTGGATCGTGATGGGCGTGTCGTGACGTGGGGTCGGCTGCGAAAGGGCGTGACGCTCCTCGAGATCATGGTCGTGATGGCCATCCTCGCGACCGTGATGGCTCTGGCCATCCCGGCTGTCAGCAACACGCTGTCGCTGCAGCAGACAGGGTTCGCCAACGAGCTCGCCAACACGTACCGCTTCCTGCGTGACGAGGCGGCGATGCGGAACGTGACCTTCCGCATCGTCTACGACCTCGACAAGCAGACCTACACCATCGAGGCGGGCGACCCGAACACGCTCATCTTCACGAACCCCGAGGACCTCCAGGACTACGAAGAGGACCTCGCGGACAAGATGGGCGCCTACACCGAGCGCGAGCTCGAGGAGCTGTCGCCCGAGGACGAAGAGCTCCAGGACCTGATGGACAAGCGGTTCTCCGGCCTCGAGGACGACGCGCTCAACACGACGGTCGACGTGCCCGGGGGCAGTGTCATCAGCTGGGTCTACACCCCCCAGTACGGCGAGGACGGCATCGAGATGGAGCGGGACCTGCGGGACCTGGACGCCGAGGAGCTCGAGTCCGCGCTGGCCGACATCGACGACGACGACCGGAACGTCGCCTACAGCTACATCTTCCCGAACGGCTTCGTCGAGCACACCGTCGTCCGCATCCACGACGACGACGATCCGTCGGACGGCATCACCATCGAGGTCGAGCCGCTGAGCGGTCGGGTCCTGACCCACGACGACCTGATCGACCCCGAAGACTCGCTCGACTGGATCCCCGACGAGGGGCCGGACGTGGACTTCTGATGCGCGGCACCTCCCACATCCGAGGCTTCTCGCTCCTCGAGGTCATGGTCGCGCTGGCCATCCTGAGCGTCTCGCTGTTCGTGCTCGTGAACAGCCAGACGACCGCGTACATCATGACGCTCGAGTCGCAGAAGATGACGACGGCCACGATGCTCGCCAAGGAGAAGATGAGCCAGGCCATCCTGATGGTTGAGAGCGAAGGCTTCCAGGAGCAGGACATCGAGGAGGAGGGGGACTTCGCCGAGGGTGTCTTCGGCGAGTTCGAGTCCGGCGGCCTGGATGGCCAGTGGGAGGGCCTGAACGACCAGACCTTCGAGGACTTCAAGTTCGCCTACACCGTGCGAGCGGTCGAGCTGAACCTGGACGGCGATGTCGGCGGCATGGCCGACCAGCTCTCTGGCAGCGGCTACTGGGGCGAGGAGGCCGAAGAGAAGGTCGAGGCCCGCGGCGAGGACCAGACGCCAGGCCTCGAGGACATGGGCGTCTCCCAGGACATGCTGTCCGACTACCTCTCGCCGTACATCCGCGAGATCCGCGTGGTGGTGTGGTGGGGGCCCAAGGACCTCGACGACGCCGAGGAAGACGGCGACATCATCGAGCTGGTCACGCACGTCGTGAACCCCAGCGGCCAGGTCGTCCCGGCCGCGGTGTCGGGGTCGTGATGCGCCAGGGAATGACGCTGGTCGAGGTGATGGTGGCGCTGTTCGTGCTGTCCATCATCGGCGTGCTGACCGCGAGCACGCTGTCGAACACGCTCCAGGCGCGCGAGATCCTGGCCGACAACGACGACCACCAGCAGTCCGTCCGGGTCGCGCTCGACACCATCACGCGCGAGCTCCAGCTGGCGTACCTGTCGTTCAACAAGACGGTCCCGAACAGCTACCGGACCATCTTCATCGCCACGGACGAGAACCCGATCGACAACCTGTGGTTCGCGACCCTGTCGCACCACCGGCTCTACCGGGACAGCCGCGAGGCCGACCAGACCGAGATCACCATCTGGGCCGAGGACGACCCGAACATGGACGGGGCCTACGTGCTGATGCACCGCGAGGCCCCGCGCATCGACCACGAGCCGACCCAGGACGGCGTCATCTACCCGCTCGCCTACGGCGTCCGACGCTTCACCGTGCGGTGGCTCGACCCGACCACGTGCGAGTGGACCGACGAGTGGAACAGCACCGAGGCCGACTACGAGGAGCGCCTTCCGCGGGCCGCCCAGGTCGTGCTCGGCGTGATGGGCCCCGACCCGGAAGACGACGAGAACGAGGAGCTGGTCGAGCGCAGCTACGCGACGACCGTCATCCTCCAGTACGGCCGCCGTGCGCGCTGTGACCTGGGCCTGGGGCAGACGGACGACGAAGGCGAGATCAGCGACGACGACGCCAGCACCTCGGGGAACTCCGGGGCCGCCACCGGTGGCAGCTCGAGCCCCAGCGGACGCTCCTCGCCCTTCGGCGGGATGGGGGGTGGCGGATGAGCGCACTCCGCAAGCCCATCGCGAACCAGCGTGGCCGAGGCTCTCGGCGAGGCATCGCCTTGCTCATGGTGCTCACCACGCTCGTGTTCCTGGTCGTGCTCGTGACCGAGATCGCGTACTCCAGCCGCGTGCGGTTCCTGAAGTCGGCGCACGCCCGGGACGACATCGCGGCCGAGTACCTGGCGATGAGCGGGGTCTCGATCTACCGCCTCATCCTCGTGGCCAACAAGCAGATGGGCGACAGCAGCATCGGCGAGATGGCGTCGAGCTTCGGCATCAGCGAGGGCCTGTGGCAGATGGTCCCGGCCATCAACACCGGCCTGCTCCGCATGTTCTTCGTGAGCGGCGGCAGCGTCGACGACCAGGAGCTCGAGCAGTTCGCGACCGAGGGCCTGACCGAAGAGGAGGTCGCCGAGAGCCGCTTCGCCGACAAGGGCTTCCTCGACTTCGAGGGAGACTTCAGCGCCGAGGTCAGCGACGAGGACCGGAAGATCAACATCCGCTTCCTGGGCAAGACCTGCGATGGGACCTGCACGCTCGCGACGCTCCAGGAAGACCCGGTCGCCATCCAGCTCTACGGGCTGATGAGCGGCCAGGAACACGACCAGTGGTTCTACGAGAAGGACATCGAGCGGTGGGAGATCATCGCCGACCTGGCCGACTGGATCGACACCGACACCGACCGCATCTGGCGCGGTGGGTACGAGGACAGCCTCTACAACTCGCTGGACTCGCCGTACCTCGCCAAGAACGCCCCGTTCGACACCAAGGACGAGATCCGACTGGTGAACGGCTGGCAGGACGACATCTACGAGAAGTTCGGTGACGAGGTCACGATCTACGGCCCTGGCAAGGTCAACGTGAACACCGCCAGCGACGAGATGCTCAAGGGCCTGTTCAAGGCGTACGTCGAGCGTCAGATCAGCGACGACGAGGCAGACCAGTTCCTGCTGTCTCTTCGGGAACAGACGATGATCGTCGACTTCACGAAGCCGAAAGAGTTCGTGGAGTGGCTCGAGACGCGAGCTAACAGTCCGCTACGGGATGGCCTGTCGGACGCGATCAAGATGGAATCGGAGACCTTTCGCGTGGACAGCACGGGAATGGTCGGGAACTCGACGGCGACCATCTCGGTCGTCCTGGACTTCAGCTCCAGCAAGGTCGGACGCATCAAGTACTGGAGGGTGGACTGATGGCCACACTCGTTGGAATCGATCTGGGCGCCCACACCGTGAAGGTGGCCGTGATGGAGGGGCGCCTGGGGAAGGTGCAGCTCAAGGACTACCGGGTCCGTGCCCTGGCGCACGGCGAGGAAGAGCCCGGTGAGGCCGCCATCGCGGCGCTCTCGGGCCTGCTCGGCGAGCTCGGCCTGGAGGACACGGTCACGTATGCGATCGGCGCTCCCGGCCAGAACGTCTCGGTCCGCAGCGTGAGCCTGCCGTTCGCTGCGGCCGACCGGATCCAGAAGACGCTGGCGTTCGAGCTCGAAGGGTACGTGCCCTTCGACCTGGACGACTTCGTCCTCGACCACCGCATCCACCCGAACGAGCATGGGGCCCGCGTGCTCTGCGGCCTGGCGCCGAAGGACGGCATCCGCGCGCTGCTCGGTCGACTGGCCGCAGTCGGCGTGGACCCGAAGCACGTGGTGCTCGATGCGGATGTGCTCGGCACGTTCGCGGATCGGGACGGCGGCGTCCAGGCCATCGTCGACGTCGGTCACGACCGCACGCTGGTCGCCATCACCCGCGGAAACGAGCACCTGACCGTCCGCACGCTGTCCGTCGGCGGTCGCGCGCTCACTCAGGCGCTCGTCGACGAGCTGGGCCTGGAGTGGCGCGACGCCGAGGGCGAGAAGCACGCGGCCTCGCTCGGGTCAGCTCCGCTCGCCGTCGCCGAGTGGGAAGAGGACGAGCAGACCCAGCCGGGCATGCTCCGCCAGAAGGACGCCGCGGGGGTCGACACGGTCCTCAAGGCGGCGCTCGGTCCGCTGTTCGCCCAGCTCCGCTCGACGCTGATCGCGGCCGAGGACGAGCTCGGTCACGGCATCGACGAGGTGCTGCTCACGGGTGGAACGGCCTCGCTCGAGGGTCTGTCCGGGCTGCTCGCCGACAACCTGGGTGTGCCGGTCCGCCGGGTCGACGTCTCCCCCGAGGCCGACGACCTGGGCGACGCCGGACGCTTCGCCCTGGCCCATGCGCTCGCGCTGCGGGCCGCGGGTATGACGGGCGGCCAGGAGATCCAGTTCCGCCACGGCGAGTTCGCCTACAAGGGCGACATCGCCATGCTGCGGACCGCGCTGGGCTTCGGGCTCGTCGCCGCGCTGATGTTCTGCGTCGTCGGCACGGGGCTCTTCGCGCTGCGGACGGTCCAGTACCAGTCGGAGATCGGCGCGGTCGAGGAGCAGATCGCCGCGTCCCTGCTCGAGACCTTCCCGGACGTGTCCCAGGACAAGGCCAACGACCCGACGATGGCCCGCGCGATCATGCTCGAGAAGACGACCGAGGTCGTCGAGAAGGTCGACGCGCTGGGCGCGACGGTCGGGGGTGAGCCGCCCACGCTGGTCACCCTGAAGGAGATCAGCGAGGCGCTGCCCAAGGCCGACGAGGCCAAGGTCGACGTCAAGGAGCTGACCATCTCCAACACCGGCGTCTCGATGAAGGCCGAGACCACCGGGTACGAGGCCGCCGCCAGCATCGAGGCCGGCCTGCGGGACAACACGCGGTTCAAGTCCGCCAAGAAGGCGGATGAGAAGAAGCTGGGCGATGGCATCAGCTTCAGCCTGTCGATTCCCTTCGAAGAAGAAGAAGCAGAGGAGGTGGACGGATGAGCGCCATTCGTCGACGCATCGAAGGGGTCACCGCGCGGTTCGACGCCGTCCTGGACGGCATGTCCGCGCGTGACCGGAAGCTCCTCATCGGCCTGGCCGGGTTCGCCCTGCTGGCGCTCATGGGTGGTGGGTTCTCGCTCATCTCTGGCTCGCTGGACGCGATGGAACTCGAGCTCGATCAGCGCCGCCAGGACCTGGCCTACGTCGAGGCGCTCAAGGGCGACTACGCCGACAGCAGCGCCCAGCTGGCCGACATCGAGACCGAGCTGCAGAAGCACCAGGACACGTCGCTCTCGGCGTTCATGGAACAAGCGGCGAGCAAGGCCGGTATCCGGGAGCGACTGGACTCCGTCCGGGAGAACTCGGTCGTCGAGCTCGGAGCGCTGGTGCAGAAGAACCACACGGTCAGTCTCAGCAAGATCAGCCTCGAGCAGGCGCTCGACTTCCTCTACGAGATCGAGGGCACGGGCTACCCGCTGCGGGTCAGCAACGCGAACTTCAAGGTCGTGAAGGTGAAGGGCGAGAAGCTCCTGAACCTGCGGCTCGAGGTCGCGGCCTACAGCCTGCTGCAGACGGAGGAGGGATGATCCAGAAGCTCGTCGTCACCGTCCTGGGCATTGCCTGGGCGCTGATGTTCTTCCTGCTGGGCCTGAACCTGACGTTCCCCGGCGAGGCCGCCCGGGATCGGCTCGTGTACGAGGTCGACGACCAGTCGCGCGGCGGCATGCTGCTCGAGCTGTCGGACGTCTCGCCCTGGCGGGTCACCGGAGCGACGCTCCACGACGTCGCGCTCTACGAGGTGCCGACCACGCGCCGAGGGCAGACCAAGCCGCCTGAGCTCCTGCTGCGAGCGGACTCCGTCTCCGCGCGGGCGATGGCCTCGAAGGCGATCTCCGCCGACGTGGGCGTCGTGCTCGATGCCGACCTCTACGACGGCAACCTGTCCGGCACCGTGGTCCAGCTCGACGAGACCGTCTCGGACGTGGATCTGGTCGCCGAGGACCTCGACCTGTCCCGGTACCCCTTCGAGGGTGACGAGTGGGTCGTCGACGTCGGAGGCCGCGTCCAGCTGCTGGTCGACGTGCTGTTCGACGGCTCCGACGTGAAGAAGAGCAACGGCGAGGTCACCCTCGAGATCCCCGGCCTGGAGATCAAGGAGGGGTCCAACGCGATGGGCTTCGACCTGCCGGCGATGGTGTTCAGCGAGGCCGAGCTGGTCCTGGACATCGACGACGGCGTGGCCGAGGTCGACACGGGCTCGCTCCGCTCGGATGTGCTCGACGCCGACATCTCCGGCGGGATCGACCTGGCGATGCCCTTCAAGCGCAGCCGGCTGAACCTGGCCATCGAGCTCACGCTCCACGACGAGAAGCTCGAGACGCTGGTGGGGCTCATGCCCGACATCAAGCGGAGCAAGACAGAAGACGGTGCCTACCGTGGCTCGACCACCGGCACATTCGAGCGCCCGGGCTGGCGCTGGGACCGTGGCGCGTCGAAGGCCGCGGCGGTCACACGGACGCCGACGATCAGCCGGACCCCGGCGATCGACGACGACCCCGAGGCTCGCCGCACGGCGCGCCAGGACCGCATCCGCGAGCGGCGGGACCGCATGAACGCCGAGAGCGCCGAGCGGCCTGGGCGTGCGGACGAGGACGAGTACGAGGACGACGAGTACGACGAGTACGAAGACGACGAGTTCGAGGACGAGTTCGAGGACGACTTCGAGGACGAGCGCCTGGACGAGCCGATGGAGTACCGTCGGGCGCCGCCCGCCGACATGCCGGATCGCGGCCCCATCGGTCTGCCGGAGCCGGACTACGACGACATCCCGCCTCCGGACTTCGAGGACGACTTCGATCAGCGGCCGCCGGGCTGAGAGGACGCGAGGTCGTCTGGCCCTAGCGGCGTTCCTGGGCCGCGATGGCGCGATGGATCTGCTGCAGCAGCATGTCGACGCCCGGCTGCATCGGTGTCCGTTCCTTGACCCGTGCGGCTCGACCCTTGGCTCGCGGCAGGATCCCGGAGTCCAACTCGGCCTGGGCCAGGAACATCTGCACGTCGTCGTCGCTGGTGTCGAAGCAGTCCGACAGGCGCATCATCTCCAGCCCGTCGTCGCGCAGTCGGGCCTGATCGGCGCCGGTCTTCTGCTCGGCCAGGCGCCACTGGGCCCAGCCCTGCCAGCCCATGTACCGGGCGTTGTTCAGGTCGCCCTTGAGTGCGGTTCGGAAGCACTTCACGGCCATGTCCCAGTCCTTGAGTCGGACGCCGCGACGACCCTGCTCGAAGACCTGTTCTTCCTTGGTCGCGACCAGATCGGGCTCCTCGCCGATCGGCTTCGCGTTCCTGATGGCGGCGTCCACCATCGCCGCGATCTCCTCGGCGATCTCCCGCGCTTCGTCGGGGTTCTCCGGGTCGTCCATGATGCCGTGGTAGCGGTACAGCATCCGGTCCGCGGCCGAGCGGATCTGGCCGCGGTCCTCGGTCGGGGGGATGCCGAGCACGATCCATGCGTCGGCGCGAGCGAGCTGGTCCCGCTCGCGGCGAAGGCGCTCGATCATCAGGGAGTGATCCACGGCGCTCGGCGGCGGCCCGACCGGCTCTTGCGCGCGCACCCGACCCCCGCGCTCGTCGTCCCCGGCCCGAACCCGCCCGGAGCGGCGACCGCGCCGGTCCTCGACGAGATCCGGCATCGGCGCCGTCTCGAGCGCGCGTCGGTAGTTGGCCTTCTTCGAGGCCTTCGCCTTGCGGACGCTGGCGAACTTGAACAGTCCGAGCCTCTCCAGCGCCGACAGCTGCTCGCCGACCCCGCTGTTCGTCGAGTTCAGGGCGTCGAGCAGGGCGTGGACCGACAGGTAGGGGTCGGCGCTCTCCGCCAGCCGCTTGACGTCGCGATGGACCGGGAGCTCCTCGAGCGCCGCGGGGAATGCGCAGTCCTCGAGGGCCTTGTCGCCGTGGCGAAGGATGAAGTCGGGGTCCGCGAGTTCGATCGCGGTGCGCCACAGCAGCTTCGAGAACGCGAGCCGGCGGTTGTTCGACTCGCTGCGTGTCTCGGAGAACTTGAGCTCGAGCCGGGACTCGAGCGCCTCCTGCACGAAGATCTCGGACATGACGTCGTTCGGCGCGCCGTCGGCGAACGCGGCGCTTCCGGGGTGTCCCTTCGCGGTGACCGTTCCGGCCAGGCGCCGGGCCCACACTCGAGTCAGCTTGCGGAGGATGCTGACGTTCAGCAGGCGAGGGGGCTCGCTCGGCTCCTCGGGGGTCTGGGCGAACGAGGCGGCGAAGGTGGTCGTGGCCGGCGCCGGCTTCGGCTTCGGCGGCGCCTTTTCTGCTCCCCAGGCGGGGTCCTTCTCCCACGGCGCCAGCGGCCGGGGCTTGTCGCCACGCTCGGCTGGGGCGGGAGGGCGGGTGAGCGTGGGGTCGCCCCGCACGGGCACGGTCGTCCGGACCTGGGGCCGCGGGCGCTCCAGGCCCCAGTTCGGGTCCTGCTCCCACGGGGCCTTGGGCTTCTCGCCGGCGGGCACCCGGTCTGTCGGCTGCAGCCCCGCGGGCGTCTTCAGCGCGCGCTCCAGGATGTCGACGAAGCCGAGCATGGGCAGGGGCTGCTGCGCGACGTGGGACGCGCCGTAGCGCTCGGCCAGCGCCTGCACGTCCTCGTGGGTCGGGCTCCGCTCGGTGACCAGCAGGACGTGGGCCGGCTTCTTCAGGACCTCGGCGATTCCGTCGAGCGCCTTGGCGCAGCCGTCGTCGGGCAGCTCGGCGTTCACGACCAGCACGTCCGGACGGTTGGCGCGCGCGCTCGCCCGGGCGCCGGACGGGTCCGGGGTCGCGGCCACGTCGATGCGCTCGGGCCGGAGCTGGTCCCGTAGCAACCGGGCGAACCCGACGTTGTCATCGACGATCAAGACCCGCATTCCCAGCTGCCGCCTCGCTTGCCGGTCATCTTCCCACACGCGGGATAGAGCGAGGCATGACACCGGACTGCGAGGCGGTGGCCTGGGCGCTCCGCGACGAACCGGACCTGTGCTGGATCGATCGCGGGGAGCGAGGCTTCTTCGTGTGGGGCGCGACCGCCTCGGCCGACTCGATCGAGGCGGGTCGAGCGCTGCTGCGACCGGCGACCCGGCGGTCCGGCGAGTTCGTGAGCGGGGTCGTCGGCTACGTGGGCTACGAGGCCGGCCGCGAGGTCGAGCGCATGCCGGAGCCCAGCGGCTCGAGGCTCCTGCCTGACGTCGGGCTCCGTCGCTACGAGGGCGCGCTCCGGTACGACGGCACGATCTGGTCGACGAGCGGGCCCCCGAGCTTCTGCTCTCGGGCGC
The DNA here is from genome assembly GCA_024228935.1 of Pseudomonadota bacterium. Lineage (GTDB taxonomy): Bacteria > Myxococcota_A > UBA796 > UBA796 > CAJQPC01 > JAAESX01. Next base: position 82,601 of record JAAESX010000048.1, read on the forward strand.
GACGGGCGCTGGCCGAAGCCGGCGCGCCCCCACGATCCAGGGCCACCGGTCGGGTGGTGGACGTGGGGGACCCGGCGGCGTTCGTCGCCGGGGTCGAGCGTGTCCTGCGCTGGATCGCCGAGGGCGACCACTACCAGGTCAACCTGGCGCGAGCGCTCCGCATCGCTGGCGTCGGGGACCCGCTCCTGGCCTGGCTCCGGCTGCGTCCGGCGACCTGGGGGGCGTTCCTGGCGGTGCCCGGGGGGCATGTGCTGTCGAGCTCGCCTGAGTTGTTCCTCCGGATCCGCGATGGCCGGGTCGTCAGCCGTCCGATCAAGGGGACGCGCCCCGTCGGGCTCGAGGCGGATCTGGAGATGGACCCCAAGGAGCGCGCCGAGCTGACGATGATCGTCGACCTCGTCCGGAACGATCTGGGCCGGATCTGCGTGCCTGGGAGTGTCGTCGCGGGACCTCGGACGCTGCGCGCATTGCCGACGCTCCTCCACGCCGAGCAGGAGGTGTCGGGCGAGCTGGCCGGGGACGCGTTCGACGCGATCGCCGCCGCGTTCCCCCCGGGCTCGGTCACAGGCGCTCCGAAGGTCCAGGCGATGGCCCGCATCCGCGAGCTCGAGCCCGTGCCGCGCGGGGTCTACACCGGCGCCATCGGCTGGTTCGACGACGGCGGGGACGCCGAGCTGTCCGTGGCCATCCGGACGGCGACCGTGGTCGACGACGTCGCGACCGTGCACGTCGGGTGCGGGCTGGTCGCGGACTCGATCCCGGCGCGCGAGCTCGAGGAGAGCGACCTGAAGGCCAAGGCGCTGGTTCAGGCGCTCGTGAACCCTCTGGCGGCCGCCTCGACGTCGTCCGAGGTGCAGATCGCCGAGATGACCGCCCAGGCCTGAGCCCGCCTGGCGACCCGAACCAGGTTGTCCGATCGGATACCGCCGATGGCGACGACCGGCACCGACGAGGCCGCGACGATGCGGGACAGCTCGTCGAGCCCTTGCGTGGGCCCAGCGTCCTTCGTCGCGGTGGGGAAGACCGGGCCGAAGCCGACGTAGTCGACGCCCTCGGCCAGGGCGGAGGCCAGCTGTGTCAGCGAGTGGGTCGAGCGACCGCGCAGGCCCACGTCCGCGGGGAACGGGCCGTCGTCCTGGCCCAGGTGCACGCCATCGCAGAGGCCAGCCAGCTCGACGTGGTCGTTCACCAGCAGGGGCACGTCGATGTGGATGCGGCGCAGGGCGTCGGCGACCCGGTCGGTCGGCCAGTCCTTGCAGCGCACCTGGACCACGCAGGCGCCCCCGGCGGCGAGCGCGTGGGCGAGCGCGACGGGGTCGCCGAACCCCGCGTCGGCGATGCCGTAGAGACCACGGATCATCGGCGCGTCCCTCGTGGCCTGGGCTCGATGAGGCCGAAGCGGATGGCCTTCGCGCGGAGTGTGTTCCGTGCCACGCCCAGCAGCTCGGCCGCGGCCTTCTGGTCGCCGCCCGTGCGGCGCAGCGTCAGCTTGATGAGCGCGCGCTCGGTGGCCTCGGTGACGGCCCGATGAACGGGGGAACCCGGCTCCAGCCCATCGACGAGCTCCTGCAGCTGCCCTTCGGCGACGTCCTGGAGCTTGTCGGCGTGCTCGACAAGCGACGCGGACGCCGGCCGGTCGACCAGCGCCCGCACGCGGGGCGGGAGGGCGCTCGCGCGGACCACGTCGCCGCGTGTGCTCGTCAGGGCCTGGACCACGAAGCCCTCGAGCTCGCGAGCGTTGCCCGGCCAGCGATGGGCGCGGACGAGTCGCCAGAGCGCGCGGTCGAAGCGTCGTCGCGGCAGGCCCAGCCGCGCCCGATAGCGCTCCAGGTACAGGTTCACGAGCCGGCGGAGCTCGTCGGGGCGGGCCCGCAACGGGGCGAGCGCGACGTGCCTCCAGGTCGGCAGGGCGAGATGGACCCGGGAGCCCGCGCAGAGACGCCAGCCGGTCTCCTGGCAAGCCTCGGCGAGCGACTCCAGGTCGCGCTGGCCGGCCTCGGGCACGTACAGCGTCCCGGCCGGTCCTTCCGGGACGGCGGACACGGCGACCAGGGGACCGCCGCTGCCCGAGCGTGCGTGGAGCGCGCGAGCGACCCGCTTCTTGCCCGTTCCCTGCTCGCCGACGATGAGGACCGGGAGCTCGGCGGCCCCCGCGATGTCGAGCACCCGGAACGTGTCCCGACCGAGGCCGAGCAGGCGGAGCTCGCGCCGGTCTTCTCGCGCCAGGCGGCCGACCAGGCGGTTCGCGAGCAGCTGGATTCGCTCCGAGGTGATGGCCACGAGCGGCGGCGCCGGCGCCCGGATCGTGCGGACCTGGGGGGCGTGCGACAGGCTGGCGGCCAGCCCGGCGAGCGGCTCGGGCAGCAGGCCGGGGAGGCGTCCGTCCACGAGCATCAGGCGGCAGGCGGGGGAGGACAGCTCCCGGACCAGCCCGTCCCAGTCGCCCGCCGTGCGCACCGCATGGCCGCTGCGGACGAGCGACTCGCGCATCGTCAGCCGCAGCTCCTCGTTGTCGGTGACGACCACCACGCGTGCCATGCCAGCCGGTATCCGGTTACCGGCCGCTGTTCTCTCGGGGTGCTCCCGCGTGTTCCTGTCGCTGCTGACACTCTCGCTCCTGGACCCGGCGCTGGCGGACACGCCGCCCGAGCCGTCCTCGGTGTGGGACGAGCTCCAGGTCGACAAGGGCGTGCACCTCTCCGATCAGGAGAAGGAAGCCAGCCAGGACCTGGCGGACGAGCGCTTCGACGAGCAGCTGTTCGGCGGCATGGGCGCGCTCGGCGGCGAGCCCGACCCCCGCTTCTACGTCGACCCCGTCGGGACCCTCGAGGTCGACCCGCTCCACCTCGACCTGGTCGCGCCGGCGGACTTCGACATCCCCGTCGTCGTGAACCCGATGGTCGAGAAGTGGATGAACTACTTCCTTGGCCGCGGCCGCAAGTGGTTCCAGAAGTACCTCGAGCGCGAGCACGCCTACCGGCCGATGATCCACGCCGAGCTGGCCGCAGCCGGCATGCCGCTCGACCTGATCTACGTCTCGATGATCGAGAGCGGGTTCAGCAACCAGGCCCGCTCGTTCGCGAGCGCCGTCGGGCTGTGGCAGTTCATGGCGCCGACCGCCCGCGCCTACGGCCTGCGTGTCGACTACTGGTCGGACGAGCGCACCGACCCCGAGGCCAGCACCCGCGCGGCCATCCAGTACCTGTCCGACCTGTACGACCTGCAGGGCGACTGGTACCTGGCGTGGGCCAGCTACAACGCCGGGCCCGGGCGCGTGAACGGCGCCATCAAGCGGCACGGCACCCGGAATTTCTGGGTCATCGCGCAGCAGGAGACGCTGGCCGAGGAGACCCGGAACTACGTCCCCAAGGTCCTGGCGGCCGCCATCATCGGCAAGCACCCGGAGCGCTACGGCTTCGAGGTCGAGCCCCACGCGGAGCTCCGCTACCAGTCGGTCGAGGTCCACGGGGCCGTGACGCTGGACATCATCGCGGACTGTGCCGAGACGACCGAGGCCCGGATCACCGAGCTGAACCCCGCGCTCCTGCGGGGAGCCACGCCGCCGGACGGCACCACGCTCGTGCACCTGCCCGAGGGGAGCGCCGAGGGCTTCGCGACCTGCTTCGAGGCCATCCCGCCCAGCGAGCGCATCAGCTACAGCCGCCACCAGGTCGCGCGCGGCGAGACGCTGTCCGGCATCGCCAAGCGGTACGGCGTCACCTCGGCCGACATCGAGAACGTGAACCGGCTCGCCAACGCCAACCGCATCTACGTCGGCATGGAGCTGGTCATCCCCCTCAAGGGCATCGCGCCCGAGCTGGTCGCCAAAGCCGAGGCTCCGCGGACGACCACGGTCCACACGGTCACTCGTGGGGAGACGCTGTCCGCCATCTCGACCCGCTACGGCGTGACGGTGAGCCAGCTCAAGGGCTGGAACAGCCTGAACAGCGACACCATACAGGCCGGCCAGCGCCTGACCATCGAGGGCGGCAAGCCCCAGTCCACGACCCCGCTCTCCTACACGGTGAGGAAGGGGGACGCGCTCTCGAGCATCGCTCGCGACTTCGGCGTCTCGACCGCCCAGGTCCAGGAGTGGAACGGCATCTCGGACGCCAGCTCGGTCCAGGTCGGCCAGGTGCTGAAGCTCTACGGCCCCTCGCAGGACTGGAAGGTCTACGTGGTGCGCTCCGGCGACAGCCTCGGCCGGATCGCCCAGGCCAACGGCTGCTCCGTCAGCGAGCTGAAGGGCTGGAACGACCTGTCCGGCTCGACCATCCACCCGGGGCAGAAGCTCCGCATCCAGGCTGACTGATGCTCTCCGTCGACGACGCCCTGTCCCGAGTCCTGTCCGCTGTCCGGCCCGTGCTCGCCGAGCGGGTGCCGCTCGTCGATGCCTACGACCGGGTCCTCGCCGAGGCCATCGTCAGCCCCCGGAACGTGCCGCCCTGGGACAACTCGGCCATGGACGGCTTCGCGGTCGTCGCCTCGGATCTGGCTGAGCTCCCGGTGGCGCTCCCGGTCCTCGAGACCATCCCCGCCGGGGCCGTGCCGACGCTGACCGTCACGGCGGGGGCCTGCTCGCGCATCATGACGGGTGCCCCGATGCCCTCGGGCGCCGACGCCGTGGTGATGATCGAGCACACCGACGGCGGTGACCCGGTGACGTTCGCGGTGACGTCTTCTGGGGGCGCGACGCCCGGCCAGAACGTGCGCCCGTGCGGTGGGGACGTCGCCCAGGGCGACACCGTGCTCGAGCCCGGGCGCGTGCTCGACCCTGCTGCCGTCGGGCTCATCTCGTCGCTGGGCTTCCCGAGCGTGCTGGTCGCCCAGCGGCCTCGCGTGGCCATCCTCTCCACAGGAGACGAGGTCGTCGAGCCCGGCTGGCCCGCCCACGCCGGCCAGATCTACAGCAGCAACACGCTGACCCTGATGGGCCTCGTGAAGCGGGCTGGAGCCGAGCCCATTCACTGCGGCATCGCCCCGGACGACCCCGAGGGTCTGCGCGCGGCGCTGTCCCGCTGCCTCCGAGCGGACCTGGTCGTCACGACTGGCGGCGTCAGCATGGGCGACTTCGACCACGTGAAGGACTTCTTCCAGAGCCACGGCGCGCTCGAGTTCTGGAAGGTCGCGATGAAGCCCGGAAAGCCGCTGGCGTTCGGGAGCTTCGGCGGCGTGCCCTGCTTCGGACTGCCCGGGAACCCGGTGTCCTGCATGGTGAACTTCTATCAGTTCGTCCGCCCGGTCATCCGCAAGACGCTGGGTGACCCCCGGCCGCATCTCCCGGTGGTCGAGGCCCGCCTCGAGGGCCGCATCGGCAAGAAGAAGGGCCGCGCCGAGCTGGCCCGCGTCACGCTGCGGCTCGAGGACGGCGGCTTCGTCGCGACGCCCGTCTCCCGCCAGAGCTCCGGGGTCCTCACCTCGATGGCGGAGTGCGATGGACTGTCGCTGGTGCCGGCCGACTCGGGCGCCGTCGAAGGGGGGCGCATCCGCGTCCAGGTCCTCGACCCGCGCTTCCTGGACGGCGCCACGGCGAACTACGGGTGGCCGGACCACGCGCCGAAGGTCGACCACGGGTGCTAGCCGCGGTGCTCGCCGGCGGTGTCTCGCGCCGCTTCGGTACCGACAAGGCCCGGTTCGAGGTCGACGGCATCCCCATGGTCCTGCGCGTGGCGAACGCCATGACCGCGGCCGGCCTGGACGTGGTGGTCATCGCCCAGGACCGGCGGCTCGAGGACCTGGGTCTCCGCTGCCTGGTCGAGCCTCCTGGCGAGCGACACCCCCTGCGCGGCGTCGTGCATGGGCTCGAGCACGGGGTCCGGGTGTTCTCGCCCTGCGATGTCCCGTTCGTCCCTCCCGAGGCGTTCCGCCTGCTGGCCGACGAGGGCGTCGCCTGTACGGACCGGGTCCACCCGCTGCTGGCCCACTACGCCCCCGAGCGACTGGAGCGGGCGCGCGAACTGCTCGCCGGCAACGGGTCGGCGACGAAGCTCGCGGACGGGGTGCGACGTGTCACGATGTCCCCGGCGTGGCTCCGGAACGTGAACCGCCGCGCCGATCTGGAGGCCCCGGAATGAACCCGCTGCAGGACGTCATCCACCGACTGGACGAGGCGGTCGGCGACTGCGCGGACATCCCATGCGCCGTGGCGGCCGTCAAGGCGACCCTGGTCGACAGCCTGGGCGCCAACACGTGGCTCCCCGCCTGCGCCAAGGAGCAGGACGTCGGGTACGCACGACACCTCCTTTACCGCTGCCCCCAGGGCCGGTTCAGCATCGTCGCGATGGTCTGGGGAGTCGGCCAGGCCACCCCCATCCACGACCACGACGGCATCTGGTGCGTCGAGGGCGTCTACCACGGCGAGATCAAGGTCACGAGCTACGACCTGGTGGGCCAGCTCGCTGACACCTGTCGCTTCGAGCCGCACCGCGAGATCCAGCAGGGGGTCGGCGCCGCCGGCTCGCTGATCCCGCCGGTCGAGCACCACGTGATCCAGAACGCCGGCGCGACACCGGCCGTCACAGTGCACGTCTATGGCGGCGAGCTCGAGAGCTGCGCGGTGTTCCTCCCGGTCGGCGGAGACCGGTACGAGAGGGTCGTGAAGCCGCTCTCCTACACCTCGATCGTGGACGTCGCGGCCTGATGGGACTCGACATCACACTCGTCACCCGCGGCTGCTCGCACGAGACCGCCGCCCGCTTGCTCGGCGACCACGACGTCCGCATCCAGAAGGTCGAGGAGAGCCCGGCGGCCGTCCTCACCGCGGCCCAGGACGGTCGCGAGCGCTCGCAGGTCCTGGTCGTCCTCGGCGGTCCTGTCTACCCCGAGCCCGACCCGGCGTTCGCCGCGATCGCGCGGGACCTCGACCCGGTCCCTGGGTTCTCTGCGGCGTTCACCGCGCTGGCCATCCGCGAGATCGGCTCGACCGCCATCCGACAGCGTGCCGCCGCGGGACGGAACGATGGCGTGCTCGTCATCCTCCTCCCCGCCGACGAGTCGTGCTGTCGCGTCGCGCTCGAGGAGCTGATCGTGCCCGAGCTTGCCGACCTGGTCGGGTCCACCGCGAGCGAGTCCCGGGCCGGTGGTGTGAGCGTCGTCCCGATCGAGGCCCAGGCACCCCCGACCGAGGCGCTGCCGTGGCTGGCGGCCCTGGCGGAGATGGGAGGCGCGCTGGATCGCAAGGGTCGCAGCGAGCTCCCGCCCTCGATCGCGAAGTCCGCCCCCGTCCTCGAGGTGCTGAACGGCGCCGGCGAGCGCGGCACGACCACCATCGACGGCGAGCTCTACGGCGTCTACGGCTTCCCGGATCTGCGCCGGCCCACCTCCAAGGTCCTGCTCATCGGGCCGGGAGAGCCGATCGGCGAGGTCGTCGCGCTCCACCGCAAGCCGGCCGATGTCGGCGTCTGCCGGAACGGCGGCGGTCGCCTGCCCAGCTCGGGTCGCCTCGGCCGCACGTGCGAGGAGCTCACCGGCGAGGACTACCCGGAGCGGGGCCGCCTGCTCGCGCTCGACGGCTCAACGGTGTTCGTACGCGAGGGCGAGTCGGTCTACTCCTGGGATGGTCGGCGTCGAAAGCCGGAAGGCTCCATGCAGGCGGTGCTCGCTTCCCTGTTGTTGAGCTGGTCCCAGCGCTGAGGGGCGCCCGACCGGGTTAGTCGGGCCTCCTGGAGGCGAGGATGTCGGAGCAGGATCCCAACCGCTGGCTCGAGCCGGCCGCCACGAAGGTCCGCGACCCGGTCACGAACCGGTCGGTGTTCCTGGCCGGGCTCATCGGGAACGCCTCGATCGAGGGCAACACGCTGCGGTTCGACCTGAACTTCAGCAAGGACCACAGCCGGGCGGACCGCTCGGCCATCGTCCAGGCGCTCGAGTCGAACCTGCAGGGCGTCGGCTGGCAGGGGAACGTCATCCCCAACGTGCTGGTCGAGGGCGTCCGCCGAGGCTCTGCGGCCCCCAAGCCGGCGGCCGACCATGGCCACGATCACGGCCATGACCACGGCCACGGCCCGAAGGAGGACAAGGTCCGCGGCATGAGCGGGCCGGGGATGCAGGCCCACGGCGGGGCCGTCGAGCTCCAGGCCATCCCGGGCGTGAAGCACGTCATCGCGGTCGCCAGCGGCAAGGGCGGCGTCGGCAAGTCGACGGTCGCCGTGAACCTGGCCGTCGGTCTCGCGGCCCAGGGCTACCTGGTCGGCCTGCTCGACGCCGACATCTACGGGCCGTCGCTCCCGCTGATGATGAGCGTCGACGGCAAGCCCGTCGCCAACGAACAGAAGAAGATCATCCCGCTGATGGCGTACGGCGTGAAGTGCATGTCCATCGGCTTCCTCGCCGACCCGGGCGAGCCCATCATCTGGCGCGGTCCGATGGTCATGGGCGTCATCCGCCAGTTCCTGCAGCAGGTGGCCTGGGCCCCGGTCGACTACCTGATCGTCGACTTGCCGCCGGGAACGGGCGATGCCCAGCTGACGATGATCCAGAACGTCCCCATCTCCGGATCGGTCATCGTGACGACGCCCCAGGAGGTCGCGCTGCTTGACGCCCGTCGCGGAGTGCAGATGTTCCGGAAGCTCGACGTGCCGGTGCTCGGCGTGGTCGAGAACATGGCCTGGATGGACGCCCCGGACGGCACGCGCATGCACCCGTTCGGCGAAGGCGGCGGCAAGCGCATGGCGCGCGAGTTCGAGGTCGAGGTGCTGGCCGAGGTCCCCCTCGACGCGGCGATTCGAATGGGCGGTGACCGGGGCAGCCCGGCCGCGCTGGACACCGACGCGGTCGCCACCGTCTTTCGCTCGCTCGCCACGAAGGTGGCGGAAGCGCTCCCGGTCTCCTGATGAGCTCCCCGTCGGCGCTTCGCGATCGCTTCGGACGGGCGCACACCTACCTGCGCGTGTCCGTCACGGACCGCTGCAACTTCCGCTGCGTGTACTGCCTGCCCGCCGAGGGCATGGACTGGATGCGCCGGGACGACCTCCTCTCGTACGAGGAGATCACGCGGCTGGTCTCGGTCTTCGCTTCGCTCGGCATCCGGCGGGTGCGCTTGACTGGGGGAGAGCCGCTCATCCGCCGGGACCTCGAGCGGCTGGTCGAGGGCATCGGGGGCATCGAGGGCATCGACGACATCGCGATGACCACGAACGCGCACCGCCTCGAGGGATGTGCAGACCGCCTCGCCGAGGCCGGCCTGACGCGGCTGAACGTCTCGATCGACTCCATCGATCCGGACCAGTTCGCCGAGATCACGCGCGGCGGCACCCTCGACAGGGTCCTGCGTGGGATGGACGCCGCGATCGACGCTGGCATCGGCCCCATCAAGCTCAACATGGTCGTGCTCAAGGGCGTGAACGAGGACCAGATCATCCCGATGGTCGAGCACTTCGGCGCCCGGCCCGAGACGTTCGTCCTCCGCTTCATCGAGTACATGCCGTTCGAGGCGCGCTGGCACAAGAGCGTCAAGGGCGAGACCATCCGCGACCTGCTCGGCGAGCGCTACGGCATCGAGCCCGACGGCGCCTGGCAGGGCGACGGCCCCGCGGTGAACCACCGGCTCGGCTTCGGGCTTCGCGTAGGCTTCATCAACCCGCTGTCGGAGCGGTTCTGCTCGACCTGCAATCGGCTGCGGCTGTCCGCGGACGGATTCCTGCGGACCTGTCTCTCCGACGACGGCACGCCATCGCTCGCCGAGGGCATGCGGGACGGCGCCACGGACGAGGACATCGCGGCCGCCATTCGGGAGATGGTCCTGGGCAAGCGCGAGGGCCACGATGCGCTGCTCGACGGTGGCAAGGCGTTCGAGGGGGTCATGACCCGCATCGGCGGTTAGCACCCGAGGTCCATTCGTTGGAGCCGCCGTGGGCTACGGGCTGATCGCTGTCGCATTCCTCCTCTTCGGAGTCGTCTCCTGGAAGGCCTGGGAGGGGGCCCTGGGGCTGGTCGCCATCATCGCGCTGGCCGGTGCGTTCGGCGCGTTCTGGGTCGGCCGGAAGAAGGTCGACGCCCAGGTCCGCAAGAAGCTGGACATGCCCGCCAAGGTGCTGTTCACGCTCGTCGGCATCATGGCGCTGCTGCGGCACCCCATCGACATCGAAGAGGGCGTCCGCGCGCCGATCTACGAGGCCATCGCGCTCTACATCGACCAGGTCGACACGGGCACGTTCATCCTCTACGCGTGCATCGCCATGGCGGTGAAGTTCGTCGGCGTCATCAGCAGCGCCTTCGCCTGGCACCTGCTGCTCAAGGGCCAGGGCATCCGGTTCCCGTTCTGGTCGAAGATCATGACGGCGTTCCTGATCGGCCGGTTCATCGGCACGTTCCTGCCGAGCACGCTCGGGCTCGACGGCTACACGCTGTACGAGGCCGGCCGGTACTCCGGGCAGTGGCCGCGGGCCATCACCGCCAAGGCCCTCGAGAAGTTCATCGGCGTCACCGGGCTCTTCCTGGGCATGGTCGTCACGATGCCCTTTGGCTACCAGGTCATCGTCGACGTCACGACGAAGATGGGCCAGCCCGAGTCGGCTCCCCTCCTGGCTGGCGCGATCGCTGCCGTCGCCGGCGGTGTCAGCGCGGTCGTCGTCGTCGGCCTCGTGTGGCCCTCGATCATCCAGTGGTTCGCTCGGTTGTTCGAGCGCATCCTCGGTGGCATCGGGCCGCTCAAGAAGCTCGTGGGCATCCTGAACCAGTTCACGAACGCTGTCGGCGCCTACCGCGGCAAGGTCGGCCTGCTCATGCTCGCCCTGGCCAGCAAGTTCGTCACGCACTTCACGACGGCCGCCGTCTACTTCTTCACCGCGCTCGCCATCGGCGTGACGACGGCGGAGTTCTGGCCCATCACGTTCGGCTCGACCATCCAGATCCTGGCCACGCTGCTGTCCCCGACCATCGCGGGCGAGGGCGCTCGCGAGGCGTTCCAGGCCCTGCTCCTGTCCGAGCAGCTGGGCGGCGTCGCGCAGGCCGTGCTGTCGGGTGCGCTCGGGTTCATCGCGGCCGAAGCGGCGACGCTCTGGGGCGGCATGTTCCTGTGGACGCGCAAGGCCGGCTGGCGCCCGAAGTTCGCCGAGGTCGACGGTCAGCAGGTGGACTACGCCTGGATCGACGACGAGGACGACGGCGGCTTCGACGCCGAGAAGATCGCGAAGGCCCGCGCCGAGCACACTCAGAAGTAGCTGGTAGACTCCCGGCGATGCTGACCCTGCTCGCCACGCTGACGACCGCCGAGGCCGCCGACGACGTCGACCTCACCCTCCTGTCCCACCGCGGCGAGAACCCGGTGGTCGACCCGACCGAGAACCTCGCCGACTACCAGACGGTCGTCCAGGAGCTGGGTGTCGCGGTCGCGAACAAGCCGATGAACCCGGCCGAGACGCTCGGCGTCAACGGGTTCGAGGTCGGCATCGCCAGCACGCTCGCGTTCAACAGCAACAAGGGCGTCGACGGCTCGCTGTCCCCCTGGGACCGCGTGAACGAGGACGGCGACGCCAGCAATGGCCTGTGGATCCCGTGGGTCATGGTCCGGAAGGGGCTGCCGCTGTCCGCCGAGGTCGGCGCGAACCTGGGCTGGGTCGGCTTCTCCCGCCAGACCATCTTCGGCGGATACGGGCGCATCGCGCCGCTCGAGGGCTACAAGCAGGCCCCCGATGTCGCCTTCCAGATCGGCTACGCCGGCTACGTCGGCAACGACCAGATCGAGCTCGGCGCCATGGACTGGTCCGGGACGCTCTCGTACACGCTGCCGTTCGGCACGCTGCTCGGCATCAACTCGGCCAGCTTCGCTCCCTACGCGGGCGCCGGGCAGGTCATCCTCCACGCCCAGTCCAAGCTGGACGCCGATCTGGCCCAGAACCTGGGCATCACGCCGGTCTCCGGGTTCAAGAACACCGACGCCTATGACGCGACCGACCCGCAGTGGCGCAAGGCTCGGATCCATGGCGGCATGCGCATCGTGAGCCGCACGTTCCACATGAAGCTCGGCGCGACCTGGACCCCCCAGGTCATGCCGGAGATCCACGTCGGGATGGGCTTCACGTTCTGATCGCGCTCTTCGTGGGTCTCGCCCACGGCGCTCGACTGGTCGCCGAGGTCCAGCCGGATCTGCGGACGATCACCGGTACGCTCGAGGCCGAGGGCGACTGGCTCGATCCGCTCGTGCTGCTGCCTCAGCCCCAGGACGACCTGACGCTGGCCCGGACCTACCCGGGCGCTCCGGACCACGGTGAGATGGTCTGGGACGACGCCGGCGCGTTCACCACGGTCCTTCCCCGGCGCTACGGCGCTCTCGGCGCGATCCGGGGCCGGGGGCTCTGGGCCAATGGCGGCTGGCACCCCCAGGTCGAGGGCCTGCCGGTGCTCGACTGGGAGGTCGAGCTGACCCTGCCCGAGGGGACCGTCGGGGTGGTGAACGGCACGGCGGGGGAGGGCACGCTGGTCTGGTCGGGGCGGGCCGAGCGCTTGAGCATCGCGGTGCTCGACGGCAACCTGCGGGATCTCGGCGACGGGCTGGTCGTCCTGGACACCGGTCCCCACCGACCGCGCCGTGACGCCGAGCTGGTCCTGGCCCACGAGGGGGTCGAGGCCGGCCCGGTGGTGGTGGTCGAGGCTCCCATGCATCGACGGCTGGTCCGCCCGGGTCAGGGCGTGCTGTTCGTCTCCGACCTGGCCTACCGCACGCCTCGGTGGCTGCACCGCTTCCATCGAGGGCCGGTCGGTGCTGGACTCATCCAGGCCGGGGCGCCGCTCGAGGACGACTGGGCGAGCGAGCTCGTGGCCGCTGTCGACGGCGCGTCCTGGCGAGCGGAGGCCGAACGGATAGAGCTCGGCCGGCTCATCCGTCTGGGCGCATTCGTGCCCATCGTGGACTACGTCATCTACAGCGGCACGCTGCCGTTCCACGCCGAGATCTTCGACGAGACCCACCTGGGGGACCCCCTCGAGGACGACGTGCGCGAGCTGTTCGAGCCGCGCATCACCGGACGGGTCCTGGCGACGAAGCTCGACGACGCGCACGGCCCCGGGACGGCACGAGCCGTCGTCGACGCGCTGGACGAGGACCTGGGAGCGGCCTGTGTCGCCATCGGCGTGGACGAGGCCTTCCTCGAGAGCTGGCGGGTCCCGTACCCGGAGCAGGACGTCCGCCTGGCCGTCGAGCGCATCGAGGGAGACTGGCAGGTCGGTATCGCCCGGCTGGCGCCTCGGGACGCCCCGCCCGAGGTGCTGCGGTACACGATCGACGGCGAGTCGCGTGCCTGGGAGATGCCGCCCGGCACGGAGACCACCCGCATCCCGCTGGACGGGGCCCCGCGGCGGGTCGTCCTGGACCCCGACGACCACGTCTTGCAGACGGACCGGGCTTTCGACCGCTGGCCAGCGCGGATCACGCCGGTCGGGACGGTCTACCCGGACACGATCAACGTCTCCCAGTCGATCCTGGTCGGGGTCGCCACGGTCCAGCTCCGCCGGCAGTACGACACCCGCTCGGCCCTCACGCTGGCGGCCTCGACGGGAGAGACGGATCTGGCCGCCGGCTACGTCGCCTACCACCGTTTCTTCGGGCCGCTGAAGGACCGCCGGACACGCACGCAGCGGCTTACGGCCTGGTCTGCGACCACCTGGCTCTCACCTGGCTTCGCCACCACGGCCGCGGGCCGGTACACGCTCGCGTCGGGGCTGAGCTGGAGGAGGGACACGCGCGTGTCGCGTGCCTTCCCGCTGTCTGGGAGCGCGCTCTCGGCTGCGGTCGAGCTCGGGGGCGTGCCGGAGTCCGGGCGGACCTGGACCGGGCTCTCCGGAGCGGCCCTCACCGTGGCGTCGCCGCACCCCCGTGTGGTGTTCGCTGGTCGGCTCTCGGGCGGCGTCGCGACGGGCTTCGTCGAGCACCGCCTGCTCTCGCTCGGGGGCAGCTCGGCGCTCCGTTCGCTGCCGCCCTCGTCGGTGCTCGGGCACCAGCGCGGTCTGGTGTCGGGCGAGCTGCGGGTGCGGCCGGTCCGGAATGCCTCCATCCCGCTCCTGTGGCTCTACTGGCTGGACGAGGTGCAGCTCACCGGCGGTGTCGAGGGCGGTGTCGTCGGCGCAGCCAGCCCCCTCGTCGACGGCGAGCTGGTCGACCCCGAGCTGTCCGGGACCGCCTGGGTCCTCGGGGGAACGGCCGGTGTCCTGGTGACGACCGACGGACTCGGCGTGATCCCCTGGACCGTCGGTGCAACGCTCGGGGTCCCGTTCGCATCCCAGGGGGTGGGGCTGGCCGGTCCCCAGCTCTACTTGCGCCTCGGACAGGAGTTTTGATGCGATGTAAGTACGCTGGAAGTCACCTTCAACGTCGGTTGGCGTGTACTGGGCCATAGGAGTCCGGATGATCACACCCCTCGCCAAGATGGCTCGCCAGGGTCTGGCCGTCCCACGTCACGTGGGGCTCCAGTTCGTGACGGTGTTCCTTGGGGTCGCGACGCTCCTGATCGGTGGGGTCGCCGCGGCGGTGCTCGGGCCGGTCTTCGGCGCCATCGCGCTGTCGGGCGTGGTCGGGCTGGTCGTGTCGCACCTGCTCGCGCGCCGTGAGCTGATCCGACCCTCGGCGGGGGCGTTGATGCTCGCGTTGCTGGCGATGCCCTGCATGGGCGCCGTGATCTTCGGGTCGTTCTGGGTGCTGCCCCTGGCCGCCGTGCCGGCCTACCCGGCGGTCGCGTCGATCGCCTGCTGCCCTCGCGGCGGCTACGCCATGGGGGCCGTCACGGCCCTGCTGCTGGCGGTCTACGCGGTGATCTACCCCGACCCGATGGTGCTCTCCGGCGTCGAGGTGCCCGTCCTGGCCGGGGTCACCACCGCTCTCTGCTGGACGGCGGTGATGACCGTCGCGCCGGCGCACGCGCTCCTGACGCGCGAGTCCATCGATCAGACTGCCAAGGCGCTCGGCAACATCCCGGACTTCACGGTCATCGTAGACCCCGCGACCGAAGAGGTGGTCTGGGCGAACGTCGCCGCGCACCAGGAGCTCGGTCACGACGAGCTGGTCGGGATGAAGAGGGACGTCTTCGCGCGGTGGGACATCCGCGAGCCGGACGCGCTCCGCCGCGCCATCGCGGAAGGGGTGTTGTTGGGTACGCACACCCGGGCCGACGGCAGCGAGTACCGCGCTCAGGTCCACATCTCCGAGCTGATGGTCGGGGCCCGGCGGCTGCACGTCGCGTGTGCGCGAGACATCTCGGACATCGAGCAGTCGATGATGCAGAGCGAGCGTCGCCTGGTGGCCGCCCAGCTCAGCACGGGGCTGGTCCACGACTTCAACAACCTGCTCAGCGTCATCCACTACGCGGGCCTGGAGCTCTCCGGGCTGGTCCCCGAGTCCGGCCGGGACGCGGTCACGGACCTGCAGGCGGCCTCCGATCGGTCGCGAGAGCTGGTCGGGGCCATGCTGGACCTGTCTCGCTCCAAGCTGCGCACCTCCCAGCTGACGCCGCTGACCGCGCGCTTGCGCCGAACGGTCGGCCTGGTGGCTCGGGTCCTTCCGCAGGACGTCACCCTGGAGCTCGAGATCGAGTCCGATCAGCCCGTCGCTGTGGACCTCGTCGAGCTGGACCAGGTGGTCGTGAACCTGGTGGTGAACGCGCGGGATGCCCTGCTCCTCGGCGGGAAGATCCGGCTGGAGCTCGAGCAGGTCACGTCCGGCCTGGCGCTGCGCGTCATCGACAACGGCACGGGCATGGACGCCGAGACCCTCAAGCGGGCGAAAGAGCCGTTCTTCTCGACGAAGACCGCGGTCGGCGGGACCGGGCTGGGTCTCTCGACCGTCAACGCGCTGGTCCAGCGCTGGAACGGCCGGCTGGCCATCGAGAGCACGCTGGATCGAGGGACGACCGTCACCGTATTCATCCCAACCCAAGGGGCCGTCGTCGCGCCGGTCATCCTCCTGGTGGACGACGAGCCGCTCATCCGTCGCGCCTACCGCCGCATGCTGCAGCGCGAGGGACTCGTGGCGCTCGAGGCCGGGTCCGCCGCCGAGGCGCTCGAGATCCTGGGTTCCGGCGAGCGGATCGACCTGATGATCTCGGACTGGGTCATGCCCGGCGAGGACGGCGGCTGGCTGGGGCGCGAGGCCGCCAAGCTGTACCCGGGCCTTCCCATCGTGTTCGTCAGCGGCGCGAGCCAGCGCGGGCAGCCGGCCAACATGCTGCGCAAGCCCATCAGCGGGGATGAGCTCCTGGCTCGGGTGCTCTCGGAGCTCGGTCAGAGCTCTCCGGCGGCCGCGCTCTCCTCGGTCTCGTAGCGGGTCTCGGTCGCTGACCGGACCGACCCGGCGACGACGTCCTCGCCCTCGCTCAGGTCGCTCTCGGACCACCCGACGTAGTAGCGCCAGACGCCCTCTTCGCCCTGGGGCTCGAGCCAGACGTCGAGCTCGTAGCTCTGCCACAGGTGCGCGTCCTTGCCCGCGGTGGTCGGCCAGGACTCCTCGAACCAGGCGAGCGCCACCACCGCCTGCCGGTCGTCACCCAGGTCGATCAGGCGCCAGTCCTTCAGCGACTCGTAGTAGACGGTGTATAGGTGGTTCTCACGGATCGCGTGGTTGAACGTCTGGATCTGCGGGCAGGACTTGTCGACGAAGCAGTCGCCGTCGCCCGTGTCCGGGAACTCGCGGGTGTAGTACTGGATGCCCGAGTTCAGCGGCGTCTGGTCCGCCCACATCATGTAGGGCAGGTGGTCGTCCAGATCGTGGGCCTCGGCCCCGACGATGCCGATGTTGATGGTGGCGTCGAGGTCTCGGTCCGGGTGCGTCCGGCCCTCGAGCTCCGTGTCGGTCAGCGGGCCCAGCAGCCAGCTGCGCTCGTCGACCAGGCTGCCCTCCATGTCGACGCCGGCCAGGTGGGCCTCGAGCTGGGCCAGGCCAGCCAGGACCACGCCGTCGTCCTCATGCGTCACGTTGGCCGCGAGGTAGCGGGACAGATCGTCGATCGCCTCGGGGGCCTCGGGGGAGGGGCGGCAGGCCAGGAAGAGCAGGATCACTTGTCGGCTCGCTTCTTGAGACCGGTGCCCTTGTTGGCGATGGTCTTGTCGATGTAGGGCTTCACGCAGTCCGTGAGGCCCTTGTCCGCCGTGCCTTGTGCGTTCGGCTCGCACAGCGCCTCGCAGGGCCGGCTCGCGATGCAGCGGTAGACGGTGTCGGGGAGCGTGGTCCCATGCGCGCTGGAGACGCACCGCTCATACGGCTGGTCGTCGTTGCAGCCACAGTCCTCGAGGCGCACACAGGCGCGCTTGATGGCGCTCAGTCGGTCCTCGACCGGGACCGGGACGGTGCCCTCTCCAGCCGCGAAGGGCTCGGGCCGGGTCATGTCGAGCTCGCTCGGATCCGGCGCGTCCAGCGGGTCGGGCGACGTGGACCCGGTCGGCTGGGCGGGCGCCTCGGCGATCTGCTTGATCGGCTCGGAAGGCGGCGTCACCCCGATCGCGGGTTCCTCGGGGAAGCAGGCCATGAGCAGGAGCATGCCGAGATGATAGTCGGTTGGATGAGCTTCCTCCTGGATCCTGAGCTGGCCGACCTTCGCGGCCGAGTACGCCACTTCGTCGACGAACGGGTCATCCCGAACGAGCGGGCCATCGTCGAGGAGGACCGACGGGACGAGAGCGCGACGCTCGACGGGCTGCGTGCCGAGGCGCGAGCTGCGGGTCTGTGGACGCCGCACCTGCCCAAGGACCTGGGCGGACTCGGGCTGGGCTTCTTCGGCATGGCCGGGCTGTTCCGCGAGATGGGCCGGAGCCCCGTCGGAGCGACCGTCTTCAACTGCGACGCCCCCGACCAGGGGAACATGGACCTGCTCCGCACGACGGCCTCGCCCGAGGTGCGGGAGAAGTGGCTCCTGCCGCTGTGTGCCGCCGAGATCACGTCGGCGTTCTGCATGACGGAGCCTGCTCCGGGCGCCGGCGCCGACCCGACGAACCTGCGCACGAAGGCGGTCCAGGACGGGGAACACTGGGTGATCGACGGTCACAAGTGGTACTCGACCGGCGCTGGCCGAGCCTCGTTCCTCATCGTCATGGCTCGCACGAGCGACGACCGGCGGACCGGGTGCACGATGTTCGCCGTCGACCGACATGCCCCGGGTGTGGAGTACGTCCGCGACATCCCCTGCATGGCCGAGCCGCTGCTCGCCCATCGCGAGGCCGAGCTGAAGTTCCATGGGGTGCGGGTCGGACCCGAGTCCATCCTGGGCAGCGTCGGCGAGGGCTTTGCGCTCGCCCAGCGCCGCTTGGTCCCAGCGCGGCTGACCCACTGCATGCGATGGCTCGGCTGGGCCTCTCGGATCCTGGAGATGTGCCGGCAGTACCTGGCGACCCGCGAGAGCTTCGGCAAGGTGCTCGCACGGCACCAGATGGTCCAGCTCAAGCTGGCCGAGAACGCGAAGAACATCCACGCCGGCAACCTGATGACGCTGCACTGCGCGCAGATGCTGCACCAGGGGCAGGACAAGCCGGCGCGGCCGTACAGCTCGATGTGCAAGGACCACGTGGCCAACACGATCTGCAAGGTGCTGGACGACGCGATCCAGTTCCACGGTTCGCTGGGTTATTCGCACGACCTGCCGTTCGCGGAGTGGTACCGCCACGCCCGAGCGGCTCGCATCGCCGATGGGCCCGACGAGGTGCATCGGATGGTGGTCGCCCGAGACTTCATGCTCGGTCGGCTGGACCTCATCGTCTAGGAGAAGCCATGTTCCTGTCCCTCATCCTCGCTTGTGGATCCGAGCCCGAGACTGTCGCCGAGGCGCCCGTCGAGGCTCCCGCGGAAGAGGTCGTCGAGGCCCCCGCTGAAGACCCGATGGCCCACGCGCCGGCCACCGAGATCCACTACGGCACCGCCTTCAGCACGGAAGAGATCCTCGCCGCGAAGGACCTGCTCGCCGACCCCGCGCCCTACATGGACAAGACCGTCCGGGTCGAGGGCCGCGTCGCCGAGGTCTGCCAGAAGGCGGGCTGCTGGATGGTCCTGACCGATGAGACCGCATCCATGCGCGTGCTGATGAAGGACCACGGGTTCGCCATCGCCAAGGACAGTGCCGGCCGCATCACGCAGGTCGAGGGCATCGTGAAGGGCACCGAGGTCGACCCGGAGTTCGTCGAGCATCTGAAGAGCGAGTCGGAGAACCCCGAGGCCATGCCCGAGATCGGGAAGAGCTTCGTCTACCAGCTCGAGGCCACCGGCGTGACGCTGCTGGCCGCCGACTCCTAAGCGGGCAAACAGGTCGCACCTGGGGCGGCGTTGTCGCCCCGATCGGCCTGAGTCCGGCCAGGCCGCAGGGCCTGAGAGCTGGCACGTGCCTTGCTTCTGATGCGGGCATGTTCCTGCTTCTCGCCTGCACGTCACTGTCGTCGTCGACCCTGGACCCGGAGGCGGTCGGGCTCGACACGGGCCTGCCCGATGCCCGGCCGGGTGACCCCGACGACGCCCTGGTCGAGTACATCACCCTGCCGGACATGTGGTGCGGCCTGGTGACGACGATGACGGTCGTGGTGACCAACGTCGGCTCGACCACGTGGACCGAGGCCGACGGCATTCGCCTGGGCGCCGTCGATGACGACGACCCGCTCGCCTCGGCGACGCGCATCCGGCTTCCGGACTACGCCGAGATCGCGCCTGGTGACACCTGGGTGTTCAACATCGTCGTCGAGGGGCCCGAGCAGGCCGGGGCGTACACCTCGGACTGGCGGATGGTGCGCGAGGGGGTCCACTGGTTCGGCGACGCGGACGAGAAGACGGTCGACGTGAGCTGCGAGGACGACCCCGAGGACGACCCGCCGGACGACCCGCCGGACGATCCGCCGGACGACGCGCTGGACCTGGACGAGGTGGTCTGGCTGCACGGAGACATCTCGGACTGGCCCGAGACCGCGACGCTCTCGAGCGTCAGCGTGAGCGGTGGGCAGATCTGCATGGACTACGACAAGGCCGACGCCTGGCCCGTGTCCGAGCCGCTGGGCGATGGGACCGAGCTCGTGGGGAACCCCTGGGTCTTCATCCACCAGGACGGCACCTGGTACGCGGCGACGTGGGAGTGGCTGCGCCCGGGTCAGACCTGCAAGAACTCGTCGTCGGTCGCTGGCGACCACATCAAGACGTCGCCCTTCGACGCGGAGAGTGGGTGGCGACCGAGCAGCGGGGAGACGCTCTACTTCATGGTGAGCAGCCTGGCGCGGCTGGGCACGTCGTCGGTGGACGAGCGGAGCAACGTGGTCGAGGTGACCTGGCCCTGAGGGCGGGTCTGCCAGCTCCTAGTCCAGCTCGGTCCCGTCGGGCTTGACGTACCCGTCCGTCCCGTTCTTCTCGTGGTACTTCGCACGGGCCTCGACCGCCTCGAAGGTCGCCAGGACCTCCTTGTCTGCGAACTTCGAGAACAGCCCGCTGGGGATCGAGCCGCCGGGGTTCGCCCAGCTGAAGTACTCGACCCAGGTGCTGCCGTCCGAGAGCGGGATGAGCAGCCAGCCGCCCTTCGCCCAGGCGATGGGCATGCTGTCCTCGAGCAGGGGCTCGAAGGTCGTCCCGGCCATGAACGTGGGGTCCAGGTCGTCGACGAACGAGACCTCCCAGATCATCTGCGAGCTGGCCGCGTAGAGCGCCTCGTTGAACGTCCAGCGGGTCACCCACCACCGGTCGGTGACGAGCGGGGCCGAGACGTACTGGAAGCTGGCCCGGTCCGAGTGGTGGGCCGTGCCGTCGACCGTGCCCGAGCGCTCCGGCGCCATGTAGTCGGACGCCTCGTCCTCGTTGTTCACGGCCTTCCAGACGGCCTCGATCGGGACGTCCCAGACGCAGACACCCCAGCCCTGCGCGGTGTCGTAGCCCTCGGGCAGGTTCACGCCGGCGACGGGCTCGCCGGTCGCCGCGGTCTTCATCGCCGTGCGGGGGATGGCCGGGGCCGGGGCGACGCGCTCGGAACGGTGTTCCTTCTGGGCGTCGACTTCTGCCAGCACCTCGTCAGGGGAGAGGGCCAGCGCCGTGGAGACGAGGAGAAGCATTCCACTCGTCGTAACCCACGGACGCCTGGGCCTGTTCCTCGTCACCGGGACGATGCGTCGCGATGAACACGGCCGGATCGAGGTACCCCGTCGTGTCGCTCGAGTAGGCCCCCCTCGTTCCCGTTCCCGTTCCAGTCCTGGCCCAGGTGGTGGTTCACGCCGAACGGCTGGGCGTCGAAGTAGCCCTCGGCGTCGGGGTGGCCGACCGGCTGGTCGAAGCCGTCGGTGGCGGGAAGGGACAGGAGAGAGAAGACGAGCATGTCCGGTGTCGACCGGTTCCAGTCGGCAGGGTTCCCGGATGCAGAGCGGTTTCACATGCCTACAACATGGGCCCTCGCCGGCCGACCAGTAGGACATGCTTCTGTTCCTCCTGGCCTGTTCCTCCTCGCCTGTTCCTCCTCGCCTGTTCGACCTCCCCTGACCTCGACCCGACGCGGCGTTCCTCGCAACGGGTGGCGACGGTGCCCTGCGGCACGGGCTCGCTGCTCGCCGCCATGGCGGGACCCGGTCGGCTCGTCGATGTCGACAACCGCGTGCGGCTGAAGGGCCGAAGCTCCGATGCGGCAGCGACGCTGGAGTGGGCCCGGATCGACGGACCGGAGACGCTCACGCTGACGTCGCACTCGGACGGGACCGTGTTCTTCACGCCGTCGACCGAGGGCGACTACGTGCTGCGCCTGACGGCCACGGACTCCGACAGCCATCGGGACAAGGTGACGATCTCGGTCGGCGGCACGAACACCCCACCGACAGCCCGGGGCCGCGAAAAGGGCACGGCGGTCGACGCGGACGTGACTCTCGACGCCAGTGGCAGCTTCGATGACGACGGGGACGCGTTGTCCTACACCTGGGGCGTCGTCTCGGTCCCGACGGGGTCGGCGATCGACAACACCGCGCTCGGGGACCGCAACAGCGAGACGCTGACGTTCATGCCGGACGAGACGGGCGAGTACGAGCTGAGGCTGGTGGTGGACGACGGGACCTCGGACGACACGCTGGTCCTGCGCGTGACGGCGTACGACGTGTACGACGTCGGCAGCCAGCTGGTCGAGCTGGGCGGCGAGGTCATGGTCGGCATCGACTCGGACCCGAGCCTGGACGTCCGGTGGGTCTTCGACTCGACGCCCAGCGGGTCGGCGCTGACCGCGCCGGACTACGACGGCGTCTGCGCGTCGTTCACGCCGGACGTGGGTGGCCTCTACGAGCTGAAGGCCGTGGTGAGCGCGTCCGATGGGAGCGTGCTCGATCGCGAGTGGACGGACGTCATCGTGGTGGAGGGCACGCTCGAGCAGGCCGCGATCTGGGACGCGACCCAGGCGGCGACGGCGGTGTCGGTCGAGGACGACCGGCTCGTGGTCGGGAACTGGCGCGCCTCGAGCTGGCTGGGCGAGGTGGTGGAGACGGATCTCCCGCTGGATACCACCCCCACCTGGACGACACTCCTGGGCGGCTCGGCGACGACCGACCAGTACGGACGCGTCGTCGCGACCGGCGAGCTCGACGACGGGGCGGCGGTCCTGACGAACACCGGCACGGAGTTCAGCGTCTTTCGGACCTCGTCCGACCGCGTGGAGTACGCCGTCGACACCGCGGCGTTCCTGGGGGATCTCGACGCCACGGGCGCGGACGCCGTCCTGCTGGGGGACGAGCTGTACCAGGGGCCTCTGAGTGGCCTGGCGACCGTGGCCACGCTGGAGTGCATGTGCGGCGCCTACTACGACACCGTCGTCTCGGTCCTCCACGGTCCGGTCACCGGGACGGTGGACCTGTCTGCCGACTACGACGCCCAGGCCGACGTGACGTCCTGCTACGGCCCGGACGGCGTCGCGACGGGGGACGTCTCCGGCGACGGCTACAACGACCTGCTCCTGCTGGACGACAGCTACTACGTCGCGCTCCACACGGGCTCGTCCGGCGGGCTCTCGAGCGCGGGCTGGATCGACGACGACCTGGACATCGACCTCGACGCGGTGACCGTGGACGACGTGGACGGAGACGGTCAGCTCGACCTGATCGTCGAGTCCCACGACGACGTGGCCGCCTCGGGCTACGTGGCCGGAGACTGGTCCGGGGACGGGTACGACGACTTCGTCCACACCAAGAGCGATGGGCTGGAGATGACGCTCGGCAAGGCGACCGGCATGTCGTACTTCGACTACGACCTCGACGCCGAGGGCCAGACGATGTCGCGTCCGCGCGTGGCCGACGTGGACGGGGATGGGACCGACGACCTGCTCGTCGACACCCGCGAGGACGTCTACATCCTGTACGGGCCGCTGTCCGGTGACCTCGAGGTGGCCGAGGCTGGCGACGTCCTCGTCGTGGACGGCGACGACGGGCTCGCCGTCGACACCGATGGGGACGGCCTCATCGATCTGGTAGGACTGGACGCCGACGGGTTCTGGGTGTGGCGATGATCTGGCTGTTCCTGGCTTGCGGCGACAAGGACGAGGCCCCCGTCGACCCTCCAGCGGTCGAGGACTCAGCGATCGAGGACTCGGACCCGCCCGAGGACACCGGGGACACCGGCGAGCCCCCCGAGCCGCCGATGTGTAGCGAGCGTGAGTCGACGGTCGCCGAGGCCGGCGCCAGCATCCGGGTCGAGGTCGGTGAGGAGGTCATGCTCGACGGAAGCGCGTCGGTCGCGGACGCCTTCGCCTGGGAGCAGCGCGATGGCCCGGAGACCCTGGCGCTCGAGACCGATGGCGCCGAGGTGCGGTTCACGCCCATGACCGAGGGCATCTATGAGCTGCGGCTGACCGCGACGGGAGCGAGCACCGACAAGGACGACGTGCTGGTCGCCGTGGGGATGGACGCTCCACCGACCGCCGTGCTCGTGGACGCCGAGAGCGCCTGGGGCGCAGCGGTGACGCTGGATGCGAGCGATAGCTGTGTGATCCCAAGAGGTTGTTCAGCTGACCTGGCTGGGTTGCCTCGATCTTGGAGGTAACGCTCCGAGGCTGTGGTGGGGCCTCTCGTCGTTGTAGAAGGCGACGTAGGGAGGCAAGTGCTGTCGGCGCTCTTCGC
>JAAESX010000049.1 GCA_024228935.1 Pseudomonadota bacterium
GTGAAGCAGCTCGAGAAGAAGGGCCTCATCACCAAGGTCGCGGGCAAGGCCAGGACCATTCGCTTGGCACTACCCGCGAGCGAATTGCCTTGCCTCGTGTGCGGCGGGCATTCGACCAAAACCCCTGTGTAGAGGTACTAGACGGTGGGATGACTCAGCCGCGGCTCGACCCGCGGCGACGCCTTCAGGTCCAGCACGTACGTGATCATGTCCTTGCCGTAGAACCGGAAGCGCTTCGCGTCCTCGAAGCCCCAGGACTTCAGCTGCCTGTTCGCGCCGGGGTTGTCGATCTCGGTCGTGATCTTCACGTGCCCGTGTCCTCGCGCGGCCAGGTCGTCGAACAGCACCTTGTTGATGTGGCCCGACACCCGCTTCCCGCGCAGCTCGGGCGCGAAGCTGCAGAACAGCGACTCGGCCGGGATGGGGAAGTCACCGTCGGACTCGGAGAAGTAGGTCGCGGTCTTCAGCAGCAGCGGGATGACGCCAGGCCTCTTCGCGACCCCTGCCGTCGCCGTCAGCGCCAGCGGCACGAACCGCTTGTTCATGACGGCCGACATCATCTCGCTGGCGTCCGTCGAGCCAGCGATGAAGCCGCGGATCACGTTGTCCTCGACGTAGACGAAGCCCAGGAACCGCTCGTCCTCGACCAGGCCCCGGTAGATCTCCGTGAGGAACGCCACCCCCAGCTTGGACCAGAGCGAGTTGCCCATGGCGGCGTGGTGCATCCCCGCCACGACCGAGGCGTCGGTGTACTGCATCGGCCGGATGCGGGACATCACGGCCGGGTCGACGTCGAAGGCGCTCAAGACTTCTTGTGGTGCGCCTTCAGGGTGTCCAGGAACGCCGTCTGCGAGATCGCCCGGTGCTGCGCCGCCAGGAAGTGCCCGATGGCGTTCTCGTACGCGGTGTGGAACGACTCGTTCAGGAGCCGACGCGTGAGCTCGACCGCCACACTGTGGTTCGGTCCGAGCGCCTCGATGGCCCAGGCGAGCCCGGCCTCGAGGTCGTCCTCGACGCGGTCCACCACCCCCAACTGGAGAGCCTGCTCGGCCCCCATCGACTCGCCCGTCAGCATCAGCCGCTTGGCGTGTCCGAGGCCGACGTACTTGGCGAATCGGAACGTCGCCATGCCGGGCAGGAAGCCGTGGTGGGTCTCCGGGAGCGAGAAGCTCGAGCGCGCGGTGCAGATGCGCAGGTCGCAGACGAGCGCGACCTGGAAGCCGCCGCCGACCGCCGGCCCGTCGACCAGGGCGATGGTCGCCTTGGGCAGGCGCTCGATGCGCGTGCAGCACTTCTCCCACTTGTTGAACCCGTGGATGTCCATGGGGGCGTTGGGGTCGAAGTCCTCGAAGTCGATGCCCTCGCTGAAGCTGCCGTTGGCGCCGCGGAACACCACGACGCGCGCGTCCGAGCTGTCCTCGAGGTGATTGCAGACCGCCGTCAGCTCGCGGACCATGCCCATCGAGATGCGGTTGCCGCCGGCTCGCGACAGCGTGATGGTCGCGACGCCGTCGGCCTCGGTGAAGTTGAGGGTCTCGTAGCCCAAGGTCTCTCCTACCAGCGCACCAGCGCCGTCTCGATGGTCGAACCCGGGCCCATGGTCATGAGCACGACGTAGTCGCCGCGCCGCACGACGCCTTCGTCCAGCAGCCGCTTGAAGCTGAAGAGGAAGGAGCCCGAGGACAGGTTTCCGAAGTCCCGCAGCACCGACGTCGTGTGGCGCACGTCGTGTTCGGTGATGCCGATGTTGTACTTGATCGCGTCGATGACCTTCTTGCCACCGCTGTGCACGATCCAGTGGGAGATGTCGCGCCGCTTGAGCCCGTGCGTCTCCAGCAGCCGATCCACGGGCCGTTCCGCGTACGCCCCGACGACGTAGGGGATGTCCCGGTCGAGGAAGAAGCTGAACTTGCCCTGGTCGTCGTCCCAGTCGAACCGCATGGCGCCGATGGCCGGGGTCACGATCTGCGAGTTGAAGCCGAGCACCGTGGGGGCGAAGCGCTTGTCGTCCTTGGCGTCGCAGCGCACCAACACCGCCGCCGAGCCGTCGCCGAAGAGCGAGTTCACGATCGCCGTCCGGAAGGTGCCGTCGTAGACGTACGCCGCCGAGCAGATCTCGATGCAGACCATCAGCGCGTTCTTGCCGGGGTTCGCCATCGCCCAGGACACGACCGGGTTCAGGCCGTTCAGCCCGGCGTTGCAGCCCATGCCGACGATGTCCGCGCGGCTGCAGTCCTCGCGGAAACCCATGTGCTTCATCAGGTGCGCGGTCATGCCAGGCGCGAAGAAGCCGGTGGTGGTGATGCAGCACAGGTAGTCGATGTCCTGGACCGTCATCCCCATCGGCTCGAGGCAGCGCTCGACCGCCTGGGGACCGATCTCCAGCGCACCTCGCAGGTGCTTGGCCAGGAGCTCGCCCTGGGACTCGTCGGGGGCTCCGTCGGCGTTCGCCGGGGGCAGGTACAGGTGCCGCTTGTGGATGTGGGCCGAGCGGAACAGCGACCGGATCCGCGGGTCCGGTACCTCGAACCGGGAGACGATGTCTTCCTGGCTGTAGCTGTCAGGCGGGTTGGCCGTGCCGACCGAGAGCATGCGAGGGCGGTTGTCGAGCATCGCTTGATTATCCCGCCGTCACTGCGGCATTGCAGAGGCCAACGCTTCCGGAGCGCCGACGGTCGCCAGCCCCGACGAAGGTGGAGCCCACCAACCCTGCGATGTGGACCCCGCCGAAGAACATGCTGGGGACCGGGAACGCCACGTGGTTGGGGAAGCGCGCCGCGACCTGCTGGGCGTACCCGAGAGGCCGTCCGTAGGTCTCGGTCCGCAGCACCCCGCCCTCCATGTGGCAGCGCGGACCGTTGGCCGCGTCCTCGGGCGAGGCGTCGTGTGCCAGCAGCCGGACGATCGCGTGCAGGACCGCGGAGCGGATGCGGGTCGAGCCGCCCGAGCCCATCGTGAGCACCCGGTCCGTGCCGACGATGAGCGAGGGCGCCATCATCGTGCGCATGCGGGCCCCGGCGGGCGTCACGGTCCCCGGTGGGTTCACGTCCTCCTCGCCGAGGAAGTTGTTGATCAACAGGCCCGTCCGTCCGGCCAGCCGACCCGCCGTCTCACCGAGCGAGGACGTGATCGAGCAGGTCCCGCCTTCCTGATCGACGCAGGAGACGTGGGTGGTGAAGCCCGAGCCCATGCGCTGCTCGGCCGCGTCCATCGCCTGGGCGAGCGCGATGGTGGACTCGATGCGAGGCCATGCCGCCAGCTCGTCGGGAAGGGCCTCGAGCGCGAGCCCGATCTGGGGACCGCCGGTCGACGGCGTGCCCGGCAGGTAGACGTCGGCGCCCTGGAAGCCGACCGTCAGCGGGTCGCGCAGGTGCACATCGTAGGCGGCCAGGTCCTCGATGGTGAGGAGCCCCTCGCCAACGGCCGACACCATCGCCCGACCGACGTCGCCCGACCGGAACACGTCGGGCCCATCGGTCGAGAACTCCTCGATGACGTCGGCGAGGTCCGGGTTCAGGAAGGTCTCTCCTTCCTTCAGGTGTCCCGAGCGGCCCGCGAAGAGGCGCCGCGTCTCGTCGCTGCACTCCTGGATCTTGAAGAGCAGCCCGCCGACCTCTTCGAACCCCGCGGTGACCGGCGCGCCGTGGACGCAGGCGTGCAGCGCTGGCTCGACGAGCTTGCGAAGGTCGACGCGACCAAACCGCTCGTGCAGCTCCCAGAGGCCGTACGGCATGCCCGGGACCGCGACGCTCGACGGCCCGACGTGGAACGCCTGGGTCGTCGGCCCGAAGTCGAGCACGACCTCGTCCATCGCCGGCACCTGCCCCGGCGCTCGCCCGAGCCCGGGCATGGCCGTGACGAAGTCGACGACGTGCACGTCCTGGTGGTGCCGGACCATCGCGATGCCGGCTCCACCGAGCCCGGTCAGCAGGGGCTCGGCCACACCCGCCATGATCTTGGCGGCGACGCAGGCATCGACCGCGTTGCCTCCCAGCTCGAACGCTCGAACACCAGCCTGGACTGTCAGCGGGGAGCCCGCGGCAATACAGCCACTCACTCGAAGTGCACCTTCAGGAAGGTGTCCAACAGACGGCTGGCGGCCTCGCTCGGGAAGAAGTCCTCGTTGAGCATCCGCTCGGCCTCGGTCAAGCCGAAGACCCGGCCGTAGTCGTCCATGTACCGCTCGAACCGGCCCCGGTTGTCGAGCCAGGTCAGCTCCGGGTGGAACTGCGCGGCGTAGACGGGCTTGCCGTGCACCCGCAGCGCCTGGTGCGGGCAGAGCTCCGAGAACGCCAGGTTGTCGACGCCCTCGGGCATCACCATCGCCCGGTCCTTGTGCCCGAGCTGGCCGACGAACTTGCCGCCGAGCGAGGAGAACACGGGGTCCTCGCGCCCGGCATCGGTGAGCTCGAGGTGGAAGCTGCCGACCTCGGCGTTCTCCTCGTCCTTCTCGACGCGGCCGCCCATCCCGTCGACCAGCAGCTGGAAGCCGAAGCAGCTCGCGAACATCGGGAACCCCCGGTCGGCCACCTCGGCGAGGAAGTCCTTGGCGCGCTTGATGCCGTCGTGCTGGTCGCGGACGCTGTACTCGCCCGAGCCGCCGACCAGCAGCATGTCCGTCTCGCTCAAGAGCGAGATGGAGAGGTCGTCTTCGAGCATGCAGACCGTCTGGACCTGGGCCGGCGTGATGTGCATGCGCGCGGCGAACTGCTCGCGCTCTTCCTGGCGCACGCGGTCCCCGGGGTTCCGGGCCTGGAGCAGGGTGAAGCGGTACTTGCGACGCGGCATGAAGCGGATCTAACCGCGCTTGCGCAGGTAGAGCAGGGCCTCGGTCACGCGCTCGGCGCCCAGGCCGTCCACGCCGTCGATCAGCGCCTTGGCCAGCCGCAGCGCGACCGGGTCCCGATCCGCCAGGCCGTGTGCGATGGCCTGGGCTCGGGCCAGCGGGTCGTCGGACTTCTCGGCGGCGAGGCCCCAGTTGACCGCCTTGTCGGCGTCGATGGACCAGCCGCACAGGATCATCTGCTTGGCGCGAGCCGTCCCGATCAGCCGGGGAAGCCGCGTGCAGCCTCCCGCCGCCGGGACGAACCCGAGAGAGGTCTCGGGCAGCGCGAACCGAGCCCGCGGACCCACGACGCGGACGTCACAGG
This sequence comes from Pseudomonadota bacterium, assembly GCA_024228935.1. GTDB lineage: Bacteria > Myxococcota_A > UBA796 > UBA796 > CAJQPC01 > JAAESX01. The sequence continues at coordinate 5,151 of JAAESX010000049.1, forward strand.
CCAGCGCCAGCTCGCAGCCACCGCCGATCGCCGCACCCTGGACCGCCGCGACCGAGATCACGGGGCTCCGGGCGATGCGGTCGAAGACACGCTGGGACAACAGATCCAGGGCCGAGAGCGGGTCCACCCCCTTCACGACGTCCAGATCGGCGCCGCCACAGAACGCCCGCTCGCCCGTCGAGCCGATGACGAGCACCGGCGTGTCCAGGCGGTCGAGGTTCGTCTCGAGCGCCAGCAGCATCTTCTCGTGGTAGGCGTGCGCCTTGCCCGGCCGATCCAGCAGGATCGTGGTCACAGCGTCGGTCCGTTGCACCTTCAAGAACATGGGGAGAGTCTATGTCGTCCACCCAGGAGGGATTCATCCCGTACCGGCCCGATCGGGTCCCGCCGGACGAGATGGTCGCCCGGGCCGAGCGCTTCCATGCCCACATGGACAGGCGTCGCACGGTGCGCTTCTTCTCGCCGGACCCCGTTCCGCGGGCCGCGATCGAGCACTGCATCCGCACCGCGTCGAGCGCACCGAGCGGCGCTCACCGCCAGCCGTGGCACTTCGTCGCGGTGCAGGACCCCAACCTGAAGCACCGGATCCGCCTGGCCGCCGAGGAGGAGGAGGCCCGGAACTACGCCGGACGCATGCCGCCCGAGTGGGTGAAGGCGCTGGAGCCGTTCGGGACCGACGCGAACAAGGAGTACCTGGACGTCTGCCCCTGGCTCATCGCGATCTTCGCCCAGAACCGCGGCCCCGAGGGCAAGAACTACTACGTGACCGAGTCCGTCGGCATCGCCGCCGGGATGCTCATCGCGGCGCTCCACGACGCCGGCCTGGCGACGCTCACGCACACGCCGTCGCCGATGAAGTTCCTGAAGGACGTGCTCGAGCGTCCGTCGGGCGAGCGGGCGTACCTGCTGCTGGGTGTCGGCTACCCGGGGTCCGAGTGCGTGGTTCCCGACATCAGTCGGAAGCCTCTGGCGGAGGTGGCGTCGTTCCGATGACGTGCACGTCGATCTGGGGGTAGGCGATGACCACGTCCGCGTCCTTCAGGGCGAACCAGATGACCTCGTTCAGGTCCGCCCGCAGGCGCTGCTCGCCCCAGACCTCGTCGGTCCAGACGAACACGTCCCAGACGACCGAGCTGTCCCCGAAGTCCTTCAGGAACACGACTGGCGGCCGCGCCTTGTCGCGCCCGGGGAGCGCTGACGCGGCGTACGTCAGGACCTCCTTCACCTGGGCCATGTCCGAGTCGTAGTGCACGCCGACGCGAGCGTGGACGCGGTGGGTGCGCCGAGTCAGCGTCAGGTTGCGCACGGCCGTCTGCACGAGCATCGAGTTCGGCACGACGATGTCGACCTCGTCGAGCGTCCGGACCACCGTGCTCCGGATGAACATGTGCTTCACCATCACGGGCTCGCCCTCGAACTCGAGGACGTCGCCGGGCTTGATGGACCGCTCGAGCAGCAGGATCACGCCGGACACGAAGTTCTGCGTGATGTTCTGCATCGCGAAGCCGACGCCGACCGCGAAGATGGCGCCCGCCGCGAACAGGCCGGACAGGGCGATGCCCGCGGTCTCCATCGCGACGGAGAAGCCGATGAGCAGCACGGCGTAGTGGATGAGCCGCTTGGTGACGCCGATGCGCCCAGGGTCCGTCACGCCGCGCATGTGGAACGCGCGCTCGGTCGCCACCCGCGCCCAGCGGGACAGGAACCACGCGATGAGGATGACGCCGAGCGACAGGCCCAGCGTGCCGACGGTGAGCGGCGTCTCGCCGACGTGCAGCAGCTCGATGGCGAGGACCGCTCGGACGCCGCCTTCGAACATCGCGGACTCCGAGAGAGAGCGGGGCGAGCCGTCCCGACCCCGGAAGACGGTAGCATTGCGGCGATCTGATGCTCCTGTGGCTCCTGCTGACCGCGTCTCCGTCCCTTGCGGAGACCCCCGAGGATGGGGTTCGCCAGGCCCTGGCGGAGCAGGTCGATCTGCCTGGGTGGCAGCACCGGCGCGCTGTGGCCGAGGCCCGTCACGCCGCGGGGAGCGAGGCTCTGCGCGGCGAGCGCGGCCTGGCCGAGGGCTTCCCGACGCTGTCCGAGGGCGCGTGGGGCTCGCCTTCCTGGGTCGCTGGACAGCTCGCGCGCCTGGACGCCGAGGGCGCAGCGCGAGCCGGCGAGCGGGTCGGCCCGGTCCCCGATCTGGGCCGACAGACCCGGAAGTGGGAGGTCGCGCGCGAGGCCGCGCTGACGAGCGAGGACACCGCGGACAGCATCGAGCGGCGCTTCCTGCTGTCGCTCCGCGCGTTCCACGAGGCGCACCCCAGCCTGACCGATGAGGGCCTCGCGCCGTTCCTGGCCGAGCTGGACGACCGGCGCGCGCTCATCGAAGCGGACTGGGAGGAGGACGGCAGCGGCGCCCTGGCCCTGGCGCATGTCGACGAGGAGCGGCAGCTGCTGGTGGACCTCCAGCGCACCGCCATGCAGGCCGCGGCGGTCCCCGGCATCGAGGTCGGGCTCGAGCGCGACATCGCCCGGCTCGACGACCCCGACCTGGCGGCCGATGCCGTGACCCGGCTGGTGCTGGGCTGGTCGCTGACCGGAACCGACGCAGCGGACGCCTGGCTCACCGAACAGCCGCTGGTGGTGCCCACCGAGCTGGACGCCGTCGACATCTCGCTCGGGCGCATCGAGGCCCGCGCAGGCCTGACCGGGCCGCCGGCCTGGCTCGACCGGGAACAGCGCACGAGCGACGCACTTCTGGCCCAGCGCGAGATCCTGGTCGCCGCGCTCGACGACACCCCCGTGCTGGACGCGGTGAACGACGACGCCGAGCGCGAGGCCGCCGAGCAGGCGCTGGCCGAGGCCACCGGCGCCCGCGAGCTGGCCGTGGCCGAGGTCGTGAAGGCCACGTTCGACGAGGTCCAGGTCGCCAACCGCGTCCGCGGCGAGGTCGAGGCCGAGGAGCAGCTCTTCGACGACCGCGAGGCCGACTTCCGGGTGCTGGTCAGCGATCTGCAGGCCGAGCTGGCGTCGATCCAGGCCATGGCGCCGCTCGACGTGAGGCGCGAGCCCTCCGCGGTCGAGGCCTGGCGGGAGAGCAATGGCCTGGTCGCCGACCTGCGCGAGGTCGCCTCGGTGCGGCACGAGCTGAACGCCGCCGACTGGGCCACGAAGCGCGACGCCGAGATCTCCAGCGCCAAGGCGCTCCTGGAGGGAGACCGGGGCCGCATCGACGAGCCGAGCGAGCAGGTCGTCGAGGCGCTCGAGCGCCGCGAACAGACGCTCGAGGCCGAGGTCTTCGACGTCGACCGCCGCGTGGACCGGGCCGAGACCCACTCCGCCGAGATCCTGACGCTGCTCGCCGAGGCCAAGGACGCCCGCCGAGCCCTGAAGGAGGAGGTCCCGCGAGCCGTCTGGATCGCCGAGGAGAAGATGGTCGAGGAGGCGCTGACCGAGGTCCGCCTCCTGGTGCCCAACGTCTGGGCGCTCACCAAGCATCGCCTGGCCGAGCTGTGGATCTTCCCGACGCTGACCGGCGTGCTGGGCATGCTCCGCGGCCTGGTGGGGCTGGGGCTCGTCGGTCTGATCTGGTGGGCCCTTCGGAGCCGCTCGGGCCTGCTCGTGGCCGCCGTCGTCACGCGCTGGGCCTCGGGCCCGTCCCGTCGAGAGCGCCAGCGCCGCCTGACCGAGCTGTCGCGACTGATCGCGCCTGCGACCCCTGTCGTCACCGCGTTGGTCGACCTCGTGTCCGTCTGGGTGATGATCCGGCTCATCGGCGACCGGACGCCCGAGCTGGCGTTCGCCTGCCTGGTGTACGGCCAGATCGCGGCGTACCGCCTGGTCAGCGGCCTGTACCGGCTCCTCGTCGCGCCCTGGTCCGAGCGCCGACCCGCATTCACCTACCTGAACGACGCCGCCTGGAAGCTGGGCGACAAGACGGCCCGCTGGCTGGCGACGTGGGCCATCGCCCGGCAGTTCGTCGGCGAGGTCCTGCTCGACCTGTTGGGCGTCGACGCGCTGAACGAGCTGGCCATGCGGGCCTTCGCGCTGGCGCTCGTCGCGCTCGTCATCCGCCTGCTGCATCTGTGGGAGCCCGAGCTCCGCAAGCGCATCGCCCGTGCCGGTAACGACAACGCCCTGCGCGCCTGGCTGACCGGAGCGCCCGCCAACCCGGCGCTCACCGGCTGGCTGCGCGCGCTGGTGAGCCTGGTCCTGCTGACCCTCGGTGGGACCTGGAACTTCATCCAGGGCCAGGCCGGCGAGAAGGGCACGCTCGGCCGCCTGCTGAACCTGTTCTACCGCTACCGACTCGGCGACAAGGAGGAGTCCCAGGACGCCGAGCCCGAGCCGCTCCCCGACGAGCTCCTGGCCCGCCTCTTCGACGCCAAGGTCGAGGCCGCCTGGCACATCGAGCGCCCCCAGGCCGACGAGGCGTTCTGGGCCTCGCTCCGCCGCTGGCAGCGCGACGGCCGACAGGGCTCGCTGGCGCTCATCGCGGACACGGGCGCCGGCCGCAGCACCTGGCTCGGCGCCCTGACCGAGTCCGTCGCGGGCGAGGGCCTGGGCCTGTTGCGCTGCGCCATGGACCACCGACTGGACTCGGAAGCCGGCGTCTGCCTGTGGCTCGCCCGAAGCCTGGGTTGCTCCCCCTGCTCGACCCCCGACGAGCTCATCGCCGAGCTCGAGACGCGCCCGCCGAGCGTCATCGTCCTGGACCGCGCGCACTACGCGTTCCTGCGCACGGTCGGCGGCTTCGACGGGCTGCACGCGCTGCTGGACGTCATCGGTCACTCCAGCTCGCGACACTTCTGGGTGGTCGTCTTCCACGCGCCCGCCTGGGCCTACCTGTCCCGGCTGCACCGCCTGGTGAAGGTGCACCTGTTCCGCGACGTCATCGAGCTCAGCGGCCTGAACGAGGCCGAGCTCACGCAGCTCACGCGCGCCCGAACCGAGGCCGCTGGCTACACCGTCGACTTCGGCCACCTGGTCCGCCGAGGCGCGCTGTCCGGCGACGTCGAGGGCGAGCTCGAGCGGGCGACGCGGGCGTTCTACCGGGTCCTGGGCGAGGCCTCGCTCGGCAACCCGATGGTCGCGCTGCAGCTCTGGGCCGAGTCGCTCAGCCTGGGCGAAGAGGGCACCGTCGCGGTTCGGCTCGGACGCGCGGTCCGCGAGACCCGCGAGGAAGGCCTGAGCGAGGTCGAGCTCTTCACGCTGGCCGCGCTGCGCATGCAAGAGGGCCTCAGCGCCGAAGAGCTCTCCCGCGTGAACAACATGCCGGCGCCCACCGTGCGCTCCTCGCTCCAGGTCCTGGTCGGCCGGGGCCTCATCGAGCGCGGTCACATGGACGACTGGCAGATCGCGCCGCGCCAACTGGCGACGGTCACACGCACGCTGGTCCAGCGGAACCTGATGGAGTGGAGGGGCTGATGGAGACCAATCCCCAGAACCTGCTCCAGTTCCTCGATCTCGAGAACGTCCCGCTCGCCGCGGTCGTGCTCATCGTCGGGCTCGTCAGCGCCCGGCTCCTCACGGGCTTCGTCGACGACCTGGGCGAGCGCCTGCCGGGCCGCCGGCTGCTGCTGAAGAAGGTCTCGGCGCTCAGCCGATTCTTCATCTACGTCATCACGTTCGCCATCACCGCCAGCAGCGTGCTGGTGCTCGAATCCGAGGCGCTGCTCGCCGTCGCCGGAACCATCGGCCTGGCAGTGGGCTTCGCGTTCAAGGACCTGCTGGCCAGCCTGATGGCCGGCGTCATCCTGCTCATCGACGAGCCGTTCCAGGTCGGCGACCGCGTGGCGTTCGGCGGGTTCTACGGCGAGATCACCGAGATCGGGCTGCGCTCGGTCCGCATGGTCACGCTGGACGACAACCTGGTCACCATCCCGAACTCGGCGTTCCTGAGCGAGGCCAGCGCCTCGGCCAACGCCGGCGCGCTCGACTGCATGGTGGTCATCGACTTCTATATCGGGGCCGCCGAGGACTTCACCAAGGCCCGCCGCCTGATCGAGGAGGCCACCGCCACCAGCCGGTACATCTTCCTCGACAAGCCGATGAGCACGCTCGTGAGCGACCAGTTCCTCGGCGAGCGGTTCATCACCGTCATCAAGGTCAAGGCGTACGTCTTCGACACGCGGTTCGAGAAGGCCTTCGCCAGCGACGTGACCGAGCGGGTCAAGGTCGCGCTGTACGAGAACGACGTGCGTACGCCGGACCGGCAGTACCGGGACCTGGATCTGAACGGGGGGCGTGAGACCGGAGAGGAGACGCGGGATACGCCGTAGCCATGCTCCTGCTCCTCCTGAACGCCTGCATCTTCGGAAACCTGAACGAGGACGAGGCCTGCGACCTGTCGCAGCGCTGAATCACCCAGAACGGGGTCGTCATCCAGAGCGAGGCCGTCTACGGCGGCACGGTCATCGGCTGCAGCCAGTTCCAGTCCCGCAAGGACGCCGGCACCGCCGAGATCCGGGCGAACGTGTCCTGGAGCAACGAGGGCGACGGCGTCGCAATCACGAAGACCGGCGCCGTCGACTGCTACCTCCTGGACTACGACCAGGGCTGGGATGTCGAGGCGTGCATCGACCCGAACCCTTCGGCCTCGGACGACAGCGAGTCCGCGCTAGCGCCCGACGCCGCGGTCTCCTAACGGCTCGCCTCGGGCTCGACGCACGCATCGCCGTCGGGCGCGTCATCGACCTCGTCGGCGATGAAGACCCAGGCCTCCTGCCAGACCAGCGAGTCGCAGGAGTCGTCGCCCTCGTAGAAGCCCAGCACCGTGCGCTTCTCGCCCACGACGAAGCTCTCGGGCCAGTCGTACGTCCGGCGGTCGCAGGCGATGTACTCGCCGACCCACAGGAGCACGTCCTTCCCCTCCCAGTCCATGTCCGGGACCGGGTCGGTGCGGCCGTGAACGTCCAGGAAGGTCGCCCACTCGTCCGGCGCGTCGTGCACCTGATCGGGCGGCTCGGGTCCGAACAGCGAGCGCCCCTCGGGCCACTCGACGGGCTCGTAGGCGAACTCGGTGTCCGGGTACTCGGACAGTCGGCCGCACTCGGACGGCGCCGAGCTGTCGAGCGGCTCGTCCTTGGTACAGGCCAGGGCCAGAAGCAGCATCAAGACTCCGAGGGCGCGGTCCAGCGCAGGTCATAGGCCGTCCAGCTCTCGCCGTCACCAGCGCGAACCATCGTGAAGGCGCAGGCGGTGCACGCGGCCTCGACCGGTCCGTCGAGCGGCTCGCCGACCGGGCTCAGCCAGGACCTCATCCAGACGAGCGCCTGGAACTCGACCAGGTCGTTCTCGGCGTCACGGGAGCAGCGGATGGGGCTGCGGACCTCGATGCGCTCGATGTCGACGGTGCGCTCGCGGCCGTGGTGGGCGAGCAGGAAGGCGTCCACGTCGGCGAAGCGGGCGAGCGGACCGGGGAAGACCACGCCGCGCAGGACCGAGCGCAAGAGATCGTTGGCCCGGAGTTGGAGCTGGCCCAGGTCGACCCCCGCGCCCAGCACCGACCACTGTCGGTCGAGGTCCACGGCGGCCAGCACGCCGGGGCCGACGTCGCCGTACGGCAGCGTCTCCGGCTGGGGGATCGCCTCGTACCGATTCCACTCGCTGACGGTGCCGAGCTCCCACGGGCCGTGCTGGCGTCGGCGCAGCCGCCACAGGTCCTTCCGGTGCGTGGGCCCCTCGGCCTCGACGACGATGCTCTGGAAGAGCACCTCGACGTTGCTCCACAGCTCGTCGCCGTACGCGCCCTTCAGGTCCAGCCGGCCCGGGATCACCTGGGTGATCTCCCGGTCCGTGAAGCGTCCGGCCCGCATCGTGGCCAGGGCCCCCTCGGTGGCGGGATGGTCGGCTCGCTTGTCCGCCTGCACCCGGCGGTAGAGCCCGTCCAGGGACTCCATGAACGCGAGCTCGGAGAACGCGGGGTCCCGCTGGGTGAACACGCCGACGTGCACCCGACCGAAGCCCGCTCCGCTCGCCGCGGCCGGCGCCACCGACGAGGCGCGAGCGGCGGGCGCGGGCGCCACCGGCTTCTTGACCGAGCTGGTCTCCGCCTCGCGCACCGCGTCCTCGACCATCTTGGCGCGGATGCGACCCCGCATGATGCTGATGGCCACGATGGGCACGATGCTGCCTACGATCGCGACCGCGAGGAGGATCCAACTGAGCATGGGCGAAAAGTCTACGCGACTGGGCCACATCACCCGTCGCGGTCGCCCCGCTCGGGGCTTACCATCGGACCATGCTGATGCTACTGGCCTGTGCTGCGTCCGAGGTCCCGGTGGACGACACCGCGCCGGCGCACCCGGATCTGCCCGAGCACAGCAGCTGCCCCGGGGACGAGGCGCTCACCGACGAGGTCTGCCTGGCCGTCGTCGAGGAGGACGGGCGCTACCCGACCTACTCGGTGAACCGCTCGTACAACCCCGAGGTCGAGGACGACCCGCGGCTCGAGGACCCCGACTACATCTGGCTCGAGGAGCAGATCCGGGACTGCACCTGCACCTGCTGCCATCGAACGGCGTTCGGTGGACCGGGCGTCTATCTGTGGGACCTGGACTACGAGCCGGTCTGGATCGACTCGATGTCCAGCTGGTCGATGAGGACGTTCGTCGGCGAGACGGACGAGGCCGCACAGACGCTGCCCGTCGAGGACGTCGAGCGCTTCCTGTCGGTCATCGAGGCCGAGCGGCAGTACCGCCGGGACCACTAGGGCCTTGCCGAGGGCGCCTATTCCTCGGGCGGATCGCCCTGGAGTCCAGACCAGTCGCCGTAGAGCTGCGCGATCTGCACGGGGCACTCCGAGTCCGTCGAGCCGGCCGTCGCGTACAGGAACCAGTGGGGCGAGCCGAAGACGTCGCCGTCCTCGTACGAGCAGCCATCCACCTCGATCGGGTCCCCGTCGGCATGGCAGAGCACCGTGTAGTCCCCACCCCAGGTCGTCTCCTGGAAGCGCCCGGCCTCGCACTCGAGCACCAGGCCGCTCGGCGCCGTCATGGTGCCCCCGTCGTAGGGCACGGCCAGGCCTTCTTCAGGCACCTCGCCGGTCCAGATCTGGTCGCTGAGCTCGGCCGTGCCGGCCGGCATGCCGCCGAACCGGAACATCGAGTCGCCGTGCACCGTCGAGCGGATGAGCCCGCCGCAGTAGCGCAGCGAGAAGATGGTGGTCGAGCAGTCGGGCACCTGCATGGAGAACGTACCGGTCACGGCGCGCCCGTCTCCGACCTCGGCGTCGATCTCGCCGGAGAGCGACCACGGCGAACCCGAGCTCCTCGTACGTCCCGCTGTCCGACATGTTGATCTCGAACCAGTTGTTGGTGATGCCGCCGTGCTTCGGCGCACCGACCAGGTCGAAGCTCAGCTCGGCGTCGTCGCCCTGGTAGATGATGTAGACCGACTCGATCGCGTTGTTGTACTCGAGGTCGCGCTTGGCCTTCATCTCGAGGGTGGTGCCGTCGAAGTCGACGGTGGCCGACGAGCCGCCACCACAGGCCAACAGGGTCATGAGCATGGATGCCTCCTGCTCCGGACCAATGCAGGCGGCGTGCCAGACTCAAGTGCCTGGAATCTCGTCCTACTGAGCGGCGATGTGTGCGCCGCGTGCGCCGCGTGGCACACGGTCAGAGGTGCGAGCGGATCGCCTCGCGGACCTCGACCAGGCCTGCGTCTCCGCCGATGTCCACCGTGCTGAGTCCGCCCTCGAGGGCCGCGTGGTACGCGACGGAGAGCCGCTCGGCCGCCGCCTCCTCGCCCAGGTGCCGCAGCAGGTCGACCGCCATCACCAGCATCGGGATGGGGTTGGCCTTGCCCGTACCGACGAGCTCGGGCGCCTTGCCGTGAGGGTTCTCGAACATGATGACGTCGTCGCCCTGGTTCACCGAGCCGCCGACGCTGATCCCTCCGGCGAGCCCGGCCGCCAGGTCGCTGACGATGTCGCCGAACAGGTTGCCGCACAACAGCACATCGAAGCTGGTCGGCCAGCGCACCAGCTTCATGCAGAGCGCGTCCACGATGACCTCGTCGCACGCGACGTCGGGGTAGCGGGCCGCGACCTCCTGCGCCGTCTTCAGGAAGAGCCCATCGGACTTCTTCATGATGTTCGACTTGTGCACGATGGTGACCTTCTTCCGGCCCTGCTCGCGAGCCAGCTCGAAGGCCTTCACCGCGATGCGCTCGCACCCGGCGCGCGTCGTCAGCTTGACCGACTCGTACACGCCCGGCGCCGTCTGGTGCTCGAAGCCGTTGTAGATGTCCTCGCTCGTCTCACGGACGACCAGGATGTCGACGCCGGAGAACCGCGCGGGCACACCGGGCAGGTTCTTCACGTGGCGGAGCTGGGCCCAGAGCCCCAGCGACTTGCGAAGGTGCACGCTGACCGGGAGCTGGCCCTCGGTCCGGCTGCTTCGCACGCGGTTCTTCAGGACGACGCCGGTGCGACGCGCGGACTCGATGGCCGCATCGCTGGCGGCCTCGGGGCCCTCGAACACGTCCCAGACGATGTCCACCCCGACGTCCGCGATGAGCTCGCGCACGACATCGGTGCAGGCGGGTCCGATCCAGCTGCCGGGCATGAGGGTGACCTCGTGCGCGCCAGGAGGAAACTCAGTGGGAAGCTCGGTCATCACAGCTCCTCGATGATGGCGGCGGTGAACTCCGCGGTGTTGGCGGGTCCGCCCAGGTCCCCGGTCGTCTTCTTGCCGGCCTCGAGCACACGCCAGATGGCCTGGTTCACGCGGTCGGCGATCTTCTGCTCGCCCATGAACTCGAGCATCATCACGCCGCTGCTCAGGACCGCGAGCGGGTTGGCGATGCCCTTGCCTTCGATGTCCGGTGCGGTGCCGTGTACGGCCTCGAACACGGCGATGCGGTCGCCGACGTTGGCCCCGGGGACGACCCCGAGCCCGCCCACCAGACCGGCGCACAGGTCCGAGATGATGTCGCCGTACAGGTTCTGCAACAGCAGCACGTCGAACCGCATCGGGTCCATCGCGAGCGCCATCGAGAGGTTGTCGATGGGCAGCATGTCCTGGGCGATGAACGGGTAGTCCTGACCGACAGCCTGGAACGCGTCGATGAAGGCGCCGTCGGCCATCGGCGAGATGTGCGGCTTCGCGCAGCAGCTGATCTTGCGGCGGCCCTTGTAGCGCATGTACTCGAACGCCCACTTGGCGATGCGCTCGCCCGCCGCTCGGGTGCTGACCTTCAGGCTGATGACGTGGCCGGGCATGACCTCGTGCTCGATGCCGGCGTACAGGTCCTCGGTGTTCTCGCGCAGGACGACCAGGTCGACGTCGGTGTACGGCGTCTCGATCCCCGGGAGCGTCTTCACCGGGCGCAGGCCCGTGTAGAGCTGCAGCTCCTGGCGAATGGTGACGTTCGCCGAGCGGAAGCCCTTGCCCTTGGGCGTCTGGAGCGGCCCCTTGAGCCCGACCCGGTTCTTCCGGATGCTCTTCAGGACGGCGGCGGGCACGGGCTCGCCGGTCTCCTCGAACGCCTTCATGCCGGCGTGGACGACCTCCCACTCGATGGGGGCGCCCGCTGCGCGCAGGACCTCCTGGGTGGCCCCGGTGACCTCGGGGCCGATTCCGTCCCCGGGGATGAGCGTGACGGTGTAGGCCATGCGAGCTCCTGTTCTGGGGCCCGACTAATGCGCGGGTTAGGTCCGCGCCCATGCGCAGTCGCAGCCCGGATGAACGCAACGCCCGGCTCATGATCGTGGGCTTCCCCGTCATGCTGGCCGCCGTCATCGGTGGAGCCTTCGCCCTGCTCGGTGTGGCCTCGATGATCGGGGGAACGGCCGCAGGCGAGACCGCCGAGATCCGGATCACCAGCTCGTGTCCCGACGAGTGGGCCCAGCTGGTCGAGAAGCGAGCCACCGACGTGGGGATCGGCGACCTGGCCGTCGCGGTCGAGGGCTCGGATGCGGTCCTGACGGGCGTGCTCCCCGGCCTCGAGGACGACCTCACGGCGATTCCGGCGTTGCTGACGCGGACCGGCGAGCTGGAGATCTACGCGGCGGAGACCATCGACGATGCGCCCAGCGGCGAGCCGCTCGCGACCGACGTCGACGTCGTGAACAGCTGGCTGCAGATGGGGATGATGGGCCACCCGTTCGTGCAGCTCGAGCTCCAGCCGCATGCGCTGAAGCGGGTCCAGGACAGCCCGGCTCCCGTGCTGCTGCTGGTGGTCGACGGCGAGGTCCTGGACACGTTCGACGCCGACCGCGAGCCCGACGACGACGACCTGCGCATCCAGCCCGCGCTGCTGACGGTCGAGGACGAGGTCCGCACATCGACGGATCTGAAGATCGTCCTGCAGCACGGCAAGGCGCCGTGTGCCGTCGAGGACGTGTCGATCACGACCGAGGGCTGAGCGGACCCGGAGGCCGGGACCTAGTAGCTGCCCGCGTTGAACAGATAGACGCTGCCGGCGTTCGTGGCGTAGCTGTCCGAGCCACGCGCGCCGACCACGACGTCGTCGACGCCGTTGCCGCTCAGATCGCCCACCGCGAAGCTGTCCATCCAGGAGTAGCTGCTCGGTCCCTCGATGGTCGCCATCACCGAGCTGGTGTCGTAGGACGCCGCGCTGATCGGCCCCTGCATCACGAAGAACGCCCCTGACTGCCCGCCGTTGCCCGTCGCGTGCTCGCTCGAGAACAGGAGGTCGTCGGTGCCGTCGCCATCGCAGTCGTCGTCGATCCCGTTGCAGCCGTCCTCGGCCACGGGGTTCACGGCGTCGGTGGTGTCGTCGAAGTCGTTGTCGACGGTCCCGCTGGGGGCATCGCACGCCAGGATGGCCTCGCCCGCGCCGTACCCGTCCTCGTCCTCGTCGCTCCACCAGCTCGGCGTGACGTCCTCGTCGACGTCGCCGTCGCAGTCGTCGTCGGTCTCGTTGCAGACCTCGACGCCTTCGGGAGAGACGCTCGAGTCGGTGTTGTCGCAGTCCTCGCCGGTCGGGATGTAGTTGGACGGCTGGACGCAGTTGAAGACGGCCGTGCCGGGGTCGCCGTACCCGTCGCCGTCGCCGTCGATGAACCAGGCGGGCAGCACGCCCTCGTCGATCTCGTCGTCGCAGTCGTTGTCCAGCGCGTCGCAGATCTCGGCGATGTCGAGCTCCCCGTCCTTGGGGTTGCATGCGAGGGCGAGGACGAGAAGTACTGAAACCCCCTGACGATGGCTAGAACGGCCTATACAGAGCGATGTAAGCCGCCACTCCCCCTATCACGGGCATGGCGAACCAGAGACCCTTGGCCAGGTTCGGCAGCTTGTTCGCGAACGCGAGGCATGCGCCGAGAAGGACCCAGATGGCCAGCTTGGCCCAGATCCACCCGGGGAAGCCACCGGTCAGGCCAAGGCGGGCGAGCATGCCGAAGCCGCCGAGCAGGATGATGAACATGCCCACGCCGTGGCTGATGCCGACGAGCTTGCGCTGGGTGTTGCTGTCCTTGGTTCCACCGTTGGCCGAGTGGAAGATGGCGGCACCGAGCGCCATGTAGACGAGGAACATTCCGACGAGGTGGACGACCTTGTAGGCGAGTAGGCTGAACATGGTGATCTCCGGGGCGGCGACTGCTTATCATCTGGGTGAAATGATGCTCCTCCTGCTCGCATGCCAGGACCCCGCCCCTCCAGCGGAAGTCCAGCCGGCCCCGACGTATTCGCTCGCGACGCTCGATCCGCCGTTCGAGCACGCCAACGCCGTGTGGGCTGGAGTGGCGCTGCTCGACCACGACGGCGACGGACTGCTCGACATCTACGCGACGAACGGGGAGACGCACCCCGACGCGCTGTACCGGAACGTCGGTGGGGGCCAGTTCGTGGACATGGCCTCGGGCGCCGGGACCGACCTGATGGACGAGAACGGCGCCGTGGTCTCGGGCGATGTGGACAACGACGGCGACCCGGACCTCATCCTGAGCCGCGAGTGCAGCGCTGGCAGCTACGGGGACGGCGGCGCCTCGCTGAACGACGGAGGCAAGACCCTTCTGCGCAGCAACGGCGACGGCAGCTACACCCGCGAGGCCGTGTTCCCGGGCGTGACGGACACCGAAACGCCGGACGCGCTGGGCTGGTGCACGACCTCGATGACGCTGTCGGACTGGGACGGAGACGGCTGGCTCGACCTCATCGTCAGCAACGGCCTCGACCCCGACATCGTGGCCCCCTGGGTGCTCTTCAAGTCCGAGGTCGACTCGCGGAACTACATCCTGCTCGGGGACGGCGAGGGCAACTTCGACCGGCTCGTGCTGGAGAACCACGACCTCGAACAGGATGTGAAGTACACGGCCACGTTCGCCTCGGCCGTCTTCGACCTGGACGGCGATGGGCGCGACGATGTGCTCAGCGGGCACGGCGGCTACGAGCTCCAGGCCTACATGCAGACCGAGGACGGCTACTTCTCGCTCGGCCGACCGACGGGCGACTCCGATCAGGTCGACAGCGGCGTGGGCCTGTGGATGGGTCTGGCGGTGGCCGACTTCGACCGCGACGGCGACCTGGACATGTACGCGACCAACCAGGGCCACTCGACGCAGATGGCGGGGTACGACAACCACGCGGGGGTCGAGGTCCAGACGTACCTGCACGACGCGCACCGCCTGTTCCTCGCCGACGACGGCCTGCTCGAGCCAGTCGACTGGCCGGTGGACTCGCCATTCCTCCTGGCCGGCGACCTGTACGACCCGGACGCGGCGGGGCTCGACCGGTACCCGTGGGGCTGGGGCGTCGTGGCGCTCGACGCGAACGCCGACGGCTGGATGGACGTCGCCTGGACAGGCAACAACTGCAGCCCGCCCCTGCACGTCTGCTACGACGAGGACCACGGCGCGGGCCCCGGCGCGTTGCTGCTGAACGAAGCGGGCGAGGGCTGGCGCGATGTCACCTGGGAGTCCGGCGTGGCCAACCTGGACGACAGGAACCGCTACGCAGACGGACGCGGCGTGGCGACCGGGGACCTGAACGGCGACGGCTATGCCGACCTGGTCATTGCCAACCGGAGCCACAACCCCAGCCAGTCGGACCCGCTGGCCCAGGAGCTCGGCGGGCTTCAGGTCTGGCTCAGCGACGGCGGCGACAACCACTGGCTCCAGGTCGACCCGGTCGGTGTGACCAGCAACCGTGATGGCATCGGCGTCGAGGTCCTCGTCACCACCGAGCTGGGCACCACCGTGCACCGGCTGGGCGCGGGCGGAGGCACGAACAGCAGCAGCGAGCGGCTCATCACCCTGGGCCTGGGCTCGGCCGAGAGCGCGGACCTCGAGGTCCGGTTCCCGTCCGGCGAGACCGTCGTCCTGGACGATGTCGCCGCCGACCAGCGACTCGTCGTCGAGGAGCCCTCGTGATCTGGCTCCTGCTGGCCTGCCAGACCGAGGTCGATCCCGGGCCCCAGCTCGCGCTGCCGGAGACAGACGTGCTCGCGGACTCGACGGCCGCCGGCGACGTGGACCTGTTCGAGGGCCCCGAGGCCTGCGCCGAGTGCCACCCCACGCACTACGCCCAGTGGCGCACGTCGATGCACGCCTACGCCGCGCAGAGCCCCATCTTCGACGCGATGGCGGCCAAGGCGTACCGGGACACCTCGGGCGAGGTCGGGACGTTCTGCACCCGCTGCCACAGCCCCATCGGTGAGCTGCAGGGCGAGCCGGGCTGGGTCACCGCCGAGGAGCGCAGCGACATCTCCCTGCATGGCGTCAGCTGCGACGTCTGCCACACGGCCGTGGCCCACGACGGCCCGGTGGGCAACGCGAACCTGGTCCTGGCCCCGGGTGGCGCCAAGCAGGGTCCGTTCGACGACGCCGCGAGCAGCGCGCACATGGTCGAGGCCTCGGACCTGACGCGCTCGTCCGAGCTCTGTGGCACCTGCCACGACGTCTTCATGGAGCCGGGTCTGGACATCGAGGAGGCCTTCAGCGAGTACACCGGCTCGCCCGCCGACGACACCGGCAAGCGCTGCCAGGACTGCCACATGAGCCCGACCCCTGGCCGGGTGAGCCCGCGCGAGGTCGGCCCCATCGCCGTCGTGTCGGGCGAGACCTACCCGGACCGCGAGCTCTCCGACCACTCGTTCGTCGGCCCGGACTACTCGGTGCTCGAGAGCTTCCCCTTCCCGGGAGAGGAGGGCGTCGAGGCCCGCGCGGCGTACGACCTGCAGATCCAGGTGCTCCTCGAGAACGCCGTGACACTGAACAGCCTGGTGGTGGACGACCAGGGGGTCGACAACACCTTCATCCACGTCGGGATCTCCAGCCTGATCGACAGCCACCGCGTGCCGACGGGGTTCACATCGGAGCGCCAGCTCTGGGTCGAGCTCGAGGTGCTCGACGACACAGGCGAGGTGGTGTTCACCAGCGGCGACCTGGACGAGCTCGGCGACCTGCGGGACACACACAGCAGCCAGGTCCAGAGCGGCGAGGTCAGCCTCGACCTCCAGCTGACGAACTTCCAGTCGAAGAACATGGCCATCTCGCGCGAGTGGACCGAGTCCGGCAGCCCGTCGACCACATCCGACCCGGACCAGCCCGTCGAGGTCATCTTCCCGTTCGACGCGAACTGGATCGAGAAGCACAGCCTCGAGCCGCTGGAGACCAAGAACTTCCGCTACCACGTGAAGTTCCCCGAGGACCACGACGGCTCGATCAGCGAGGTCCGGGTGCGGCTCCTGTACCGGAACCTGCCGCCGTACGTGCTCCGAGCGCTCCAGCTCGACGACATCGCGCCGCAGCTGAAGATCTTCGAGGTCTCGTCCGCCGCCTGGGCGCCGACCGAATGATCTGGCTCCTGGCGTGTGCCCCCGAGGTGATGGACTCGGCGACCGAGGAGCTGGTGGACTGCGCGCTCGCCCCACTCCCGAGCGGCGAGCTGGTCGACCTGATGGACTGCACCGAGGGCGTGTGCGAGGTCGCCGCCGGGACCTCGTGGATGGGGGCTCCGGACATCGAGGACGCCTGCCCCGCCCGCTACGTCGAGCTCGGCGCCTACGCCATCGACCAGCAGGAGGCCACCGTCAGCAAGTGGAACCGCTGCGTGTCCGAGGGCGGCTGCGTCGAGCTGGATCCGGCCTGCGAGAGCGAAGCCGAGGTCGAGAACGCCGAGCGGACGCCGGCCACCTGCATCTCCTGGGACGAGGCCAGCGACTACTGCGCCTGGGCCGGGGGTCGACTCCCCACCGAGGCCGAGTGGGAGAAGGCCGCCCGCGGTGACGAGGGAGCCGAGTGGGCCTGGGGCGCCGAGCCCCCGAGCTGCCTGGTCGCGAACTACCGGTACGCCGCCAGCTACTGCAACTACGGGGTCATCGAGGTCGGCTCGTTCCCGAGCGTGTTCAGCAGCTATGGCCTGCTCGACAGCGTCGGCAACGCCTGGGAGTGGACCCAGGACTGGTACGGCGAGGACAGCTACGGCGAGCTGGGCGACGTCGACCCGGTGCTGGACGCCGAGTGCGTCGAGGACGAGGTGGGCGACTGCACCTTCCGAGCCATTCGGGGGGGAGCATTCAACACGACGGTCGAGAACACCCGTGCGGCCTCACGGAGCTTCACGCGGCCGGACACGCGGGACGACAACCTGGGTGTGCGCTGCGCCTACGACCGGTAGTCGGGCGCGGCGAGCGACCTACTTCGTGACCGTCCGCGTGTAGTCGACGTTCCCGTACATGTCGTAGAACGTGCCGACCAGCTCGTTGTCCTCGATGACGATGTACATGAAGCCCTCGACGGTGTCGTCCTCGAAGTAGGTCGTGTTGCCACGGCCCTCGAGGTCGGTCGTCTTGGCGCCCGCACCGCTCACGATGAGCTCCATGCCGCAGTCTTCCTGGACCCACTGCCGGTTGTGGTCGTGGCCACACAGGTACATGTCCACCTGGTTGCACAGGTGGTCGTCCATAAACTCCTTGACCGTCGCCCCGTTCGCGATGGGCAGCCACTCGTAGCCTTCGTACTCGCCGGCGTTCCCGTGCTTTCCGTTGCTGCGGTACGGGTGGTGGCCGTACGCGATCTTCCAGTCGGCGGTCGACGAGGACAGCGCGCTCGAGAGCCAGCTCTGCTGGTCGCCCGAGTTCCAGATCATGATCTCGTTCGTGTCGAGCGCGTAGAACTGGACGTGTTCCTGGCTGTACGTGTACCAGCGGTCCGGCAGGTTCCACTTGTCCGAGTGGTCGGAGTAGTCGATCTCGTACTCGATCTTGTAGTCCCAGATCGACAGCTCGCCGTAGTCGTGGTTGCCCAGAACCACGTTGAACTGCAGGTCCAGGTCGGCGTACGGCGCCTCGAACTTCTCGTAGAACTGGTCGTCGTCGACGCTGTCCACGCCGTCGTCGTAGAAGTTGTCGCCCAGGTACAGCACGAAGTCGCAGCCGTGCGTGTCGCAGACGTCCTTCACGGCCGAAGCAACCTGGTACTGGTCGGTGTTGCCCTCGCCGGCGTCGCCCATCGCGATGAAGCGCACGACCTGGGGGTCGGCGTCCGCGTCGCTGTCCGCATCCGAGTCGGCGTCGCTGTCCGCGTCGGCGTCGCTGTCCGCGTCGGCGTCCGCATCCGTGTCGGCGTCGGCGTCCGTGTCCGCGTCGGCCTCGACCGAGCTGTCGCCCGGCGTGTTCAGGACGTCCTTCGGGGTGCAGGCCAGGGAGAGGAAGAGCAGCATGGGCCTACCCTATCCGCAGGAACGCAGGAGCGGGAGGATCACGAACACGAGCACCCCCACCTGCACGACGAGCCGAAGCTGCTGGCCGCGCACCTTGCCCGCGAAGGCCCGCAGCGGGGTCCGATAGGTCAGGAGCCCCATCACGACGGTGCCGACCGCGGCGACCAGCGCCCACCGCAGCGTCTCCTCCATCCCCGGGATCGGCGCCGCCGCGACGAGTCCGAGCAGGAAGACGACCAGGCCCGAGATCTCGGTCGTGATGCCCCGGCCCGTGTCGTGGACCACCTCGAGGACGACCAGGGTCGTGAAGACCCCGCCCAGCCCGACCAGGAGAACGGCAGGGATGACCCAGCCGAGAGATGGGACGAGCAGCCCGGCGACAGCCCCCGCGAGCGCCATGAGCGGGAACGTCCGGAAGCCGCCGAAGCGACGGTCCTCGCTCTCGCGGTCGGACTGGGACTGCTCCCGCTCCATGCCGACGAGGAGTCCCACGCCGAGCGCAACCGCGAGCGAGGTGATGGCCGAAGCGAACGTCATGCCAGCAGGATCCCCGCGATGCCGACGAGGACCATCGGCAGGAAGACGCCCAGCAGGCGCCAGCCCAGCCTCCAGCCGCCGATGGCCCAGGCCATGCCGATCTTGACCAGGGTGTTGGAGATGCAGCCGATCCAGAGGGCCAGCACGGCGGTCTCGGTGGCCAGCCCCTCGCGATGGAGTTCGGCGACGGTCAGCGTGATGGCATCGACCGAGGTGGTCGCGGACAGCGCCGCGGACACGTACAGGGCGCCGTCGCCGTAGCGCTCGGTCAACAGCCCCGTCACGACCAGGACCGCCACGAACATCGCGCCGAACTTCAGCGCCTGCCTCATCGAGAACGGGTTCTCGAGCTCGACCTCGACGCTCTCGTCCGGGCCCTGCCGATGGCGCCAGTACAGCACGCCGGCCATGCCGAACGCGACGAGGCCCATGCCCCCGATGGGGATGAGCGCGGGCACGACCATCTCGGGGCTCACGATCCACGACAGCACCAGCACCCGCGGCACCATGACCGAGCTCGCCAGGACGATGCCCAGGGCGCCCAGGTGCACGAGGCCGGGCTGTTCCTTCACGCGACCCGAGAAGTTGAGCGTCACGGCGGTGCTGCTGACGAGGCCGCCCAGGAGTCCGGTGAGCGCCAGGCCGCGGCTCGCCCCCAGGATCCGCACGGCGAGGTAGCCAGCGAACCCGATGCCCGCGATGAGCGAGACGAGCAGGCCGACCTTGAACGGGTTGACCCGCTCGCCGGGACCGAGCCCCACGCCCGGCAGGATGGGCAGCACGATGAGCAGGAGGATGGCGAGCTTGGCGGTCGCGTAGAGGTCCTCCTGCGAGATGCGTCCGGCCAGCCGGTGGAGCTTCTTCCGCAGCGTGAGGAGCCCCGTGACCACGACGCCCACACCCAGCGCCAGGCGCCACCGGTCCGCGTGGTCGAGCTCGCCGATCGGCACCGTCGAGAGGACGCCGAGCAGCAGGACCAGGGTGCAGCTGACCTCGCTCGTGATGCCGGCGCGCTTCAGCACGTGGACCTCGAACAGCGCCGGGACGAAGAGCACACCGACCACGACCACGATGCCCACCGCCGTGAGCCAGCCGCCGGCCAGCTGACCGACCAACCCGAGCAGCGCCCCGGCGAGCGCCACCAGCGCGAACGTCCGGATGCCGCCGAACCAGTCCGCGTCGTCCTTGGTGCTCGCCCGCTCGCGCTCCAGACCCACGAGGAGGCCCACGCCGAGCGCAACACCGCAACTGCCGAGGGTCGTGATCCAGGTCAAGACCGCACGGTATCCGATTGTGACAGCCACGTGACGGGACAACCGCGAGAGCAGCCCGGCGGCACGTGCCGTAGCATCGCGACATGGGCACGCTGCGCCGACTCTCCGACGGACGCCTCGAGAGCCTTCGGGCGGTGTCCGTCCTCGGCCGCTCGATGCGCTCGGACGTCCGGCTCGAACAAGGCGAGGTCAGTGGTCAGCACGCTCGCATCCGCTGGGAGGACGGCACCTGGTCGCTCGAGGACCTGGACAGTCGGAACGGGACGTACGTCAACGACTCGCGGCTCGACGTGCCCGAGGTCGCCAGCCTCGAGGTCGGGATGCGCCTGGCCTTCGGACACGTCTCGAACGTCTGGCGCGTCGAGGGCCTCGGGGCGCCGCCCATCGAAGCGGTCCCGGCGGATGGTGGCCGCGCCGTCCCCGGCGTGAACGACGTCCTGCTCCTGGCCCTGGACCACGAGCGGCTCACCGTGTTCGTCCGCGGATCGAGCTGGGTGGGCGAGGACCAGGACGGCCTGCTGCACCCGGTGCACGACCAGGAGGAGGTCGACATCGGCGGCCGCCGCTTTCGCCTGCACCTCCCCCACTGCACGCCGCGCCCTCCGCTCGCGACGATGGGGACCATCCAGTTCCGAGTCGGGGCCCGCCTCGAGGCGCTCGTCCAGGGCTCCTGGCATGTCGTGCCTGCCGGGCCCGAGCTGGTCGGCCTCGCCCGGGCGCGCGCCGAGGATCCGATCCACGGCTGGCAACGCACGATCGACGAGGACACCACCTCGGCGAGCGTGACCCTGGCCGCGCTGCACGTGCTCGGCGCCTCGCATGTCCTCCAGGCGCGGACCGATGGCTCGGTTCGCTTCGGGGGGCGAAAGGTGGAACCGACTCAGGCGTTCTGACCACGTATCTGCGCGGCGTCTGCATCGTCGTGGGCGATAAGGAACCCTCTTGTTCATCAATCCGCTCGGCCTGATCGCACTCATCGCCGTCCCGGCGGTGGTCGGGCTGCACCTGTTCCGACGCCGCCACCAGACGCGGGTCGTGAGCGCGACGTTCCTGTGGGACGGCGAGGACAAGAAGAGCCGGGCCGGCCGCCGCCGGGAGCCCCTGCTGCGAAGCGCCTCGTTCTGGCTCGAGGTCCTGGCGGCGATCTGTCTCGGCCTGGCCATCGCCGGGATCCGCGGCTGCGGCATCGGATCCAGCGACCACGCGGTCATCGTGCTGGACGGCTCGGCCTCGATGACGGCCGTCGAGGACGCCGCGCGGGACGAGGCACGCTCCATCCTCCAGGGCCTGCCCCGCAGCGGCCGGGCGACCGTCATCGTCAGTGGCGCCGACCCGATGTTGCTGGCGGGTCCGGCGGCTCTCGAGGCCGAGGCCCTGGCCGCGCTGGATGCCTGGGAGCCGGGCCGAGCGAACCACGAGCTCGGGCCCACGATGGACCTGGCGACGGAGCTCGCCCAGGGCGGCGCCATCACGCTGGTGACCGACCGGTTCGAGCCCGAGTCCTGGCCCACCGATGTCGGCCTGGTCGCGCTCGGCGAGGCCTCGGACAACCTGGGCATCACGCGAAGCTCGCGCGTGCCGGGAGCGAAAGGCGACGTGGTCTTCGTCGAGGTCACGAGCTTCGCCGGCGTGCGCACACCCGCGACGCTGTTCGTCCGCTCGGGCAAGGACGTGCTCTTCGAGGAGCCCGTCATCGCCTCGATCCTCGGGCGGGACACCTGGACCTGGACGCTCCCGGAAGGGACCGGACCGGTGACGGTGGAGCTCGAGCTCGATGACGGCCTGGACGTGGACGACCGGGTCGAGCTGGCTCCCGCCGCGCGTCGCGTGGTCGACGTCGACGTCACCCTCGAGGCCGAGCTCGCGGACCACATGGGCATCGCTGGAGACCGGCTGGGCGAGCTGTTCCGCGACGTCCGGGTCGTGCCGTCGGGCGCGGATCTGACCATCGGACCAGGCGATGACTGGGCGCTCTCGTTCGAGGGCGACCGGAAGGTGACCGTGCTCGGCCCGTTCATCGTCGACCGGGGACATGCGGCCACGGAGGGCGTGACACTGGACGGCGTCATCTGGACCCGCGGTGAGACGGTCCCGGCGGGCCGGCCGCTGGTCTCGGCCGGCGATCGCGCGCTGCTCACCCAGGACGGCACGGTCTTCCGTATCGACCTGGACCCGTACAGCTCGACGCTGCACCGCTCGCCCGACTGGCCCATCCTGCTGTCGAACCTCATCGAGCTGCGACGCTCGACGCTCCCCGGACTCGAGACGGCGAACGTCTCGGTCGGCAGCGAGATCACCTGGTTCGCGCCCGAGCCGGGGGTCTGGACGCTCGACGGCCAGGAGCTGCCGGTCCAGGACGACCTGGTCCTCGGCGGCCTGGACGAGCCGGGGCTGCACGTGCTGGCCCGAGACGGCGTCGAGGTCGCGACCGTCGGCGTCCAGCTCGGCGACCCCGCGGAGAGCGACCTGCGCGGTCGGTCCTCCGGACGGCGGGTGGCCGAAGTCGAGACGGGCACCGTGCGCGCGGAGCTCTCGGGGCTCGACACCCTGTTCCTGCTGCTGGCGCTGGGCCTGTTCTGCCTCGACATGTGGGTCCTCCGGAAGCGGGAGTCGGCGTGACCGGTCTCCTCTTCCCCGAGCTGCTGCTCCTGCTCATCCCGGCCGGCCTGGCGTGGTGGTTCTCTCGCGGACGAGGGCGCCTCGGCGAGGCCCTGCGGGTCGCGCTGCTGTTGTCGCTGGTCGTGGCGGTCGCGGCCCCGTTCCTGCGTCGGCCGACGACCGGACGCGACGTCGTCGTGGTGGTCGACCGATCCCGGTCCATGCCCGAGGATGCCGGCAAGACGGCCCGCGAGCTCATCGGGCTGGTCGAGGACACCCGCGGCGACGGAGACCGCGTCGGCATCGTCGTCGTCGGACGCGAGGCGCGCATCGAGGCCGCGCCGTCTGAGCAAGGGGTCTTCACGGACTTCGAGCGCGTCGTGGACCCCGACGGCAGCGACCTGGCGGCGGGGCTCGACCGGGCCCTGCAGCTCATCCCCGAGGAGCGGGGTGGCCGCATCCTCCTCATCAGCGACGGCGAGGAGACCGGTCGCGACGTGGCCGCGGTGGCGCGCCGGGCTGCTGCTCGCGGTATCGAGATCGACGTCCGCAGCGCCGAGCGACCCGCCGGCGAGGACCTGTCCGTCGTCCAGCTCGACCTGCCCGACCGCGTTCACGTCGGCGAGGTCTTCCTCTTCACGGCCTGGGTCCAGGCGGACCGCGCGGGCACGTTCCCCTACACCCTGTCGCGGGACGGCCAGGTCCTGGCCTCGGGGGAGCGCCGGCTCGAGGTCGGCATGAACCGCGTCCAGTTCCGCGACCGGCTCGACCGAGCGGGGGTCGGGGCGTACTCCCTGGCGTTCACGGGCTTCGACGACGTCGTGCCCGACAACGACGCCGGTCTGGGCGCTGTCCTGGCGTCTGGACCTCGCCCCATCCTCGTGGTCAACGACACCGGCCAGCCGTCGACGTTGGCGCTGGCGCTGGAGCAGGGCGGGCTCGCCATCGAGGTCGCCTCGCCCGAGTCCCGGCCGCTCTCGACCGTCGTGCTCACCCGCTACCGGGCCGTGGTGCTCGAGAACGTCGACGCCTCGCGCGTCGGCATGGAGGGCATGGAGGCGCTCGCAGACTTCGTCGAGAACCGAGGCGGCGGCCTGCTCGTGACGGGCGGCAAAGCCAGCTTCGGCGTCGGCGGGTACCACGAGTCGCCCCTGGACCCGGTGCTGCCGGTCTCGATGGAGCTGCGCCAGGAGCACCGGAAGATCGGACTGGCCCTGTCCATCGTGATGGACCGCAGCGGCTCGATGTCGATGGAGGCCCAGCCCGGCGTCACGAAGATGGACCTGGCCAACAGCGGAGCGGGCGCGGCCATCCGGCTCTTGACCCCCATCGACGCGGTGACCGTGACGGCGGTGGACTCGGAGGCCCATCGCGTGCTGCCGCTGACGCCGGTCCGGGACGCGAGCGGGCTGGCCTCGACGGTCGCGCGCGTCGAGTCGATGGGCGGCGGCATCTACACCAAGAACGCCCTGGTCGCAGCCAAGCGCGAGCTCAGCTCGGCGACCCACCCGAACAAGCACATCATCCTATTCAGTGATGCCGCCGACTCCGAGCAGCAGGAGGGCTGCTACAAGCTCGCCGACGAGCTGTTCGCCGACGGCACCACCATCAGCGTCATCGCGCTGGGGACCGAGCAGGACCCCGACGCCGAGTTCCTGCGCGAGGTCGCCCGACGCGGTGGCGGCGAGATCTACTTCACGACCAAGCCCGAGGAGCTGCCTCGCCTGTTCGCCGCCGACACGCTCGTCGCCGCGAAGGCCTCCTTCGTCGAGGACGCCACGGCGGTGAAGACCCAGTCCGGGCTCGTGGGGCTCGGCGAGGTCAGCGCCGCGGGCATCCCGCCGGTCTCCGGCTACAACCTGACCTGGCTCGTGCCCGATGCGTCACACGCGCTCGTCACGACCGACGAGAACGAGGCGCCGCTGCTGGCGTTCCACCAGGTCGGACTCGGCCGGGTGGCCGCGTACACCGGCCAGGTCGGGGGCGACTACGGTCGGTCTCTGGTCGGCTGGCCCGGGTTCTCCGAGCTGTTCGTCACGACCGCGCGCTGGATGGCCGCGACCGAGGAGCCCACCGACTGGTACGCCGGCGTCCGCGTCGACGGTCAGGAGGCCGTGGTCCGGCTCTCGGCCACCCAGGACGTCGAACTACCCGCCGTCGAGGTCCGCCTGGTGGATCCGGACGGGACGCCGAGGATCCTGGAGCCCGTCCGCGTGGCCGAGGATCGGTACGAGCTGGCCGTTCCGCTCTCGACCGCGGGGGTGACCATCGGGACCGTTGTCATCGGGGATGCCGCCCTGCCCTTGCCGCCGATGGCGCTGGTGAACTCGCCGGAGTTCCGTCACCAGCGTGACGCCGGAGCCGGAGCACGCTCGCTGCGGAAGGTCGCCTCGGTCTCGGGAGGCCGGGTCGATGGTCCGGTGGACGGCCTGTTCGAGGGCGAGTCCCAGGGCATGGCGGCACGGGTCGTCAGCCGCGAGCTGGCGGTGCTGGCGTTGATCCTCCTGCTGCTGGAGATCGGCGGCCGACGGCTGCGGCTGTGGGGCAACCTGGACGCTGTGATCGCCAGCTTCGCGCGACCGGCGGTTGACACGCCGACACCGGAGCTTCCCCAGAAGCGAGCGCGTCCCACCGAGCCCGAGCCGACCGACGACGACCCCTCGGAGCCGCCCCCCGAGCCGCCGGAAGATGGCATGGGCTCGGCGCTCTCGAAGGCGCGGAGCAAGGCCCGCAAGAAGCTGGACCGGTGAGCCGGCTCCTGCGGCGTTAGGAGCCCGCGTGCTGTTCGCCCTCCTGGCCTGCTCGTCCGAGCCCGTCGCCGTTCCGGTGCCCGAGTCCACCGGCCCGAAGACGGTCGTGGTGGTCGTCGGCTGCACGCTGCGCGCAGACCGACTCGGCGCCTATGGAAACGAGCGCGAGACCAGCCCGTACGTGGACGGACTGGCCGAAGGCGGCGTGCTCTTCGAGAACCACCTCTCGAACGCTCCGTGGACCCGGCCCTCGGTCGGCTCGATCAGCACCGGCCGCTACCCGCTGGCCCTCGGGATCGACGACCCGGCGCCCGCGATGAACACCACACGCGGCCTGCACGGGGACTGGCAGACGACCGCCGAGGCCTTCTCCGAGGCCGGCTGGTCGACCATCGGCGCCACCGCGAACCCGAACGCCAACGCCGTCTTCGGGTTCGCCCAGGGCTTCGACCACTACCACGAGCCGGACAAGCTCTGGCGCGAGGAGCACAGCAAGATCCAGGGCGACGAGCTCGTCGATGCCTGGCTCGAGTTCGCCGCGGGGGTCGAAGGCGATCTGTACGGTCAGCTCGTCACCATCGACACGCACAAGCCGCTGGCCGCCCAGACCCGCCGGCCGACCGGCTTCGGCATGGACGTGATGATGAACCCCACCAACGTCGACCAGTACGACGCCGCGGTGCGCATCTTCGACGCCGCGGTGAAGCGCCTGGACGACGGGCTGGCGGCGATGGGACGCGAGGACCGGACGCTGGTGATCGCCGGGGACCACGGCGAGGGCCTGAACTCTCCCAAGTGGGCCGGGAAGGCGCACGGGCGCTTCGTCTACGACGGAAACGTGCGCACTCCGTTCATCGTGAGCGGGCCGCAGGCCGCCGAAGGGGTCCGGGTCACGGGCCTGTCCGAGAACGTCGACCTGAAGCCCACGCTCCTCGACCTGGCGAGCATCCGGGCCTCGGCCCCGACCGACGGCGACAGCCGAGCGGACGTCATCCGCCAGGGGAAGACCGAGACCGGCGAGACCCACACGTTCACGCAGACCTACTTCGGACCCGACCACCGCGTGCGCTGGACCACGCCCGAGCTGACGCTCATCGTGAACGAGGTCATCGGCACCACCCGCGGCATCTCGAAGCGGGGCAAGAAGGAGGTCTACCTGACCTCGGACCATGAACAGGCCGAGAACCTGTACTGGGACAACAAGGACGCCGCCGAGGAGATGGTCGACGACATGGGGGCGCTGCGGGAGAAGCTGCTCGGCGAGCAGAAGATCTACGACATGGAGATGACGGACGCCCTGCAGACGCAGCTCGAGGCGCTGGGGTACGTCGAGGGTGCTGACGGGGCCGGGGCGGACTGACGACCGGGACAAGGGGGTGAAGAACTCGAGCCGGGGGGGTCTACGCAGGCCCCTTGGGCGCGGTACGTGAATGGACCACCTGGGGAGGGGTCGAAGATGGCGTTCCATCTCACATCACGTCTCGCGGACTCGAGCGTCCTTGCGCCCGAGCTGCACGCCGTCCGCCGCCTGGCCCGCGTCGTCCTGGACATCGGCGACGGCTACGGACTCGTCTTGTTCGCGATCGCCGGTGACCACCTCCACTTCGTCCTGGCGTGTGGGCGGAAGGAGCCCGGGGTCTTCGCGCGGGCGGTCGAGGCAGCCATCACCATCGTCCTGGGGCGCTGGCCGGGCTTCCGGCCGGTGGACATCACACCGGTTCGCGGCCGGGAACACCTGGCCGTCCTCACGCCGTACGTCCTGGGACAGGCGGCACGACACGGAATCGTGGGCGACCCGCTGCTCGAGTCGACGAACGCGCTGGATCTGTTGTCGGTCCGCCAGGTCGGCACGGGGTGCGCATCGCGGCTTCGCGCGCACCTTCCTCACATGACCAGGGACGAGCTCACCGGGTTGTTCGGAGGGGAGCCGGCGCTCGGCACGGATCCCGGCCGACTGATCGAGGCCGCCGGGGTGGTCACGTGTGGCCTGCCCTTCCACTCGCGAGCTCCGGTCGCTGGACGGGCGCGCGGGTCGGCGGTTCGGCTGGCGCAGGCCCGCGGCGTGGGCTTCAACGCGACGCGGGAGCTGCTCGGGCTCAGCAACTCCACGGTGGCCCGCGGCCGACGGAGGATCGACCCGGCGATGGATCGTTCGCTGGAGCTCGCGCTGGGCCTGGTGCAGTCCCACGCACCTGCCGGATTCCCGAGCCGAGTGACCATGCCCGACGAGGTCACGTTTCGCCGACGGCCGCCTCGGGAGCTCGTGCGCCCCCGCTGATCGCGACCGCAGCTCCGTTTGCGCAGGGGTTGACTGCCAACTCGGCCGCTACGAGAGCTCTCCGTTCGCTCGAGGCTCGGCCGTCAACTCGGCCGTTGTGAGACCTGGGGCTCCCAGCCACGAACCGAGCTCTCAGCCCACCGGCTCCAGATGGACGAGCATCTGCGTCGCCAGGGCCTCGACGATGGCGTCCTCGGGCACGTGGCGCGGACGCTCGGCCAGCCACTTCAAGAGCGTGAACGTCGAGCCGCTCACCATCGCGTAGAGCGCCGCCGGACCGCCCACGACCCGGTACCGGTCGGAGACCGCCAGCAGGTAGTCCCGCGTCGCGTCCATCAGCCGCGGCTCGAGGATGCCCATGATTCCGCCTCGGCTCAGCATGGGCGCCGTGGACAGGAGCTCGCCGAGCAGCACCTGGAACGGGGTGAGCGTGGCGATGACCCCGCGCAGCAGCACACGGACGAGCACCTCGGGCCCGGCGTCGACCAGCATGACGTCCCGGACCTGGTCCTCGGCGGCCAGCACGCCGCGCTCGACGATGCCGCTGATCAGGGCCTCCTTGTTGGCGAAGTATTGGTAGAGCGAGCCCACCGACGCGCCCGCGACCTGGGCCACGCGATTGGTCGAGAAGCCCTGCATCCCCTCTCTCTCCAGCACCACGATGCCGGCATCGAGCAGTGCATGGACCATCTCGACGGCGCGCTTCTGGCGAGGGACCTTCAAGAGCGATGTGATGGGCAGCGGAGACATGCGAGTAGTATACGAGCTGTACTCGCTTTTATAGTGGGCGCATGACGCTCCTCCTCGCCCTGTCCTGCGCCACGTCCATCGAGGACGACGGCGTGCTCGACCTGACCATCACGCTCGAGCCCCCCGTGTCGGGCTACCAGGTCGTGACCGAGCCGTTCGTCGTCGAGCCCTACTCCGAGCGTGAGATCTGCACGGTGGTCCGCATGGAGCCGCACGACGGCGAGACGCTCCTGTGGACGGACACGCTGGAGACCCTGGTCAGCCCGGACACCCACCACATGAACGTGTTCATCGGCCAGTTCAGCTTCCTCGACCCGTTCGTCGGCGAGGGGGCCGCCGAGAACGCGCTGGGCGTGCCCGTCGGCCAGTACGACTGCTCGGAGCTGAGCGTGATGGAGTCGGCCTTCCCGGTCTTCCCGAGCCAGCGCGAGAACCAGCAGATCACGCTGCCCGAAGGCGTCGCCGCGCCCCTGATGGTCCCGGCGCTCTACATCTTCAGCCACCACTACGTGAACCCCTCCGACACGCCCGTGCGCATCAACGCGGCGCTGAACGTCGAGACGGTCGAGTCCGACGCCGTCGACGAGGTCGCCTCGCTCGTCTTCGACGCCATCGGCGACATCGAGGTCGAGCCGTTCTCACGCCAGGTCGTCCACCGGACCTGTGCGATGGACCGGGACGTCAGCGTGGCGCTGGTCAGCACCCACACGCACGAGTGGGGCGAGTGCGCGGCGCTGTCCGACTTCGACGGCGAATCGGTCAGCGACGAGCCGTTCTTCGTGAACAAGGACTGGGAGGTCCCGCCCATCCTCCACTTCGAGCCCGGGTCCTTCGAGCTCGCCGCCGGTGAAGGCATCCACTACTCGTGCCACTTCGAGAACGACACCGACCGGACGCTGGTCGTCGACGGCACGGCCGACGGTGAGATGTGCGTCTTCGCGGCGGTCGTCTACCCGGCCACGAAGTCGGTCCAGGAGGTCGAGGACATCGTCGCCTCGGGCGATCTGGCCGGGCTCGTCGCCCTGATGGACGAGGCGCTCGGAGACTGCCCGGGCCACGCCGACGCGGTCACACCATGGGACGAGGACACCACCTGCGAGCCGTTCGAGCAGACCGAGAGCAACACGCTCCGGTGAGTCAGCTCCTCGGCTCACCCGGGGACAGCCGCCCGCTCCAGGCCTTCGGCATCCAGCGCCACCACAGCGCCGCGAGTCCGAGCGCGGTGCCCGTTCCGAGCACGGCGAGCACCGGGTAGAGCCAGGTCCGCAGCCACGCCGGGCGGTAGGCGAACGCCGTGATGGCCGCCGGGTCCGCGTCGATCCGCGCCATCCCGTCGGCGAGCCCGGCGATGTGCAGCCAGGCGACGAACCCGAACAGCGCGATGTTCAGCAGCAGGATGTGCGCCCGCAGCGGTGATGTCTCGCCCAGGCGCCAGGCCACGAACGCGAGCAGCACCATGCTGTCGATGCCGATCATCGCGCCCATCGCGTGGCCCGGGACCACCCAGGTGCCATGGACCAGCGCGTTCAGTGGCGGGATCGACAGCAGCACCGCCGAGGCGATGATGGCGGCCGTCCACCACTTGCTCGCCACGAGCAGCAGCCGGGCGGCGCCACCGGACAACGAGAGCTGCTTCACGATGCCGTGCAGGACGACGAACAGCACGAGCACCTCGGACATGCTGACGACGAACGCGATCCACTTGACCGTGTGGCTCTGGGGCAGGTGGTAGGTGTGGTGGGCGAAGTTCGTGAAGCTGTTCAGCAGGCCCAGCGCGAAGAGCGCGAACGCCCGCGGCGAACGCGCCACGTCGGGGTCGGTCCCAAGCTTCTCGCCCAGGTACAGCGCCGTTCCGTACACGAACAGGTTCACCGCTCCGACCAGCGTCCCGGTCGCCTTCCACTGCAGGCGGCGGTCGACGATGGGGTCGTTGAAGACCTCGGGCAGGAGCCAGGCGTACTGCTCGCAGAACGTCACGACGAAGAAGACGAAGCCCACGGCCCACATCAGGACGTAGACGGGTCGACCGAACAGCCCGGGCAGCGCTCGCCGGAAGAACACCCCGGCCAGCAGCAGCCAGCCGAGCAGGATGGGCACGGCCAACAGGGGGTGGAAGCCCAGGTACTCCCGACCCGAGACCAGGCCGAGAGGGACGGTCGCCAGCACCCCCAGTCCGGCGGCACCGAACAGGGTGAGCGCGCCTCCGAGCGCCAGCTTCTCGCCGCGGCCGAGCGGCCCTTGCTCGCCCAGCCAGCCCACACACGCGGACATGCCCACCAGGACGATCCACGCCGACGCGAACGTCGTGTGCAGGATGCGCGGTGTCCGCAGGTCGATGCCCATCGGCTCGACCACCTGTTGAACCGCGGTGACGCCGTACAGCGCGGACCCCAGCCCCATCAGCAGCACGACCCCCAGCGCGACCAGGCCCCCGCGCACCAGCGTGCGCTGGGCGTACTCGAATCCCCTCATCGGTATTCCCACCAGGACATCTCGCGGGCTTGCCCGACCCCGGTCGAGTCGATGGCCTGGAGCCACGCCCAGAGCGCGGCCTGATCATCGGGTGGCAGCTCGAACGCCGGCATCGCCCCGGGGCCCGCAGCGAGCCACGCACCCAGGCGCGCCTCGTCGCCGCGGGTGGCGAAGTTCGTCAGGTCGGGGCCCAGGAACCCGCCGTACCCGTACAGCTGGTGGCAGGCCTGGCAGTTCTGTTCGTGCCACACCTCGGCGCCGCGCGTGGCGGTCGCATCGAGCTGCGTCGGGCCCGGGTCGTCCGAGTAGACGAGCGCTGTCTGGCCGATGAAGCAAGCGGAGAGGACGAGCAGAGCGATGGCGCGGCGGGCGGAGGGCACGCGCCCACACGAGCAAGAACCGTGCCCGAACCGAGTCCGTCACGATTCGGCTCGACTGGCATCCTCTGGGCCGTGAGTCCTCCCAAGCTGCTTCCCGACGACGTCCACAACCGAGAGCTCGTCTCCCAGGTCCATCCGGCCGGCTGGCTCGCTCCGACCCCCGTCGATCGGTACAACCTGGTGGTGATCGGCGGCGGTCCCGCCGGCCTGGTCGCGGCCCTCGGCGCCGCCGGACTGGGCGGAAGGGTCGCCCTGATCGAGCGCCACCTGCTGGGCGGAGACTGCCTGAACACCGGCTGCGTGCCGAGCAAGGCCATCCTCCACGCGGCCAACATCGGCATGCCGTTTTCAGAGGCCATGGAGCGCATGCGCCGGATCCGCGCCGGCATCGGACACCACGACGGTGCCGAGCGTCTGCGCGGCGAGGGCGTCGACGTCTTCCTGGGGAGCGCACGCTTCACGAGCCCCGAGACCATCGCCGTGGGCGACGTCGAGCTCCGTTTCGCCAAGGCGCTCATCGGGACCGGCGCCCGGGCCTTCGTGCCCCCCATTCCGGGCGTCGAGACCGCCGGCGTGCGCACGAACGAGCAGCTGTTCGAGCTGACCGAGCTCCCCGAGCGGCTCACCGTGGTCGGCGGCGGCGTCATCGGCTGCGAGATGGCCCAGGCCTTCGCCAGGCTGGGCAGCCGGGTCACGCTCGTCGACATGCTGCCGCGCGTCCTGCACCGCGAGGACCCCGATGCCAGCACGCTCGTCGAGGAACAGCTGGTGGCGGACGGCGTCACCCTGCGGCTCGGCGCGAGCGTCCAGGGGTTCGAAGCGACCGCCACCTCGCGGACGACGGTGCTGGCGGATGGCTCGATCGAGAGCGACGAGATCCTGCTGGCCGTGGGCCGACGAGCAAACCTCGACCTGGACCTCGAGCGCGCCGGCGTCGCCTACACGAAGCGTGGCGTGACCGTCGACGACCGGCTGCGCACCTCGAACCCGCGCGTGTACGCCGCGGGCGACTGCATCGGCGAGGCCCCGTTCCCCCCGGCCCAGTTCACCCACGCCGCCGACCACCAGGCCCGCATCGTGGTGAAGAACGCGCTGTTCTTCGGGCGCAGCAAGGCGAGCGACCTGGTCGTGCCCCGGGTGACGTACACCACGCCCGAGGTCGCCTCGGTCGGGGTCACCGAGGACAGGCCAGGACTCACCGCCTGGACCGTCCAGATCGCCGAGACGGATCGGGGCAAGACCGACGATGCAACCGGCTTCTGCCGCGTCTGGGCCGACGACGCGGGGCGCATCCACGGGGGCCTGGTCGTCGGGGAACAGGCCGGCGAGCTGCTGGCGCCCCTCACCCTGGCGATGACCCACGGCCTGACGCTGAGACACATCGCCGCGACCATCCATCCGTACCCGACGAGGTCCGAGGTGGTGTTCCGCGTGGCCTCTGCGTGGAACCGCACACGCCTGACTCCGAGGGCGAGCACATGGCTCCAACGGATCCTCCGCTGGCAGCGCTGATCGTGTGATTTCGCCCACTCGCCGTGTCAGCCGACCCGGCGACCGGCACTCAAACGCCAGCAATCGCCCGCTGGAGATGGTCCATCGCTTGCACTGGAACCGGGACTGTCCCGAGGTGCCCATGCCCGTCTTCTTCCAGACCGGCTTCCGCCCGTTCTTCCTGCTCGGCGCCCTGCTCGTCGTGGTCGCGATGCCGTGGTGGGGGCTGTACGTCGTGGGCTCGGTGGACGCGCCCGGACCGCTGATGCCCCTGCACTGGCACGTGCACGAGATGGTCATCGGCTTCTCGGGCGCCGTGCTCTCCGGCTTCCTGCTGACGGCGGCGGCGAAGTGGACGAAGCGAACGACGGCGACCGGCGCCGCTCTGGTCCTGCTCGTGGGCGCCTGGGTCCTGGGCCGGCTTGCCGTCCACGTGGATCTCGGGCTCCCGATGTGGCTGGTGGCCATCCCGGATGCGGCCTGGCTCGGCGGGCTGACCGTCGCGGTGCTTCGCCCCATCGTGCTGTCCAAGAGCTGGCGGAACCTGGGCCTCGCGGCCGTACCGCTGACCCTGGGGGTCGCCCACGGGACCATGCTCCTGACGCCCGAGCACGCCGCCTGGGGATGGCGCCTGGGGCTGGACGCCGTGATCCTGGCGCTGGTCATCGTGTCCGGCCGCATCGTCCCCCTGTTCACCGGCAACGCGCTCGGCGTGAAGCTGACGCGCTACCCGGGGCTCGAGCGATCCGCCGTCCTGGCCACGTGTCTCCTGCTGGTGGCGGACGCCGTCGCCGCCCCCATCGAGCTGACCGGGGTGGCCGCCGTGCTCGCCGGCGGCTTCTCACTCACCCGCGCGGTCACCTGGCACACGCTCCAGGCCATGCGCCGCCCACTCCTCGGCGTCCTGCACGTCGGCACCGCGGGCCTGGGCATCGGCCTCATCGCCGTCGGCTTCTCGCGCTTCGGCCTGGGTCCCGGGACCGCGGGGCTCCACGTGCTCACCGTCGGCGCGATCGCGATGCTCTGCCTCGGCATGATGGCCCGCGTCGCGCTGGGGCACACCGGTCGGACGCTGAAGAGCCCGATGCTCGCGACCGCCGCGTTCAGCATCCTGGGGTGCGTCGCGGTCGTGCGCCCGATGGCCGAGCTGCCCGGAGCGCGTGAGACGGCCCTGCTGCTTGCGGCTCTCGGGTTCGGCGCCTCGTTCGTCCTGTACCTCGCCCACTACACCCGCATCCTCGTCGGCCCTCGGGCGGACGGGAAGCCCGGCTGAAGGGAGCCCTCATGCCGCTGTCCCGCGACACCATCGACGAGCTCCTGCGCACCGTCATCGACCCCGAGGTCGGCCTGAACATCGTCGACCTCGGCCTGATCTACGACGTCGAGCAGAGCGGCGAGGACATCCGCGTCGAGCTCACCATGACGTCACCGACGTGCCCGATGGGCGACCTCATCCGGGACGAGATCGTCGAGGTGCTCGCGGCGCGCTCGGCCGGGATGGTCGGCGCCCACCTGGTGTGGGAGCCCGCGTGGACGCCGAAGCGCATGACGGACCACGCGAAAGCGGAGCTGGGCTGGACATGAAGGCCGCCCGGGCGCTCCCGATGATCGGCGCGGTCGCGGCCCTGACCCTGGGCATCGCGGGAGGACTGGCACGCGCCGGCGCTCCCGTCCCCATCCCGGGCCACGCCATCGCCGACCACGGGGCCCTGATGGTCGCGGGGTTCCTGGGCACGCTCATCGCCGTCGAGCGGGCCGTCGCGCTGGACCGAGCCTGGGGCTGGGCGGCTCCGGTGCTCTCCGCCCTCGGTGCGCTCGCGCTGGTCGCTGGTCACCCGGACATCGCAGCGCCTCTGCTCGTCGCCGGCTCGGCCGGCCTTGTCGCGTCCACGGTGGCGACGGCCGCCCGGCAACCCAGCGACTTCGGCGTCGTCCTGGGCGTCGGTGCGCTGATGCTCGCGACCGCCAACGCCCTGTGGTGGGCCGGTCAGCCGGTGTTCCAGATCGCGCCGTGGTGGTGCGCGTTCTTGGTCTTCACCATCGCCGGCGAGCGCCTCGAGCTCTCCCGCCTCACCCCGCGCGGCCCACTCGCCCGGTGGCTGTTCGCGGCGATCGGCGTGATCTACCTGCTGGGGCTCGTGTGGACACGGCTCGAGCACGCGACCGGTGTGCAGCTCATCGGCGCGGCCCAGGTGGGCCTCGCGGCATGGCTCATCCGCTACGACATCGCCCGACGCACCATCCGTCGGCCGGGCCTGACCCGCTACATCGCCGTGGCGCTGCTGTCCGGGTACGCCTGGCTCGCGGTCGGCGGCGCGCTCTCGTCCGTGGCCGCCGCGGCTCCCTCGGGCCTCCTGTACGACGCGATGCTGCACGCCGTGCTGGTGGGCTTCGTCATCGCGATGATCTTCGGCCACGCGCCCATCGTGCTGCCGGCCGTCCTCGGCACCCGCTCGCCGTGGCATCCCGCCATGTACCTGGGGCTCGGCGTCCTGCATCTCTCGGTCCTGGCCCGCATCGCCGGCGACCTGGCGGCCCGCGAGGAGCTCCGGACCGTCGGCTCGTACGGACACGTCGCGGCCATCGTCCTGTTCGCGGCCGCGGCCGTCACGGGCCTGGCGACCTCGCGGAGCCCGGCGCTGTCGGCCTGACCTGAGCCCGACCGGAGACCTCGATGCTCAAACCCCATGGCCCGCCGACCTTCACCGCGAAGGGCAAGCTCAACAGCCGCTACTACGACCGCGAGCTGGCCGCGCTCCAGGCCGAGCTGGTCCGGCTGCAGTACTGGATCCGTGCCGAGGGCCGCCGCGTCGTCGTGGTCTTCGAGGGACGCGACGCGGTGGGCAAGGGCCGGCGTCGAGCGCGTCATGGGCTTCTGTACGGACGACGAGTACGAGGAGTTCCTGCGCGCATGCCCTCGCTTCGAGGCCCTGCTCGTCCGCTCGGGCATCACGCTCATCAAGTACTGGTTCTCGGTCAGCGCCGAAGAGCAGGAGCGCCGCTTGGTGTCCCGCATCCAGAACACCACCAAGCGGTGGAAGATCAGCCCGATGGACCTGGAGTCCCGCAACCGCTGGGTCGAGTACTCCAAGGCCAAGGACACGATGCTGGAGTACACCGACCACAAGCTGGCGCCCTGGTACGTGGTGCCCAGCGACGACAAGAAGAAGGCGCGGCTGAACTGCATCCGGCACCTGCTGTCGCAGTTCGACTACCGGGACCTCGTCCCCGGCCCGATCGACCTGCCGCCCCGGCCGCCGGACACGGGCTACGTGCGCCCGCCGTAGGACGAACAGACCTACGTCCCCGACGGCTACCCGGGCGAGTGACTCAGTCGGCCAGCCGGATGCCGCCGTCCTCGAGCGTGATCCGGCGCGCCTTGTAGAGCGAGCCGACCGCTCGCTTGAAGGCCTTCTTGCTCAGCCCGAGCGAGTCGCGGATGGCGTTCGGCGGGCTCTTGTCGTGGAGCGCCAGCCAGCCGTCGCGGGCCTCGAGCGCGTGGAGCACGGTTCGCTGGGCGTCGTCCATCCCGTCCTGGCCAGCCCGCTGCAGCGAGATGTCCAGGCGGTGGTCGTCGCGGACCTGCTCGATGAAGCCGTCCAGCTGGTCCCCGATGCGGACCCGCTTGAAGAGCCGGTCGTGGAAGATCAGCCCGGCGTGGCGTCCCTGCACGATGACCTGGGCGCCACGCTCGTTGAAGCCGTAGACCAGCAGCGAGACCGGCTGACCGGCCTTGAGGTGCTCGACGTCGTCGTCGAACAGACCGGCCAGGCGGCTCGACCCGATGACCCGCTCGGTCCGGTCGTGCAGGCTCAGGCCGACGACCACGTGCTGTCCCACCTCGAGCGGGTTGTACTGCCGACCGAACGGCACGAACAGGTCCTTGGGCAGGCCCCAGTCCAGGAACGCGCCGTGCTGGTTGACGTCGACCACCTTCAGGCAAGCGAACTCGCCGACCGTGGCGTACGGCTTCTCGGTCGTGGCGACAGGGATGTCCTCGCTGTCGGTGTAGACGAACACCTCGAGCCACTCGCCCTCTTCGGTGTTCCGACGCGCGAACCGACGAGGCAGCAGGATGTTGTGTTCCTCGGTCCCCAGACGCGGCCCCTGGGGGGTCAGACGCAGCACCTGCAGCGTGTTGTAGCGGCCGATCTCGATCATGGGGACACCTGGGTGAGATGGCCACATAGCCTCTCGGCCATGACGTGAGAGCATCCCGCCATGCCACGCCGCGACACCCTGGTCCACCGCATCCACGCCTGGGCGCTCGAGCGCCCCGACACTCCCGCCCTGCACGACCGCGAAGGCGAACAGTGGGAGGTCATCACGTGGTCCGAGTACTGGACCGCCGTGCGCGAGACCGCCAAGGGCCTCATCGCGCTCGGTCACGCGGCCGGAGACTGTGTCGCGATCGTCGGTGACAACCGCTCGGAGTGGGTCATCGCACAGTTCGGCATCATGGCCGCCGCTGGCGTCCCCGCCCCGATCTACGTCACCAACACCCCCGCACAGATGGCCTACATCGTCGAGCACAGCCGCTCGACGATCGCCTTCGCGAGCAGCAAGGAGCTCGGCGAGAAGCTTCCGAAGGTCGACCACCTCATCCACATGGACGAGGTCGGCGCGATGACGCTTCGTCGCTTGCGCGAGCTCGGTCGAGGCGAGCCCGACGACGAGCTCGACCGAAGACTCGACGCGCTGACCGACACACAGACCGCTCTCCTGATCTACACCTCGGGGACCACCGGTGTGCCCAAGGCCGTGACGCTGGACCACACCGGCATGATCCTGTGTGGCGAGGGCATCGCCAGCCACTTCCCCGACCTGATGGTGGACGCCGAGGCCTACCGCGCGGTCTCGTACCTGCCGCTCTGCCACGTCGCCGAACAGGTCTTCACGAACTTCATCCATCTGGCCACCGGCGGCAAGGTCTTCTTCTGCCCCGACCTGAAGGCCATCAAGGACTACCTGGTCAGCGTCCGGCCCACGATCTTCCTGGGTGTTCCGCGTGTCTGGGAGAAGTTCCAGGGTGTGCTCGAGGCCAAGCTCTCCGCACAGACCGGGGTCAAGGCAAAGCTCACCAGCTGGGCGCTCGCCACCGAGCTGGCTGCGTTCCGCCGCGACGTCGAGACCGGCACCGTGAGCGGTGGGCTCTCCCGCACCATCGCGAACAAGCTCGTCATCTCCAAGGTGAAGTCGGCGCTCGGACTGCAGGACCTCGTCGCCGCGGCCACCGGCGCCGCCCCCATCGGCGTCACCACGCTGGAGTTCTTCGCCTCGCTCGGGATCACGGTCTACGAGGGCTACGGGATGTCCGAGACGACCGGCGTCGCGACCTGTCCGAAGGCCGGCCGTCCGAAGTTCGGCACCGTCGGTGTGGCGCTTCCCGGGGTCGAGATCCGCATCGCAGAGGACGGTGAGATCCTGATGCGAGGCCCCTCGATGACGCGCGCCTACCTGCACAACCCCGAGAAGACAGCCGAACTCCTGGACGACGAAGGCTGGCTGCACTCCGGTGACCTGGGCAGCCTGGACGCAGACGGGAGCCTGCGCATCACCGGTCGCAAGAAGGACCTGATCATCACGGCCGGCGGCAAGAACGTCGCGCCCGTCGAGCTCGAGTCCTACATCAAGACCATCCCGGGCGTCGGCCAGGCGGTCGTCGTCGGGGACCGACAGCCCTATCTGTGTGCCTTGGTGACGCTCGACGTCGAGGGGCTGGACGAGCTGCGTTCGATCGTGGGGGTGACCGGCGAGCTGGCCGAGCTGGCCCAGGATCCCAAGGTCCACGCTCACGTGATGGCCGGGGTCGAGGAGCGCTGCAACACCCAGGTCGCCCGCTACCAGACGATCAAGAAGGTCCAGCTGTTGCCGGTCGAGTTCACCGTCGAAGGGGGGCAGCTCACGCCCACCATGAAGATCAAGCGGAACGAGGTCGTGAAGATGTACGCCGCCGAGATCGACGGGTTCTACGCGCCCTGAGCGACCGAGCGGAGCTGACTACCCGCCCCCGGTCACTCCCTTGACCACCTCCAGCAGCTCGGCCAGACGGAACGGCTTGGGCAGGAAGGCGTCGGGCTGTTCGTGCGTCGACTTGCCCGCCGTCGAGTAGCCCGAGCACATCACCACGGGGAGCTCGGGCTTGATCCGCCGGAGCTCCGCCAGGACCTGCCAGCCAGTCATCCCCGGCATCGACACGTCGAGCAGGACCACATCGAGCGACTCGAACTCGACCAGGGCCAGCGCGTCGGCGCCACAGCAGGCGTCGAGCACCTCCATGCCCGAGCGCTCGAGCATCGCCCGCTGGACCTCGCGAATGCCGTCCTCGTCGTCCACCAACAGAACGCGCTGACGCCCACCGACCGGACGCGTGGTCGTGCTGCGAGCCGGGCTGGACGGCGACTCTCCGAGGTCGCTGACCGGGAAGGCGCAGCGCACCTCGGTGCCACGGCCGCGGGGGCACTCCAGGGTGACCCGGCCGCCGTTGGACTCCACGATGCCGAGCATCACGGATAGCCCCAGCCCGGAGCCCTTTCCGACCTCCTTGGTCGTGAAGAACGGGTCGAAGACGCGGTCCCGGATCTCCGCCGGAACGCCGGGGCCGTTGTCGCGAACGCTCAGCACCACCTCGCCGCCGTCTCGCTCGACCTCGACCTCGATCCGGGCGTCCGGTCGGCCCTCCAGGGCGTCGCGCGCGTTGACCAGCAGGTTCAGCAGCACCTGGTGGAGCTGACCCGGATCGAGCATGGCGTAGTGCGGGTCGGGCTGTTCCCAGGCGAGCTCGACGCGGCGGTCGAGCGAGGGCAGCACGAAGCGAACGACCTCGTCGGCGACGGCGGCGACGTCCACCCGCTGGAGCTGGAGCTGGTCGTTCCGGGAGAACGTCAGCAGGCGACTGATCAGCCCCGATGCGCGCTCCACGGCGCCGTCCACGAGCAACAGGAGCTCCTCCTGCCGGGACCGATCCGTCGTGCGAAGGAGCTCCGAGATGCCGCCGATGGGCGTGAGCAGGTTGTTGAACTCGTGCGCGACGCCAGCGACGAACTTGCCGAGGGCGTCCATCTTCTGGATGTGCAGCATCTCGGCCGTGCGCTGCTCGACCGTCTCCTCGAGGGTCTCGGTGTGCTCCTGGAGCTGGACGTTGACCGACTGCAGCCTGTCGGCGCGGTTCGCGAGCTCCTGCTGCAGGCGCTCGTTCTCCAACAGCACGGCGGCGACGGTCGTGAGCATCTGCGCCAGCGCGACCGCGCCATCTCGGAAGAGACCGATGAGCTCGGTGTGCTCCAGGTAGAGGGCCATCGAGCCGCCCTCGGGCAAGCGCACAGGGACGCACAACACCGAGCGAGCTCCGCGGATCACCGTCCCCCGGTCCAAGCGCAGAGGGCCGGACCGGCTCGCGTTCGCCAGCACCAGAGGCTCCTCGGTCCGCAGCACGATGTGCAGCGCCGCGGTCGGCGGGGGGAGATCGGACGGGCCGACGGTGGCCTGGAGCTCGTGGGTGTCGCCGTCCATCAGGGCCAGTGCGCCGTGCTGCGCCCCCGTGATCTGCACCAGGACGACCAGCATGGCCTCGGCCACATCCGACCGCGTGGCGGCGACGATCAGCTGCGTCCGGGCGTCGGCCAGCGCGTGGGCCGAGATGGGGGCATCGACGATGCGTCGCAGCGCACGAGGCCCATGGACCCGGCTGCCCCACGTCCACAGCGCGTCGGCGGCGGCCTCTCCGTCCGCGCGGGCGGCGACCGGGCAGCCCGCGCACTCCCACCACATCCGCCGACAGCCCAGCGCGAGCGCGACCTCGTGGGGAAGAGCGCGTTCCCTTGCGCCCTCGCACGCGGACTCGAAGTGGCGCAGTGCAAGCGCGTCGTCGCCGTT
This sequence comes from Pseudomonadota bacterium, assembly GCA_024228935.1. GTDB lineage: Bacteria > Myxococcota_A > UBA796 > UBA796 > CAJQPC01 > JAAESX01. Next base: position 46,176 of record JAAESX010000049.1, read on the forward strand.
GATGGCGGCGTGCAGACCATCCAGCAGGGCCATCCGCACGTCGTGGTCAGCGTTCCGCTCGTGCTGGAGTCGGAAGCTGGCCCGACGCTGGTTGAACCGGCGCCGATGCTCGGTTCGGCCCGACATCGCCAGGCGCCCGGTCGCCACCGCATCCAGGAAGACGAGCATGCGCAGGATGACGAGACCGCCGCCGGCCTGCTCGACGGGTTCGGCGAGACGAGCACGAGCGACCGCCTCGTCGTCTCGCCCCAGGGCGACGAGCGCCAGCGTCGCCAGGGTGTGCTCGACGAGGGCCTGATGGCTGTCCGCAGGCAGTCCGAGCGTGCGGGGCTCGGTCTCCAGCCAGGCGTCGAGAGGACGCTCGCCCGTCATCGCCTGGGCGAACGCCAGATACGCGCTGAGCAGGTTGCTCGCGAGGTGGACCCCCAGTCGCTTGCACTCCTCGCTGAGCCGGGTCGCAGCCGCCGCGACCTGGTCCAGGCCGGCCCCGTCGAACAGCAGGTGGCCCACGTAGAACTGGGCGTTGATGCCCGCGTGCAGCGGGTCGCCTTCCTCGACGCCGAGCCGGACCCCCTCGCGGAGCGGCGCGAGCGTCTCGGCCAGCGGCTGGGTCGCCGGATGCATCGTGGCGTACCACCCGGCCCGCTCGCGGGAGCGCATCCCGAAGGTCGTGGCGGCCAGCATGCGCCGGCCGGCCTCGCCGATGAAGACTCCCTGCTCGTCCTTGCGCAGCACGGGTCCCAGGATGATCCCCAGGTTCAGCAGGCCCCAGCCGGTGGCCGCGGACGCGCCGGCTCGACACCCGGTGATCACCAGCTCGGCGGTGATCCACACCCACAGGTCATGGTCCGTCAGGTAGGCCGGCGTCGTCGACAGCAGGAGCAGGGCGAGGATCTGGTTCTGGGCCGGATCCTCCGACGAAGGCAGCTCGGCCAGCCGCGGCCCCAGCCGACGCACGTGGAACCAGGCCCGCATCATCCGGGCCATGGCGCCCGCCGTCGTCGTGGACGCCGGCACGTCGACACCGAGCCCCGCCAGCGCCTTTCGGGCCCAGACCAGCGCTTCGTTCGTCTGCCCACGGCCGGTGTGGAAGTCCACCAGGACCTCGGCCACCGTGGCCCATTGCTGCGGCCCCGTCGCCTCGTCGAGGGCACGCTTGGAGAGCCCCGACAGCGCATGCCCGTCTCCGGACGCGCGCGCCGCCTTGCAGCCGATCAGCAGCAGCTGCCGACGCTGCTCGGGTTCCGGCTCCAGCCCCAGCCCCGCACGCGCCAGCTCCAACGCCTGCCCGAACGCACCGCTGGCAAGGGCCTCCTCCGCCCCCCGCAGGTCCAGCTCCGTCACGGCGACACGCTCGCTCTTCGAGAGGAGCGGGGCGGCGAGGTTCAGGTGCTCCACCAGATCGAAGGACCGGGCCGGCAGGCCGGGCAGGAGCAGCCGCACGATGGCCGCGTGGAGCAGCTGGACACAGTCGCCGTCCAGCGACTCGCGCGCGGCCCGACGCAGCGAGGGATGCAGCCATCTCCACGTGATCTGGTCTCGGCTGTCGATGAGCGTAAGCGCGGCCGCCCGCTCGAGCGTCCCCGCCACCGCCTCGCTCGGGGCGATCTGGACGAGGTCGGCGACGGTGAAGCTCTCGCCCAGACAGGCCGCCGCGCAGAGCACCTGCCGCTGCTCGTCGCCCAGCTGCTGGACCGTCGACATCGTCGCCTGGGCCGCCAGCGAGCTCGCCGGCCGGTGCGCGAGCCGCTCCAGCTCGACGCACCAGCGCCCATGGCTGGGGTCGAGCGTCAGCAGCCCCTGGCCCTTCAGCTCCTCGACGGTGCGCGAGACCTCCAGGGGCAGGCCCGCGGTGCGCGCCCACAGGACCTCGGCCAGCTCGTCGGTGTTCGAGGGCGAGGGCCGCAACAGCGAGCGGATCGCATCGGCGACCTCGTCGACACGCCACGGCACCAGGGTCACGACCTCGGCCCGTTCCCGGTCGGGCCGGTTCGGCGGCGATCCGGACCAGCTCAGGACCAGAGCGATGGGGAGCTGTCGGCCGGCCTCGAGAAGGCGCTCGAGGATCAACAGGTCGTCCTCGTGTGCCTCGCCCGCATTGGCCAGGTGCAGACACACGGGGCCACACGTCTCGGCCACGACCATCATCAGGCGGACCAGGGCCTCGCGAGGGGCGGCCAGGTTGGCGCTGAGGCTCGACCCCTCGGGCGGTGTGGGGACCTGGAAGATGGCCTTGAGCACCGGCAGGGCGGCGATCAGCACACCGGATAGATCGAGGAGGGACGCCTGGACCCGCTGCCTCAGCGCGTCGACATCACGCGAGTCGCGCGCCAGGGCCGAGGTGAGCAGGTCCGAGAAGAGCTGACGGACGGCGCCCAGGGGCTCGGGTGAGCCCGCCCGCACGCTCGCGGCCAGACCACCACTCGCTTCAACATGCCGCGAGAACCAGTTGGCCAGGACGGCCTTTCCCACCCCGGGTGGGCCCGTGATGCACACCAGCCGCGCGCCATTCACGGGGAGCCCCGTCAGCACGCCGCGGAGAGCTTCCTGATGCTCGAGCCGCCCGATCAACCGATTCGGGTGCGCTTGTTCCTTGTTCTCAGTCACGGGACCTGCCTACGAGACTATCGCGACGCATGAGTTCGTGGATATCGAATCCGTAGTTCGACACATCGCGTCGCAACGAATTCGTGCCCGGTCACCAAGGGGACGCCATCGGAAGTGCGCGAGATGACCGGAACACCGCAGAGCACGCTGGAACGGTTCCTGCCGTTCATGGCGTGGGCGCGTACCTACGACCGGGCCACGCTGCGTTCGGACGCGGCCGCCGGCCTGACCACCGCGGTCATGCTGATCCCCCAGGGCATGGCCTACGCGATGCTCGCCGGTCTGCCGCCCATCATGGGGCTCTACGCGGCGACCGCGCCCCTGCTGGTCTACGCGCTGCTCGGCACCTCGCGTCAGCTGGCCATCGGTCCGGTCGCCATGGCGTCACTGGTCATGGCCGCCGGCCTGAACGAGCTGCTGCTGGCCGGGGCCGTGCTCGAGGAGAACCTGGTGGCGGCCGCCATCCTGGTGACCGTCGTCGCGGGAGGCATCCAGGTCCTGCTCGGCCTCTTCCGACTCGGCGGCCTGGTCAACCTGCTGTCCCACCCCGTCGTCTCGGGCTTCACGGGCGCGGCCGCGCTCATCATCGGGGCGTCTCAGCTCCAGCACGTGACGGGCTTCGAGATCCCACGAGGGCTGTCCGCCTTCGGCACCCTGGCCTACGCGGCCACCAACATCGGGGACACGCACGTGGTCTCGATGGCCATCGGCGTCGGAGGCATCGCGTTCATCGCGATCCTGGGCAAGGTCGCGCCGAAGCTGCCCGCGGCGCTGATCGCCGTCATCGTCGCCACGCTGGCCTCGTGGCTCCTGGACTTCGAGGGCCTGGGGGTCAGCGTCCTGGGCGCCGTCCCCAGCGGCCTGCCCGTCCCCTCGGTCCCGACGATGAGCTGGGAGCTCGTCCAGCCCCTGCTCCCGCTGGGCCTGACCATCGCGCTCATCGGCTTCATGGAGAGCATCTCCGGGGCCAAGATCTACGCGCGCCAGAACGGCTACGAGGTCGACCCGAAGCAAGAACTGGTGAGCCTGGGCCTGGCCAACGTCGCGGCCGGAATGGTCGGCGGGTACACGGTCGGCGGCGCCTTGTCGCGCACGGCGGTCAACGCCCAGGCCGGGGCTCGGACCCCGATGGCCGGGGTGGTCACCGCGGCGGCCATCGGGCTCACGCTCGCGCTCTTGACCCCGCTGTTCCACCTGCTGCCGCGGGCGATCCTGGCCTCGATCATCCTCGTCGCGGTCACCGGTCTCATCGACATCGAGGAGGTCCGCCACCTGTGGCGGGTCAAGCGCGACGACCTGGCGCTGCTGGTGGTGACGTTCGCGGCGACGCTCTTCCTCACCATCGAGCTGGGCATCCTGATCGGCGTCGGCGCCTCGCTGTTGTGGTTCGTCGCGACCAGCACGCGGCCCGAGATCGCCACGCTCGGGCGCCTGCCCGGGACCACCAGCTACCGCAGCGTCGAGCACTTCCCGGAGGCCGAGGTGTTCCACCGCATCCTGATCCTCCGAATGGACGCCGAGTTCTTCTTCGGCAACGTCGCCTACCTGAAGGACACGCTCTGGAAGCGGCTCCGACAGACCGAGGATCCGTGCGCGCTGGTCCTGGACGCGTCCTCGATGAACGCCCTGGACTCCACCGCGGCCGACACCTACGGCGCGCTCATCAAGGAGCTCCGCGCCCGGAAGGTCGAGGTCTTCATCTCCCACGTGAAGGGCTCGGTCTTCAAGGTGATGGAGGAGACCGCCCTCATCGAGCTGCTGGGCGAGGGCCACATGTTCTACGAGGCCAACGACGCCGTCGTCGCCGCCATGAAGCACAGGGCGGCGGTCGAGGACGGGCTGGCGACCGACGAAGAGGACTTCGGGCCGAGCGACGCGGTCGACTGACGGCCTTGCCGTTGCCGCCCTTGGCGCGGCGATGGGCCTGACTACTCGATGTATCCGGAGAGGTGAGGAATCACTGTCGGTTGCAGTCAGTGGAATCAGTCGGTGGGATCACAGTGTCCGGCCAGGTGACAAGGGCGTACTCAGTCCTCTTGTTGCAAATGATAATCATTTGCATTATGACCAGGGTGTGCTCTCCCTTCTACTGAACTCGGCCATCGCAGGTCCCTTCGCTCTCGAGGCGGATGGCTACGGCCAGGTGGACTTCGGGTGGCACGATTACGGTGCAGACCAGACGGGCCAGGGCGGCTCCCCGCCGGACAGCAGGCTGGTCTTCGACCAGACCCGTTTCGTGCTGGAGCTGGAGGGCGAGGCGGAAGGAGGCTGGGCCTTCGAGGCTGAACTGGAGGTCGAGCACGGAGGGACCGGCGCCGCGCTCGAGCTGGAATTCGAAGAGTTCGGCGAGTACGAAAACGAGGTCGAAGCCGGTGGCGAGGTGGTGCTCGAGCAGCTCTTCCTGGCGAAGAGCGTCGGCCCCCACGTGACGGTGAAGGCGGGACGCCTGTACGTCGCGTTTGGGCAGCTCTACACCGCCCATCGGCCGACGGATCTGGTCGCTCTACGCCGTCCAGAGGCCGAGATCACGGTGGTCCCCGCCACCTGGGACGAGATGGGCCTCTCGGTCGAACTCCGGCGCCCCTCTTTCGAGCTCACCGGGCAGGTGGTCAACAGCCTGGACTCCACCGGCTTCAGCTCCCAGAGCTGGGTGGCCAGCGGCCACCAGCGTCGCTTCGAGGAGGTGCGGGCCACCTCCCTCGCGGGCGTGTTCCGTGTTGACTTCGTCGCCGTTTCTGGTCTCGTGGCCGGGACCTCCGCCTGGTTCGGTGGCACGACCGGCAACCGCCCCAAGGCTGACATGGCCGGCGTCTTCGCCCCGCTGCTCCTGGTCGACGCCCACATCGCCCTGAACCGGGGGCCTCTGCGCGCCAACGGCGCCCTCATCTGGGGTTCGCTCTCCGAGGCGCCGCTCATCAGCGAGAAGAACCGCCGGCTTTCGAACAACCTGGACGTGCTGCGCAGCCCCGTCGCGAACCAGGGGCTCGCCGCCTGGGTCGAGGTGGGCGTCGACGTCCTCCCGGCAGGGGGCCACCGGCTGGAGCCGCACCTGCGCCTGCAGCGCTACGACACGATGTTCCGCACCGACGAGAGCATCTTCGACAATCCGCGCTTCGAGCGAACGGTTTCGACCGCTGGCCTCGCCTACTCCACCCGCGACACCGTCGCCGTCAGCCTGGACGCACAGCGCCGCGTGCTGGGTTCGGACGAGTTCCGCCCGGAGCACTCCGTGCTGCTGTCGTTCGGCTTCATCTACCAAACAAGGACCTCCTGATGACTCTCATGTTGCTCGCCTGCACCAACCCCACGGACAGCCAGATCGCCTTCGATGACTTCGAGGCCTCCGAGGCCATCGCCCAGGACTTCGCCTGGGAGGTGGTCGTCGCTGACTACGAGCTGCTCGCGGACCGCCTTGGCTTGCTGGAAGAGGCCGTACTCACCCTGCAGGCCGACCCCGCCCAGGCCAACCTGGAGGCCTCCCAGCAGGCCTGGATCAGCGCCCGCGAGCCCTGGGAGCTGAGCGAAGGTTTCCTCTTCGGTCCCGTGGACGCTGGCGGCTATGACCCCGCCCTGGACTCCTGGCCGGTCAACCGCACCGACCTGGACGCCGTGCTGGCCAGCGACGACGTGCTCACCCAGGAGTACGTGAGCAATCTGGACCCGACCCTGAAGGGCTTCCACACCGCCGAGTACCTGCTCTTCGGCGTTGACAGCGGCCGCACCGCGGACGACCTGAGCGACCGCGAGCTCGAGTACCTTGTCGCCGTCACGGCCGAGATGGCCTCCATCGGTGACCTGCTCGCAAGAGAGTGGACAAACAACGGCTACGCCGAGCTGGTCGCCACCGCCGGGGCCCTGGACAACACGGTCTACACCTCGCGCCAGTCCCTTGGCGAGGAGATGGTACGCGGCATGATCGGCATCCTGGACGAGGTCGCCAACGGCAAGATCGCCGACCCCTACGACGAGGCCGACACCACGCTGGTGGAGAGCCAGTTCAGCTTCAACTCGCTGGCCGACTTCTCGGACAACATCCGCAGCGTGCAGAACGTCTACACCGGCGACCTGCCGCAGGGCGGGACCGAGGGTGACGGCCTGGACCTGTACGTGGCCGAGGTCGACCCCGAGCTCGACGCCCGGGTGCAGCAGGAGCTGATGGCCAGTCTGGCCGCCCTCGAGGCCATCGAGGGCCCCTTCCGTGACGCCATCCTTGACCCCGACTCTGCCGACGACATCGAGGCGGCACAGGAAGCCATCCGGACCACCCAGACCACCATGGAGCAGGACCTCCTGCGCCTATTCACCAACTGAGGTCGACCATGCTCCTCCTGGCGCTGGGCTGCACACCCGAGACCGAGCCTCTCGAGCCCCCGCTTGCAGGCGGAGAGACGACGCTGGCCGACACCACCTACACGGCCTTCGAGAACCCGGCGCCGAACCTCTCCGATGAAGCCTTCGACCAGCACCTGGACGGCGACGTCCAGTTCGAGGCCACCTTCGTATCGGCGCCGGCGACGATCAACCCCGGGCTGGGTCCCTTCTACAACAGCCGCGCGTGCAACCTCTGCCACCTTCGGGATGGCGGCGGGCTGCCGGTGGTCGGCGACTCCCTCGCCGGCACCCAGCTGGTGGTGCGCGTCGCCCAGGGCGGCGAGGAGCCCGTTCCCTGGTGGGGAGTCGCTCCCGTGCCGGGGCTGGGCCTGCAGGTCCAGGACCACGCCATCTACGGCCAGGAGGCCCCCGCGACCGTACACCTGGAGCCGGTCTACCAGGACGTGACCTTCCCCGCGGATGGCGCGACCGAGATCCTGCGCCGCTGGGACGTCAGCGTGGTGCTGCAGGACGGCTCCGAGCTGGGCTTCGACCTGCAGATCTCGCCGCGGCTGCCTCCGCCGGTCTTCGGCCTGGGGCTGCTCGAGGCCATCAGCCCCGCCACGCTGGAGGCGATGGCCGACCCCGACGACGCGGACGGTGACGGCATCTCTGGACGCGTGAACCACGTGTGGAGCGAGGAGGCGGGCTCCTACGTCGTGGGCCGCTTCGGCTGGAAAGCCAGTCAGCCCACCCTGCTCCAACAGGCGGGGGTCGACTACCTGCTGTCGATGGGCGTGACGAACCCCCTCTACCCGGAGGGCGGCGAACCCGAGATCGACGACGTCGTGCTGGAGGACTCCGCCTTCTACACGGCCACCCTGGCCGTGCCGATGCGGCGGAACTGGGACGACGAGCAAGTGCTGGCGGGCGAGGAGCTCTTCTTCGACATCGGCTGCGAGAGCTGCCACACCTCCACCCTGGTCACCGGCGACCACGAGATCGCCGCGGTCTCGAACCAGACCATCCACCCCTACACCGACCTGCTGCTGCACAACATGGGCATGGGTCTGGCGGACAGCCGCGAGTCCTTCGAGGCGACGGGGACCGAGTGGCGCACGCCGCCGCTGTGGGGCATCGGCCTGACCTCCCGTGTGCTCGGGGACGCGGCCTACCTGCATGATGGGCGAGCCGAGACCCTGGAGGCTGCCATCCTGTGGCACGGTGGCGAGGCCGAGCTCAGCAAGGAGGCCTTCCGCGAGTTCTCCGCCACCGACCGCGCTGCACTCATCGCCTTCCTCGAGTCGCTGTGACGCTGCTGATGCTGGTGGCCTGCGGGCCGATGGACGCCCAGGAGAGCTTCGAGCTCGAGGTCGTCCCGGTCTTCGAGGCGAGCTGCGCGTCGACCACCTGCCACGGCGTCGCCGCAGACGCCGAAGCCAGCGGACAGGTCATCGCCTGGGACACCTTCGTCTTCGAGGTGGACGGGGGGCGCATCGTGGACTCCGAGCAGGCCCGGGAGGCAGCGCGCCGCGCCATCAACACCGTCGAGGACCCGGCGTTTTCCTCGCTGCTCCGCAAGCCGCTGTCCGTCGAGCAGGGAGGCCTCCCGCACTACGGCTACGCCAACTTCACCGGGCCCGAGGACCCCGTGTACCAGGCGGTCGCCCGGTGGATCGAGCGGGAGGACCATGGCGGCGAGGATCCCGAGCCGCTGGACGAGCTCGAGCAGCAGTTCGCCGACACCGTGCAGCCCGCCCTGGTCGAGGGCACCTGCTTGAGCAGCGGCTGCCACGGCCTGGGGGCGGGAGGCGTCCCCTACGCCCTGGACGTGGGCTACGGCGGCGCGTTCTCGATCGAGGCCACCCGGCACAACTACGAGGAGTCCCTGGAGCAGCTGTCACTGCACGGCTTCCCGGACCAGTCGCGGCTGCTGCGCAAGTCCCAGGCGATGGACCGCGGCGTCGCCCACAAGGGCACCAACTTCGACTTCTTCACCGACGCTGGCGAGCACGCGATCCGGGAGTGGGCCTGCGCCGAGCGCCTGGCCCGGACCGGCCAGGGCTGTGCCGTTGGGCTGCCGATGAGCGGCCTGGTCTTCGTCGGAGGCCCCGTGGAGCCGGAGCACGCCTTCGAGCTCGAAGGCTACGTCCCCGGCAGCGACCTGTACCTGGCCACCGTGGGCGAGCAGGGGGTCACGGCCCTCGAGAACCTGACAGAGGAGCTGCACGAGCAGCCCGCCGACGTCCGCGACCCCGCCGTGTCTCCCGATGGCTCCGAGCTGCTGTTCACCATGCGCCGGCAGGACGACGAGGGCCACAGCCTGTACTGGATGGACCTGGCCACCCGCGAGGTCACGCGCCTCACCGATGCGCCGGGCAGCGACCGGGACCCCACCTGGGGCGCAGGGCGAACCATCTGGTTCGTGTCCACCCGGCGCGGCCTGCTGGACGACTCGGGCCAGCGCGCCGACGCGGACCTCTTCAGCCTGGACCTGGACACCGGCGCGCTCCGCCGCTGGACCTCAACCCCCCACACCGAGCGAAAGCCCGGCTGGTACGACATCGGCCCCAATGGCGGCGAGATCAGCGTCAGCACGCTGCGCGAGGTGGTGCCCGGAGAGGCCCGCGCCCACCCCTTCCGCTTCCCGCCGAACCTCTCCACCGAGTACCACCAACACTTCGGCGTCTCGCCAGGGCCAGACCTCTTCTACGACATGCGCGAGACCGCGGATGGCCGCTACGTGGCCATCGTGGGGGACCTGGCCAACGCCTGGCCCGCCGGCCAACTGGGGGTCGTGGACCGCAACCTGGGGCCGGAGATCAACGACGGGGCCGAGCCCGCGTTCCAGCTCTACCTTCCGCCGCTGACCCTGATGGACGAGGACTCCTCGCCCTGGGGCGGCACCGCCTGGCGTGACCCGGCGCCGCTGGCCGACGGCCGGCTGCTCGCGGCGGCCAGCGCCGAGCCGGTGGACCTGAGCGACCCCGAGGCCACCCCGCGCTTCCGGATCGAACTGGTGGGCTTCACCGAGGCCCTCGACGGGAGCGGTCCGGTCATGACCGAGCGCGAGGTGCTGGTGGAGCTCGAGGGCCTGTCTGCGTTCGACCCGGAGCCCATCTGGCACCACGCCCCCCACCGAAGCGAAGGGCAGCACCAGCCAGAAGGTGACACCGGTCTGTTCCTGCACCACGGCCTGCCCCTGGTGGACGCGCTGCTGGGCGCCCTGGCCCCGAGCGGCGCACGCCTTCCCCGCCACGACATCGTGGGCGTCCGGCTGGTCGAGGCGCTGCCCACGACCTGGCTGGACCGCACCCCGCTCGCTCCGGAGGAGACCCGGCATGGCCAGCTGGAGGCCACCAGCGCCGGGCTGGTCCGGCACCCGCCGGCGCGCATTCTGGCCGAGATCCCGCTCGCCGCCGACGGCAGCTTCACGGCACGGGTCCCCGCGGACGTGCCCTTCCGCCTGCAGGCCCTCGACCAGGACGGCATGGCCATCGGCACAATGCACAACCGCTGGTACGAGGTCGCGGCGGGGCAGGTCGTCATCCAGGGCCTGACGGTGCAGCACGGCTCGGAGCGCTACGGCTCGCTCTGCGCGTCCTGCCACGGGAACCTGGACGGGGACGACGGCGCCCCTGCCCTGGCTGAGCCCGACATCATGACGGGCGCCTCGCTCACCCTGAGCCGCTACGAGAACCAGGACCCGCGCCGCCCCATCGAGCCCGAACCGGTCGGCGACGACCTGCTCGAGGTCGACTTCGTGCGGGACGTCCAGCCGGTGCTGGTCGAGCGCTGCTCAAGCTGCCACGGTCCCCCTTCCCCCGCCGGTGGCCTCAGCCTGACCGCCACGTCGACGCTGTGGTTCTCCGACGCCTACGAGAGCCTCCTGGCCCCCGGAGAGCGCTCCGGCGGCGGCTTCGACTACGTGGACGGGGACGCGGGCATGGCCTCGAACAGCCTGCTGGTCGAGGTTCTGAGCGGGGAAGAGCTGTCAGCGCCCGGCAGCTTCGACGGACCGGACCACGTCGAGCACCTCAGCGGAGAGGAGCTCTTGCTGGTCATCCGCTGGGTCGACCTGGGCGCAACCTGGGAGGGCACCCGATGACCCTGCTCTTGCTGGCCTGTGCGATAGAGCCCGGCACGATGGACCTGCCTCTGGGCGACCTCGAGCGCTTCGAGCAGGACGTCCAGCCCGTGCTGGTCCCGACCTGCAGCAGCCCCTCCTGCCACGGCGACGCGTCCCGCCCATTCGAGCTCTACGGCGTGCACCAGCACCGCGCCGACCCGGACGAGGTGTATCTGGACACCCCCCTCCGCGACGACGAGGTCTGGCACAACTTCGTTCGGCTCTCGGCCCTCAACACCGGCCTGGTCGAGGCCGAACTCAGCCTGGCGCTGGCCAAGCCCCTGGACCCCGACGCCGGAGGCGTGCCCCACGAAGGCGGCGCCTGGTTCTCCACCACCGACGACTGGGACTACCTGCTGCTGCGCGCCTGGATCGAAGACTCCCTGGAGGAACCATGACCGCCCTGCTCAGTCTGGGCCTGCTCGCCGAGCCCATCAAGGCCCCGCCCGAGACCGCCGCGCTCTACGCCCTCACCCCCGACCACGAGGGCCCGCTGCTGGTGAACTTCTGGGCCAGCTGGTGCTCGCCCTGCGCCGCCGAGCTGCCCCTGCTCGCCCACCTGGACGACGAGGTGGATGACCTGCGAGTGGTGCTGGTGAACATCGACCACCAGCGGCGTCGGGCCGAGGCCATGGTCCGCCGGCTGGAGCTGGACCTGCCTGTGATCTACGACACCGACGGCGAGCTCACCCGAGCATTCGACCCGGCGGCCCTGCCGTCGAGCTGGCTGCTCGTCGAGGGAGAGGTGCGACAGGTCTACGAGGGAGTCATCGAGATCGAGCAGGTCCGCCGCGACGTGGAGGCGCTGTGATCCTGTTCCTCTGGCTGGCCTGCGTGCCGCTGAGGCCCTACGAGCGTGCGCAGCTGCAGGCGCGGCTGATGGCGGAGCCGCTGGAGGACCTCGAGGGTGGCGCCGATGCCCACGTGCTGGCCGCGCGCGAGTTCGCCACCGGCGCGGCGGTGACCAAGGGGTCGGCCTGCGGATGCAATTGATCCTTCTGGGGCTTGCCACGGCGGGCGAGGTCGCCACCCGGGTCGACGTCTACGACGACGGCTGGGTCGAGGTGGTGATGCCCGCCGTGTCCGTGTCCGTGGACCAGGACCATGGGACGGTCGGCGCTACCTGGACCGCCGACATCCTGAGCGGCGCCACCACCCAGCTCGACGCGGACCTGGTGAGTTCTGCGACGACCTACAGCGAGACGCGGCACCAGTTGGACGTGCAGGGCCTGACGCGGCGGCACGACTGGCAGCTCGGCGCTGGCCTCAGCGAGAGCCGGGAGCCCGATCACCGGTCGCACAGCGGAGGGGTCGAGCTGAGCCGCGAGCTCTTCGAGAGCATGAGCACCGTCAGCGTGGGCTACGGACTGAGCGTGCAGCGCGGCGGGCGCGTCGACCAGGAGCAGGCGTGGCAGCGCTCGGTGGAGCACGCCATGGACCTGACCTGGACCCAGATCCTGGGCCGGCGCACCGTGATGAGCGTGCTGGTGTACGGCGCGATGGCGCGCTGCGGCGAGCAGCTGGGCTGCTACGCGAACGCCTACCGGTTCGTGCCCCTGGAGAAGGGCCTGGTGGTGCCCGAGCGCAACCCCCACCAGCTCGGTCGAGCGGCGGCCGCCCTGCGCTTCGCCCAGGCCCTGGGCAACCGGGCGGCGCTGCTCGGCGGCTACCGCTTCTACCAGGACACCTGGGAGGTGCGGGCGCACACCGCGGACCTCACCGCCAGGCTGCTGGTGATGGACGAGCGCTTGATGCTCAGCGGGACCGGGCGCTACAGCAACCAGAGCGGGGCCTTGTTCGGCGCCTCGCCGCAGGTGGCCGACCTGGCCGTCCCCGGGTGGCGCTCCGCCGACCGTGAGCTCTCCGGCTTCGTCAGCCAGCACGCGGGTCTGCGCGCCGAGTGGTCCTTCTTCGGGGTCGGACCGTGGCTCCGTCTCGGCGTCTCGGCCAGGGGAGCCCGCATGTGGACGACCTACCTGGAAGGGAGTGAGCGGGCTGCCTGGATGGTCGGTGTGGGGCTCACGGGTGAGCGTTAGCCTGTGGGTCGCCACCGCGTGGGCCTCGTGGGCGACGGTCTCGACCGAGGCCATGTCCACCCGCGTCGACCTGAGCCTGCCCGCCGAAGACGCCGAGAAGGCGGAGCTCGCCTGGGAGGTCTTCGCCACGGTCGAGGCCCAGGCCAACGAGTGGCGCGAGGACTCCCCCATCGGCCGTGTCAATGCCCGGGCTCCCCAGGCCGTAGTCGTGCCCGAGGACGTCTTCGCCCTGGTCCAGAGGGGGGTCGAACTGGGCGCCCTCACCGGCGGCGCCTTCGACATCTCCTGGGCGGCGCTCTGGGGCTTGTGGGACTTTTCCACCCCCGGGCCCGTTCCAGACGCCAGAGAGTGCGCCCGCCGCGCTGCCCAGGTGGACTACACCCGGATCGAGCTGGACCCCGAGCAGCTCACGGTGCGGCTGCCCGAGGGCATGAAGATCGGCCTGGGCGGGCTGGCCAAAGGCCACGCCCTGGACCGGGCCGCCGCAGCCCTGCGCGCCGCCGGAGTGCGCGACTTCGCCCTTTCGGCCGGCGGGCAGGTGCTCGCCAGCGGCGAGAAGGACGGCCGCCCCTGGCGGGTCGGCGTGCGGGACCCTCGCGGCGCCCCAGACGACTACTTCGCGTTGCTCGACGCCAGCAACACCTCCGTGTCCACCAGCGGCGACTACGAGCGGTACTTCGAGCACGACGGCGTGCGCTACCACCACATCCTGGACCCGCGCACCGGCCTCCCAGCCCGCGGGTTGCGCTCCGCGACGGTGGTGAGCGCGGACGCCACGCTGGCGGACGCGCTGGCCACCGCCCTGATGGTCCTCGGCCGCGACGAGGGCCTCCGGCTGGTCGCTGAGCTGAAGGGGACGGAAGCGGTCGTGGTGGATGACCATGGGCGGGTCTTCTCCACTGACGGGCTCCAGCTCACCCTGGCCCACGCCCCCCTACCCTGAAGCTCCTGGCGATCCGGAGTCCTTCAATGGGCCGTACACGATGCGAGGCCTGACGAGGCGCTTCCCGGGGCACGTCAGGGACGGCCTGGGAAGGTCTGGGACGGGTCCCCCTACTCGACGTATCCGGTGAGTTGAGGAATCACCATGGGTTGCGGCTCCTGGGATCAGTTGGTGGGATCACTTTGTACCAGAGCGCCCCAACACGCAGCTCAAACCTGCCACCGCTCTGGGATACTCAGCTGGTGCACGGCACCGAACCGCACCAGGGAGGGAGTGATGGCCGAGGTCCAACAGCTGCGCTTGACTGATGCTGGCCGGTGGAGCCCCGACCCAGCGTTCAGCGAGGTGGATTCGCGCACGGTGAAGGGATGGTCCTACCTCGTTCCAGAGCAGCGAACGGACGATGGACGGCCCGTACATCGGCTTGAGTTGGTCGGCGGGCAGAGGCTCTTCGTAGCGTTCAGCGCTTCAGGTCCCCCGTTGATGGAACACCTCGGCGTGCAGGCTCCCAAGCTCGACGCCTTCCCGATCGGCGAGGTGCTCCGGAATGACGGAGCTGAAGCCCCGCCTCTCGACGGCGAACTGCCACCTCGCCCTTTGTGACCTGGCGCGAGCGTCCGTGCCGCCCCCACCCAAAGAGGCCATGACAAGTAGCTCGTTGGGTCAGCGTGGCACGCCGATCAGGCCGGGTCGCTCCCGTACTCAGTCGAAGACGTTCCGCTTCAGCCACCGTGCCGCTTCGAACGCCCCGTAGCCCACCGCGCCGACGACACCCCAGTGCAGCACGGCTCTTGCGTTGTCTTCATCGACACCCAACTCCACCGCAGGGCCAATGGCATGCGCGGAGAGCGTCTTTTCCGGGACCCCTGTGAGGGCCTCCGCGACGTTCTTGTCGAGTTGGTGGAGTCGTCCGCCTTCGAGCGGTGAGAAGGGGTCAGGGATGTTCATAGCGTTCACGTCCTAAGACCAGGATTGCCCACGACAAGGTGGGCGTCCACCCTCCGGCGCCGCCAGGGCCACACGCCGCGACCTGCCCCTTCGCGCTGTCGCAATCTGTCACGGGCCCGTGGTGAGGCCGACCGGTTCTCTGGGGGCCTGGAGGACAGGTTTGAACCCTCGAACGCCGACCGTCCTGAGGCCCACCCACCGCGGTAGATCGGCGGTGGATGCTCCCCCCGCGGTCGGCGACCACGCTGCGCCGATGGTTCCACCGATATCGCCCAGGTCCTTGCATAGGGCCGGCCTGCAGCTTCACCGCAGGACAAGCAGATGAACATCCCCGTGTCACGGCCACGAGGTCGTCCATCTGAGTACCCCGGCCTCCTCCTCGACTACTTCTCGGTCAACCCAGGCGACTCCGTGGATGACTTCAAGAAGTGGTTCGGGACGGAGGACAGCTACGTCTACAAGATCGTCGTCAAGATGGTCGGGGACGGGCTTCTGGAACGGCTGCCCGACACCGACCGCTACACCCGGTGCCGGGCGGCGAAGCCCGTGGACGAGGAGCTCGTAGCGATCCTCAGAGCCCAGGGCCCGTTGACCCTGGATGCGGTTGGCCCGTTGTACGGGTGCCCTCCGACGTATCTCCTCGAGGCGGCCAGGAGGCTGCGAGCCGAGGGGCACATCGTCCTACGGCTGGATGGGAGACTGTCCGTCTGAGTTGTCGGCTCCGCTGGCCCAACCGCCGGAGGCGACGACTGGCCAGGTTCAGACCTCCTCGGCGAGCTCGTCGACGAACTGCCGGAGCTCGTCACCGATGTCTGCCAGTGGGACTCGTTCGCCCCAGAACATCGGGTGGATGGCCTCCAGCGCGGCCTCGATCTCCGTCCAACGGGCTCCCCCATCGGGCTTCAGCGACGGGTCGTCCGGGCCCGGGAGGTGTTTCCGCTCGGTGGTGGTCTTCATCTTCTCGACCAGCTCCGCGAGTGAGCCGTGAAGCGGAGGAAGGCGGCCCTGCTGTTGGCGCCGGACAATCCAGACGCAGTCCTCGTAGTGCCGGGCGAACGTGGCTGCCGAGAGGTCGCTGCGAGCGAACTTCTTTCGGATGGCGTCCAGCTTCTCGATGCAGGTCGCCAGGGGGTGGATGCAGTGAACGCGGGTAGGCCGGTTGTCCTCGAACTCGCTCAGCTGTTCCTGGTCGAGCAGGTAGTCGTGAACCCAGGAGGAGATGTCGACGTGAGCGCCGGGTTCTACACGAGCCCACCCGATCTCGAGCTTGACGTCGCGCACCATGGCTTCCGGCAGGTTGTCGAGGTGCCGTCCGGGGTACACGACTCGAATCTCCGCGCCTCGAACCAGATCGTCCTGGGTCGGCTCGCGGATGACCTCGCAGTCCGCGATGTCCTCGCTGAGACGGGCTGCGATGGAGGCAAACCACTGCTCACGGGCCGGGGAGCCCTTGTTCTTGTTGCTCAAGGAGTACGTCGGCTCCTCGAGTCCGGTCTTGCCTGGGCCCAGGCGGACATCGATGTCCTCCGAGAAGCGCTGGATGAGGTCGAAGCCCTTGGACAAGGACGTCCCGCCTTTGAACCAGATCTCGAAGCCGGACTGCTGGATGGACCACAGGGTGTGGACCACCCAGTAGTCCTTCTCCACCATCGCAATGCCGATTTCGGGGTGCTTGCCAGCAACGATGGCGAGCAAGTCCTGCCACTCCGGGTCGTTGTGGATGAACGTCATCGAAGTGCCTCCCGTACGACGGAACGCTCAGAGGTTCGGCCATAGGCCCGGGCCGCCTCCCAGAGAGCGGTGGGGTCCAGCGTTCCTGCCTGAACGCGTTGCTTCAGACGCTCGGCCACTACGCTCGCGTCCCCTCCCACGGAGTCCAGGTTCTTGAGCAAGTCGACGACGAACCACTCGGGGCCTGGCTTCGCCGGAAAGGCGGCCCTCCGGAACCGGAAGCGTCGGCTCCCGAGCTGCTGCTCGCCACTGACTTTGGTGTTGTAGACCAGCGGCAGCGCATGCAGCGCGGTGGTGCCGAGCTGGAGCGCGTTCCACTGCTCCGGCCCCGTGACGACGTACGGCGCGCCGTCCAGGAAAGCCCGCAGCACGGCATCGTCGTGCGGCGGGACCTCCCCGAACCGCGAAGGCTTCGGACAGTAGTAGAGGCCGTGCCGGAGTCGGCGGAGACGCCCCTGCAGCACCAGCCGGTTCACCAGGCGCGTGGGGTTGCTGTCCCAGCGAGCGAAGTGCTGCGTTCGGTAGACGGTTCCAGGCTCCAGACTTGGCCGCATGGTATGAAATCTCCGCAGAACAACGACATTGTAGTCCCTGGCCTGGGGCTCGGCAATCGCCGAGAGCGCTGCCTACGTCCGGTTGCAGGTCGGCTGCCACTTCCGGATCGCTGCCGTCTCCACCTTCAGCCGCGTCGCGGCGTTCGGAGCGGGAGCGTCCGGGCTACACCCGCGACGCCGTCGGCAACATCACCCTGATTGAGGATGCCGCCCAGGACGCGCCGTACTTCTCAAACACGCAGGTGACTTCGGACCGCACCTTCACGTACGACAGCCTATACCGGCTGACCGAGGGGACAGGCCGCGAGAAGGTCAGCCAGACTCAGTCAACGGCGTTCTACGCCGACTACGCAGGTGCGAAGGGTGGTATCAAGGACTCAGGGAACCCGGCCCTCCGCGTCTACACCCAGTCGTACCTCTACGACAAGGCTGGCAACATCACCGAGATGAAGCACGCCGAGGGGGCCACGGTCCACTGGAACGCAGGTCGCGAACTCCCCAGCTACTTCCCGCGTCAGCCGGTGCACACCTTGTTCAACCCAGAGCAGCGGCGCTGGATGGAGCACCAGCGGCTGGGAAAGCTGGAGCTCAAGCAGGACGGGAACACGCTGCGCATCGAATTCGCCGAGGACCTGGACACTCACGAGGTGAAAGAGCTGATCTCCTACATCCCTCAGGAGGTCAAGTCTCGGCGAGTCGGACACACTCTCATCGTGGAGGCGGTGTCTGAGTTCCACCACTGGCTCAGTAAGGAAGACGATTCCATCTGGACCAGGATTAAGCGGTGGGCCGGCATTGCGTAGCCCAGCTGCGAGCACAGTCTGCTACCAACAGTCGGACTGGCACGCCCCCGCGCCGTGGTCACCCAAGAAGTAGGACCCGTCGACAGCAACCGTCCCCGTCCAGTCCTGGCCGAGGCGCAGGTCGCCGTCGTCCAGGTTCTTCCAATCCATATCAGCGAGGCTGACCTCCGCCACGCCAGCCAAGGCGTAGACCAGTTCGTCTGCCGCGTTCTCGTCCCGGGTCCACGAGAGGGTTGTGGAGGCCCAATGCGCGGTGCCCCCGACAGGAATCCAACGGGCTGCAGGGGCGGATGCGGGGCTGGGTGCGGCCGGCGGCTCGGCACAAGCGGCTCGGTACTCTCGTCCCCAGGCAACGAACGCGGAATCATCCATATTCACTTCCGTGCCGCCATCCGCAGGCACCGCCACAGCGCCCGCTCCGAACGTGACCTCCACGGTTTCTCCTGACTCCATCGGCGGAGGAGTCAGCCAGAGCACTCCCTCGCCATCGTTGAGCCCGAGCGCAACTACTCCCGGCGTGGCATCTGCAGCGGGCTCCACCGTGGGGCAGTTCAGTTCAGTGGAGCTGACCGCAAACGGACCTCTGGCGCACGAAAAGAGGACGGCAGCCAGCATCATATTGGGTCTAGGATGCAGCTGGGCGGGGTCACGTAGCACTTCGACATAGCACAGTAGTCGACGTCCGAGTAGAGCTCCGTCGGTTGCGCAAAACGCGCAACGTAGCCCCACTTCTGGGCCTCCGTTCCGCAGCCCTCCACCTGCCAGTACTGGCGCTGGAGCTTGGGATTGTGCTCGAGGTAGTCACCAAACCCATAGACGTCGCCTCCATCAAACGTGGTCCAGAGCTGATAGGGCAGGCCGAAGCGGGCCTCCATCGCCGTTA
>JAAESX010000050.1 GCA_024228935.1 Pseudomonadota bacterium
GCGAAGAGCGCCGACAGCACTTGCCTCCCTACGTCGCCTTCTACAACGACGAGAGGCCCCACCACAGCCTCGGAGCGTTACCTCCAAGATCGAGGCAACCCAGCCAGGTCAGCTGAACAACCTCTTGGGATCACACAGCTAGAGCACGATTCTGGCTCCTGGCCAGTCGCTATCCGGACCCGGGAACCTCGCATCCGGCCCACCTGGGTGGGACCACCCGATCGCCCTGGGCGTCCTGGCACAAGCCTGAGCAAAACTGCCCACCCCGTGCAGATCGAGGAGTTGGCCCGGCTCTTGCTTTGAAGAGGAAGACCCCACGCCCGGACGATCCATGGAAGACCTCGCCAGCACGCTCAGCGGCCTCGACGACAAACGCCTCACCGCCCCCTTCAAGCACCTGCAGCGCGCAGTGGCTGCACTCGAGGCTGGCGAGGACGTCGACCTGGACGAGCTGGGGACGCTGGAGCTGGCGCTTCGCATGGCCGCCCGGGACGCCGGCGACCTCGAGACCGAGCTCCTGGACTACTGCGACGCCGTCTCCGGACTGCTCGCGCGCGAGGACTTCCGAATCGTCCGCACCACCGAGGGCCGCTGCAACCAGTGCCTCGAGCCGGTCGACGCCGAGGTCCGCCGCTACGAGGACCGCATCACGCTGCACAAGGAGTGCAAGACCTGCGGCCCGACCATCCAGCTCATGTCGAAGGACCCCAGCTACTGGGCCGACCTCGACAAGTACTACTTCCGCGTCAACGGCGAGAACTACCCCCAGCGCGACTACATCGTCCGCATGACGGAGACCTGCAACCTGCAGTGCCCCATCTGCCTGGCGAAGGCGAACACCGAGGACACCCCGGACCTCGACCTGTCCGGGCTCGAGAAGCTCCTGAGCGAGCGCCGCGGCATCAAGATCGACCTGATGGCCGCCGAGCCGACCATCCGGAAGGACCTGCCCGAGTGGATCCGCAAGGTGAAGGCCAGCGGCAACATCGCCGCGCTCCACACCAACGGCATCCGGCTGGCCAAGTACGAGTACGCCAAGGAGCTCCACGAAGCCGGCGTCGACGAGGTCTTCCTGCAGTTCGACGGCTTCGACGACGACGCCAACGAGGTCCTGCGCGGCCGCAAGCTGCTCGACACCCGCATGAAGGCGCTCGAGAATCTGCGCAAGCTGGGCATCGCGACCTCGCTCATCGTGGTCATCGCTCGCGGCCTGAACGAAGAGCAGATCTCCAAGACCTTCCACTTCGCGACCCAGCCGGAGAACAGCTTCATCAAGGAGGTCTTCTTCATGGGCCTCCGGATGCTCGGAAGCGCCAAGGACGCCGGCCTGGGCGACCAGACCCTGATGCCGGACGAGCTGCTCACCCACCTGACCGAGCAGGAGCCGCGGATCCGCCGCTCGGACATCAAGGCCTTCAACAAGCTCTACTTCGCGATGCTCTCGGCCCTGCGGGTCAAGAAGTGCCTGTACGTCCAGCACTACCTGGTCTTCCGGGACGGCGACGGCGGCTGGGAGCCGGTCAGCAACGTGCTCGACCTGCGCGCCGGTGAGAACGCCGCCGACAGCTACGCCGACCGGCTCGAGCGCCGCGGACGGATACTCGCCACGGCCGGACTCGCCGGCAGCCTGGCCGCCCAGGGCCTGAAGCCGACCACCTGGGGGCACCTGCGTGACCTCCACCAGCTCGAGCGCCTCACCAGCCACGGCATGAACCTGCGCGAGGTGCCGAAGAGCGCCCTGCTGCTGGGCTTCATCACAGCGTGTGACCCCGAGAACTTCGACGCTCAGGTCGCCATCAACTGCGGCAAGGGCGAGCTCTCCGTCGACGGCGGGTTCATCGAGTCCGGCGCGGTCGCCAACGTCAATCGCGAAGCGCGCTTCGCCGAGTCCGGCAAGGTCGCCCCAACCCGGCGCACCAAGAAGTGATCCTGGACGTGGACAGACAGGAACGCATCCCCAACAACGTAGACCTCTCAAGCGACTGGCGACTTCGTCGGGCGCTCGAGTCGTGGCAGCCCAAGTTCCTGGACTGGTGGAAGACACAGGGCCCGGCCCACTTCGGTCGCAACGAGATCTACCTGCGGACCGCGGTGAACCCGCGCGCGACGGACTGGGCCCGCTACGGCCACGTCCGCATGCCGGAGTACCGCTGGGGCATCTTCCTGGCGCCCGCCGAGAAGGGACGGACCATCTCGTGCGGTGACGACGCGGGCAAGCCCGTGTGGCACGAGGTCCCCGGCGACCGACGCAACCTGATCCGCCGTCTCATCGTGACCCAGGCGGACTGCGAGCCTGCGAGCGTCGAGCAGCAACGCCAGCTCGGCGCGAGCGCGCCGTCGCTCTACGACCTGCGCAGCCTGTGCCAGATCAACGTCGAGGAGGCCCGCCACCTGTGGTCGATGGTCTACCTGCTGCACCGGTACTTCGGCCGCGACGGTCGCGAGGAGGCCCACGACCTGCTGGCCCGCCAGTCCGGCCACGAGGAGACCCCCCGGCTGCTCGACGCCTTCAACCAGCCGTGCGCCGACTGGCTCTCCTTCTTCTGCTTCACGTGCTTCACGGACCGCGACGCGGCCTTCCAGTTGGGAGCGCTCGCCGAGTCCGGGTTCGACCCGCTCTCGCGCACCGCCCGCTTCATGCTCCAGGAAGAGGCGTACCACCTGTCCGTCGGCGAGCGCGGCATCGAGCGCATCCTGCGCCGCTCGGCCCAGCTGACCCGGCTCGATCCGAACGGGGACGCGCGCGCTCAGGGCGGCATCGACCTGCCGACGCTCCAGAAGTACATCAACCACTGGTTCGCCTACTGCGTCGACCTGTTCGGCAGCGAGGTCTCCAGCAACGCCGCGCTCTACTTCGCAGCCGGTCTGAAGGGGCGGTGGGACGAGGCCCTGCGCTACGACGACCACGTGGCGGTCAAGACGACCGTCGGGGTCGCGCACATCGAGAACGACGCCATCGTCGGGCGCGAGGTGCCCCTGCGCATGGCCATGAACGAGCTCCTGCGGCGTGACTACGCCGCGGACTGTCGCCGCGTCGTCGGGCAGTGGAACGACGCGCTCGCGCACGAGGGCTCCGACTTCCGCATCAAGCTGCCCCACCTGCGCTTCTACCGACGCCAGGGGCTCTACAGCGGCCACTACTTCGATCCGGACGGCCACGTCATCTCCCGCTGCGAGTGGAAGCGGCGGCGGAACGACTGGCTCCCGACGGACGCCGACCGGGCGTTCGTCCAGCAGCTGATGGTTCCATGCCTGGAGCCCGGTCAGATGGCCAACTGGATCGCAGCCCCATCGCGTGGCATCGGCGACGCCGGCATCGACTTCGAGTACGTTCGCATCCCCTGATGCGCTTCCACGAGACCGTCTTCGGCGTCTACTTCGACGACCTCGACCTGTTCGGGATCCTCCACAACGCCCGCTACCTGCTGTTCATGGAGCGGGCGGTGGGTGAGTTCTGGCGCACGCTCGGCTGGGACGGGTTCGAGGACCGCGGCCAGTTCCACCTCGTGAAGTCGAACCACATCGAGTACGTCTCGCCCGTGACCGGCGTCGGCCAGGTGCGCGTGCGGGTGACGGTCACGCACCTCGGCACCACCAGCCTGAAGCTCGGCTTCCGCGTGATGCCCCTGGACGAGGACGCCGACCACGCCCACGGCGAGCGCGTCATCGTCTGTGTCGACCCGACCACCCGGCGGCCCGTCCCCTGGAGCGAGGCGTTCCGCGAGAAGCTGGCGCCGTTCAGCCCTCGAAGCTGAGGAGGAAGCTGGCGCCGCTCCCCTTGGGGGTGTCCTCGAGGGTGAGTCCGGCCTGCATGGCCGTCGCCAACTTGGTGCAGATGGCCAGCCCCAGCCCGGTCCCGCGCTGCTTCGTCGTGATGAAGGGCTCGAAGATCCGAGCGCGCATCGTCGCCGGCACTCCGGCCCCGGAGTCGACGACCCGCACCCAGTGATCGCCGACCTCGATGCGGACCGGCCCTCCGGCGTCCCGCGCGTTCTGGATCAGGTTCAGCAGGATGCGGATGGTGAAGTCCGGATCCAGCAGGACCCGGCACTCCTCGCCGACCACCTCGGCGTCGACGTCCGACTGGGCCACCGCGTCCCGCACCAGGCTGCGTAGCGGGTACTCGACCAGGTCCGCCGAGGCGTCGCGGGCAAAGCCGAGCAGGTCCGTCACCAGGCTGTTCAGTCGCTCGACCTGGCCCCCAAGCTTCGCCACGACGGCGCGGCGTCGGTCGTCGACCCCGAAGCTCCCGCCGATGACCTGGAGCGTCGAGCTGATGGCGGCCAGCGGGTTCCGGATCTCGTGCGCCAGGTTCGCGGCGAGCGCGCCGATCTGGGCCAGCGACTGGGCGTGGGCCAGCTGGCGCTGCGCGTGCACGACGGTCGTCTGCTCCTCGACATGGATGCAGACGTCCGCCTGGACATGACCGAGGTGGATGACCGTCACATGGAAGTGCCGAGCGTCGGGACCGCGCCCGAGCACGACGTCGACACCCTGCTCCTCGCCGGTCACGCGGGAATCGGCGACCAGCTTGCCGAGCTTGGCCTTCTCGCTGAGCCCATGCGGCAGGACGTCGTTGGTGGGCTCCTCGACCAGGCGGGAGCCCCGTCTCGTCGATGCCGTCACGCGGTCCTGGTCATCGAGGCACACCACCGTGACGGGCAGGCTGTGCAGGATGAGCTGCTGGAGCTCGCGCACCCGCGCCTTCTGGCTCACGTCCATGTAGGTGTGGGTCATGGCGGCCAGGTCCAGGTCGCAGACCCGGCCGATGCTCTGGACGAGCGCCCGGGGCTCGCTCGACGTCTCGAACGCGATCTGGACCAGCTGGTCGCGGACCTGGTTCATCGCGGTGAACATGTAGCGGTCGGGCAGCCCCACGCGGACGTGCACGCGGCCGATGTGCTGGCGACGAGCGAAGTAGATGTCGTCCCACGGTCCGGCCAGCAGCTCGCGTACCCAGACGCGCAGGGTCTTCTTCAGGCGCTCGATCTGCTCCGGTCCATCCAGGACGGCGCGCGCCCCGGCGAATCGCGCCAGCGTCTCGTAGAAGTGGTCGACGACCCCGTCCAGGCGCGGCCCGGCCACCTGGGCGAAGGCGCGAAGCCGGGGTCCGTCCACGTCGGCGTCGAAGCCGACGTAGGACTGCATCTCGCTCCAAACATGCATCCGCCCCCCTATCGCACGTGGCGCCGGTCGGGCAGGATGCCGGCGTGCTTCTGTTCCTGGCCTGTACCCAATCCGGCTCGCTGGACTCCGGTGGCTCGACCGAGTCGGCGGAGTGTAGCGGGCCGACCTGGCACCACTTCGGCGAGGGCTTCTTCCGGACCTGGTGCCAGAGCTGCCACAGCTCGACGACGCCGGACCGTTCGGGAGCCCCCGAGGCACTCGACTACGAGACCTACGACCAGGTCCTGGCCGGCGCGGACACCATCCGGGACGCCGTGCTCGTGCGCGGCTCGATGCCCCTGGGTGGCGGCGTCTACCCCCAGGATCTGGAGCTCCTGGAGGCCTTCCTGGACTGCCCGAGCGAGGGCACTCCCGGGGGCGAGGACACCGAGGCGCCTCGGGCCCAGCCCACGCTCGAAGGCCCGGACGTCGTCGAGCGCGTGGCCCAGGTGCTCCCATCCGAGGACATGCCCGAGCCGCTGGGTGCCCGCGACGCTCTGGTCCGATGGCTGGAACACGCCACCGCCAGCTGCCCGCACGTCGCGGGGCTGTCCATCAACGCGCCGTGGGAGGGCTGCGACGCCGACGGCTACACGTTCTCGGGCCTGACCGAGTTCATCGGGAACTCCTCCGCCACCGGGGTCTCGGCGTTCGACCTGCTGGCCGACTTCTCGTTCACCGCGCCGGACGGGTCGACATTCGACGGTGGCGGGACCGCGGTCCTGGCCTTCGAGGACGAACAGGCGCTCTACGAGCTGACCGGGACCTGGAAGGACGACACCGCCGACGGCTGGATCCACGCCTTCAGCGGCAACCTGACGGTGGCGGTGGGGGAGACGGCTCGCCTCGACGGCAGCGTCCAGCGCGACGGCCTGAGCGTGCACCTGGACGACGTCACCGTGGACCCCGCCTGCACCGACGGCGTGGTCGAGGTCCGCGACGACGTCGGCTGGCACCGCCTCGAGCTCGACTGCGGCTGCGGACCCTGGACCTTCGAGGGCCAGGCACAGGGCGAGCTCTGCATCGACCTGGCCCCCCAGCTCGCCGGCCTGCGCGACAAGCTGGAGCTGCCGTGATCCTGCTGCTGCTCGGCTGCGCGGATCCGCCCGTGACGGGGCCGGACGACACCGCGGAAACGGTCGAGATCGTGTGGACCGAGCTGCCGGCCCCGCGGCTCTACCGGCGGATGCACCTGGACCTGACCGGGGCGCTCCCACCGGTCGAGCACCTCGACGCGCTGGACCTCGACCCCTCGCAGCTCGAGCCCCACCAGGCCGCGCTCTTCGACGACGAGCGCCTCGAGGAGCGCCTCGTCGTCCTGTTCGGCGAGCGCTGGCTGACCCAGATCGACGAGTACCTGTTCGAGTACGAGGAGTTCGCCGAGTACTACCTGAGCGGAGTCCCGGAGTACGAGTTCGAGCGCAGCATCGCGAACGAGCCGCTGCATCTGATGGCCCGGGTGGTGGTCGAGGACCGAGCGTGGACCGAGATCGTGACGGCCGACACGACCGTGGCGAACGAGCTGATCGGCGATGTCTGGCCGCTCGACTACCCCGCGGACGGCACCGGCTGGCTCGAGGTGGCCTACACGGACGCCCGGCCGGGCGCGGGCATCCTCAGCACCAACGGCCTGTGGTTCCGGTACTTCACGACGGTCACGAACTACAACCGCGGGCGCGTCGCGATGCTGTCCGACCAGCTCGTCTGCGAGAACTTCATCGCCCGGCCGGTCGACCTCAGCGAGGCCCCGGCGCTGACCGATGCGGACTCGATCGCCGAGGCGATCCGCACCGTGCCGTACTGCCAGGGCTGCCACAGCGCGCTCGACCCCGCCGCCGCGGCGCTGTTCGGTTTCTGGACGAACAACGAGCACAGCGTGCCCGAGTACGAGACCTACCACCCCGAGCGGGAGACCCAGGGCGAGGCGCTACTGCAGGTCGAGATGGCCTGGTTCGGCGAGCCGGTGGACGGCCTCGAAGGGCTGGGCGTGGCCATCGCGAACGACCCCCGGTTCGACTCCTGCGCAGCCGAGAACTTCGCCGAGATGTTCTGGCGTCGCCCCATGGCGAACCGCGACCAGGCCCGGCTCGACGAGCTGCGCCAGGTGTTCGTCGACGCCGACCGCCGCGCGAAGCCGCTGATCGAGGCCGTCCTGGCCTCGCCCGAGTACCGAGCCGGCGAGCTGCCCGAGGCGCTGGACGAAGGGGACGAGGTCGTGGTCCGCCAGATGCCGCCCCAGATGCTCGCGTCGGCCGTCGAGTCCGCGACGGGGTTCCGCTGGCATCACGAAGGCTACGACCAGCTCGACAACAGCCAGCTCGGCTACCGGACGCTCGGGGGCGGCGTGGACGGCGAGTTCGTCACGACCTCGCAGACGGTCCCATCGGCCAGCCAGCAGTTCGTCGTCCGACGGCTGGCCGAGGCCGCGGCCGAGTGGGCGGTCGAGCAGGGCGAGGTCCACGCCCCGGCGACCGACGTCCCCGGGTGGATCGCCCGCCGCTACTGGAGCCTGACGGCGAGGCGCCTCACCGACGACGATCTGGACGGACTGGTGACGGTGTACGACGCCGTCGCGGCCCGCGAGGGAGACGACGCCGCGACCACGGCGGTCCTGGCCGCCATCCTCCAGGACCCGGAGTTCTGGACGTGGTGACCCGCCGCCACGCCCTGGGTCTGCTCGGCGCGAGCGCGCTCCTGCCGCTGGTTCGCGTCCGTCGAGCGCTCGCGTCCGAGGAGAGCGACCGACGGTTCGTGTTCATCCTCTGCTACGGCGGCTGGGACCCGATGTACGTGTTCGCCTCGTCCGAGGAGCACGCCCATCTCCACCACCCGCAGGAGTCCTGGCTCGACGCCGGCGCGACCCTGCCGCACGTCACCTCGCCGATGCGCCCTGCGACCAGCCAGTTCCTCGACACCTGGGGACACCTCGGCTGTATCGTCAACGGCCTCGAGGTCCCGTCGATCACGCACGAGCAATGCCGGAAGTTGATCCTCACAGGTTCGCGCGACGGCCGGGTGGACGAC
Organism: Pseudomonadota bacterium; assembly: GCA_024228935.1. GTDB lineage: Bacteria > Myxococcota_A > UBA796 > UBA796 > CAJQPC01 > JAAESX01. The sequence goes on from JAAESX010000050.1 coordinate 8,191, forward strand.
TGGGGCGCAATCCTGGGCGGCAACAGCGTCGGCTTCGACCTGCCATCCGTCGTCGTGTCCGGTCCGGCGTACGGCAGCAAGTACACCAGCAGCCAGCTTCGGCTGGGTCCGGAAGGCCAGCTGGCCCACCTGGTCAGCGGCGAAGCCCTCCAGCAGATGGACCTGCCGTCCGACGGCCTGACCGAGGCCAGCACCGACGACGTCCAGGCCTGGCTCGCCGCCCGACGGGCCGCGTACACCGACAGCGCCGGGCACGGCACGGCAGCGTTCACCGACAGCCTGGCCCGCGCCCAGACCCAGATCGAGCGGCTCCAGTCGCTGCCCGACGACGTGGACCTGGCGGTCGAGGGCGACGGCTGGGTCTACGTGTGGCAGAAGGCCGAGCCCGCGCTCGAGCTGATGCAGCGAGGCCTGACCCGCGCCGCGTCCATCGTGCACCTGGGCGAGTGGAACGCGAACTGGGACACCCACTCGAGCATCGAGTCGCAGTCTGGCCACTTCGAGTTCCTGGCCAACGACCTGGGGTCCATCTTCCAGTCGATGGAGGACCGGGGGCTGTGGGAGACCACGACCGTCGTCGTCCTGTCCGAGATGGGCCGAGCCCCCCAGCTCAACGCCCTGGGCGGGAAGGACCACTGGACGTTCACCTCGGCGATGCTGTTCGGCGCGGGCATCGAGGGCGGCCAGGTCGTCGGGGGGTTCGACGAGAACTGGATCGGCACCCCGGTCGATGGGCGCATCCTGTCGACCAAGGACCTGGGGGCCACGCTCCTGTCGCTGGGTGGCCTCGACCCGGCCGAGCACCTGCCCACAGGCACGCCGATCACTCAGGTGATGTCGGCATGATCGTGCTCCTGCTGATGTCCTGCCAGCCCGTGACGTTCGTCCACGAGGACGACGTGGTCACCGCCGAGACCTGCGATGGCCCGACCTGGGCCGGCTTCGGCGAGGGCTTCTTCACCACGTGGTGCCAGTCCTGCCACAGCGCGACCACGCCGTACCGAGCGGGCGCTCCAGACGCGCTGGACTACGACACCTACGAGCAGGTGGTCAACGGCGCCGCCTCGATCCGCGACGCCGTCCTCACGCGGGGGTCGATGCCGCTGGGCGGCGGTGTCTACCCCTACGACCTCGAGCAGCTCGAGGCCTTCCTGGACTGCCCGAGCGAGGGCGAAGGCGGGCCAGCCGAGATCCCGACGCCCGACCCCGACCCCACACTGGACGCGGACGGGGTGATCGGTGTGGTGGACCGGGTCTTCGCGGTGGGCGACGCGCCCGAGCCCTACGCCACCCGCAACCAGCTCATCGTCTGGCTCGAGCACACCGAGCAAGCCTGCCCGATCCAGGACCGGCTGAACATCTCGTCCCCGTGGGAGGGCTGCACCACCAGCGAGGGCTGGTACTTCTCGGGCCTCTCGGCCTTCACGGGCGACACCGAGTCCGCCGGCCGAGCCTCGTTCGAGCTCCTGGGCGACTTCAGACTGCGCGACCCGGACGGTCTGGTCTACCAGACCGGCGGCATCGCCAAGGCCGAGCGCGGCGACGGCGAGACGCAGATCAGCATCACCGGCACCTGGTACGACTGGACCTACGACGGCTGGCTCGAGGACTTCAGCGGCACGTATGAGGCGACGGTCACCCCGGAGTCCATCACCTGGCTCGGCGGCGTCGGCCGGAACGACGAGGACATCCACCTGGACGTCGTGATCACGGCCGAGTGCACCGACGGCGTGGTGGCCGTGCGCGACGTCTCCGGCTGGCACGAGCTCGAGCTCACCTGCAGCTGCGGGCCCTGGTCGTTCGAGGGCGAGGAGCTCGGCGAGGTCTGCCTCGACCTGGGCGACCGCATCGAGCCGCTCGCGACCTGGCTGGGGCTGGAGCCATGATCCTCCTGCTCCTCTCCTGCGGCGACCCGCCCATGCACGTCCTCCCCAGCGACGACGAGCCGGTGGTGGTCGAGGAGGTGTGGACCGAGCTGCCCGCACCGCGTCTCTACCGCCGCATGCACCTCGACCTGACCGGCGCCCTGCCCGACGTCGAGGATCTCGATGCCCTCGCCGCCGACCCCAGCAGCCTGGAAGAGCGACGCGACGCCGTGCTGGACGACCCGCGCGTCGAAGAGAGGCTGGTCGTCTTGCTCGGCGAGCGCTGGGCCACCCAGATCGACGAGTTCATGTACGAGTACGAGGAGTACGGCGACTTCATCGAAGCCGGCGTCGCCGAGTACACCTGGGAGCGCACCGTCGCGAACGAGCCGCTGCGGCTCATGGCCCGGATCGCCGTCGGCGACCGGCCCTGGACGGACATCGTCACGGCCGACACCACGATGGCGAACGAGCTGATCGCGGTCGAGTGGCCGGTCGACTACCCCGCAGGCGAGACCGGCTGGCACGAGGTCCGCTACACCGACGGACGGCCCGGCGCGGGCGTGCTCTCCAGCAACGGGCTGTGGCTCCGCTACACGACGACCATCACCAACTACAACCGTGGCCGCGCAGCGATGCTGTCGGACCACCTCGTGTGCGAGGACTTCTTCGGCCGGCCCATCGACCTGTCCGAGGCCGCATCGGTGTCCGACGGCGACGACCTGGAGGAGGCTCTGCAGACCACCCCGCACTGCCAGGGCTGCCACTCGACCATCGACCCCATCGCCGCGTCGTTGTTCGGGTTCTACGCCGCAGATCAGCGCAGCCAGGTCGAGCACGAGGTCTACCACGCCGAGCGCGAGGAGCTGGGCGAGGAGCTGCTGGACGTCGAGATGGCCTGGTTCGGCGAGCCCGTCTCCAGTCTCGAGGACCTGGGCGTCACCATCGCCAACGACCCGCGCTTCGACGGGTGCGCGGTCGAGAGCTGGGCGCAGCTCCTGTGGCGCCGGACCGTGACCCCCGACGACGGCGCTCGGCTGGACGCGTTGCGGCTGGAGTTCGTCGACGCGGACCGCCGCGTGATGCCGCTCCTGGCCGCGATCCAGGACACCCCGGAGTACCGGGCCGGCGCGCTGCCCGAGCACCGGCTCGAGGGAGACGAGGTCGTGGTCCGCCAGATGCCGCCGCAGCTCCTGTCCGATGCGGTCGAGAGCCTGACGGGCTTCCGCTGGTTCCACGAGGACTTCGACCAGCTGGACAACTCGGTCATGGGCTACCGGACCCTGGGCGGCGGCGCCGACGGCGAGTACGTCAGCGTCTCCCAGCAGGTGCCCTCGGCCACCCAGATGCTGGTGGTCCGCCGGCTGTCCGAGGCCGCCGCCGGCCACGCCATCGACACCGGCACGCTCTCGCCTCCGAGCGGCGACGTCGAGGCCTGGATCACGGCGCTCTACTGGCAGGCCACCGCGCGCGAGCTCGCCGACGAGGACCTGGCGGCGCTGGTCGGCTTGTACGACGCCGTCCAGGCGCACTCCGGTGACGACGAAGCCGCGGCCGCCATCGTCTCCGCCATCCTGCAGGACCCGGAGTTCTGGACGTGGTGAGGCCCTCCCGTCGCCAGCTCATGGCTCTCCTCGCCAGCGCCGGCCTGCTCGGTCCGCTCGGCGGTGTGCGGAGCGCCCTGGCCGCGGGCGCGGAAGACCGGAGGTTCCTGTTCGTCCTCGCATACGGCGGCTGGGACCCGATGTTCGTGATGGCGAACTCGCTGGACGACCCGAACTTCTTCCACCCGGACAGCTCGACCTACGTCACCAACGCGCCCCTCCCATACGTGGACATGGACTACCGGACGGCCACCCGGGAGTTCCTGACCACGTACGGCGACCGCGGCTGCATCCTCAACGGCATCGAGGTCCCCTCGATCTCGCACGAGCAGTGCCGGAAGCTGATGCTGACGGGCGCCTCGGACGGGCGCGTGGACGACTGGGCCGCCATCCTGGGCGGCAACGCGGTCGGCTTCGACCTGCCGACGGTGGTGGTCTCCGGCCCGGCCTACGGGAGCCTGTACGCCAGTAGCCAGCTGCGTCTGGGTCCCGATGGCCAGCTGTCCGACCTCGTCAGCGGTGACGCCCTGCTCCTGTCGGACGTGCCCGCCGCGGGCCTCGGCGCCCAGACCCAGGACGACGTCCAGGCCTACCTGCAGGCCCGACGCAGCCGGTTCACCGAGTCGGCGCCGGCCGGCTCCGCCGCGTTCGTCGACGGCGTGGGGAAGGCCGAGAGCCAGCTGGGGAGCCTGGCCGACCTGGCCGAGGACATCGAGCTCACCGTGCAGTCGGACGGCTTCGTGTTCATGCGCGAGCGCGCCGAGCCCGCCCTCGAGCTGATGGAGCGCGGCCTCACGCGGTGCGCCTCGATCGTCCACCTGGGGGAGTGGGACGCCAACTGGGACACGCACGCAGGCATCGAGAAGCAGGGCGACCACTTCGAGTTCCTGTTCACGGACCTGCTGAGCGTCTTCCAGTCGCTGGAGGCGCGAGGCCTGCTCGAGAGCACCACGGTCGTCGTGATGTCCGAGATGGGCCGGGGCCCCCAGCTGAACTCGATCGGCGGCAAGGACCACTGGACGTTCACGTCCGCGATGGTCTTCGGCAGCGGCGTCGAGGGCGGCCAGGTGCTCGGCGGCTACGACGACGACTGGGTCGGCACGCCGCTCGATGGCCGGGTCCTCTCGACCCTGGACCTGGGGGCCACGCTGCTCCAGATGGGCGGCTTGGACCCCGCGGAGCATCTGCCCCGCGGCGTCCCGATCACCCAGCTGATGTCGGACTGATCGCCCTAGAGGATCGATGCGACGACGGTCAGCATCGAGGTCTGGTCGAGCGGGCGGAAGCCCTCGACCGGCTGGTTGTCATAGGTGAGCTGGTGGCTGAGCTTCAGCGCCAGCTTCTCGGAGAGGCCGACGTTCAGGCTCGCCTGGTTCAAGACGCGCAGATCCGCGGGGTCCAGCGGCGCCTCGTAGATCTCGACGTGGTCGGCGAACCCGACGGTCTCGTTCACCTGGTGGGTGAGCCCGAGCATCAGCCGCCCAGCGACCACGTTCGCCTGGTTCGGGTCGACCCCGGCGACGTAGTTCTCCTGGGCGTAGTCGACGCCGATCTCGGCCACGAGCTCGGTCGCGTCCGTGTCGATCAGCAGCCGGCTGTACCCGATCTGCTCGTGCGTACGCAGGTCGTAGCCAGCGAAGGGGTCGTGCAGAGCACCGCCCAGCACGTAGATCGAGGACTTCTCCTTGCCCAGGTACCGGTCGTACCGGCCGTCCGCGTAGTACTTCTTCGCGTTGTCGACGCGGCCGAGCTTCACCTCGTCGTCCGACAGCGTGCCGTCGCCGTCCCCGTCCGCGATGCCCTTGCCGGACAGCGCGCCGCCGACGAGCGAGACCTTGTTGGCGTCCCAGCGGTAGCTACCGGCGAGCGTGCTCTGGACGGTCCAGAAGTCGGTGTTGCCGGTCGTCAGGCTCGCGCCCAGCTCGGCGGACAGGTGCGCCTCGTTGGCGTCGGCTTCGGTGAGGTCCTTGTCGGTCTCCTCGAAGTCCTGGGCCAGCGCGGTGGAAAGCAGCAGGTGCAGCATGGTGGTTCTCTCTCCGTGGTGCGAAACACATCTATGCTCCCGCAGTGCTGTGTCTCTTGCTGACGTCTTGCCTGGGCTCGAAGGTGTACCGGGAGCTCCTGCCCCAGGAGCCCCTGCCGCCGACCGAGCTGGCTTCCGGGCTCGCCAGCCTCTCGGCGAAGGACTGTGGCACCTGTCACGTCGCGATCTACGACGAGTGGTCCGAGTCGATGATGGGTCAGGCGTGGACCGACCCCGTCTTCCAGGCCGACTTCCAGGAGCGCGACGAGCTGTACGTCTGCCGCCACTGCCACACCCCGGTGACCGAACAGCAGCCCGAGCTGACGGTGGGCATCGACCGCGTCCTGCCGTCCGTGAAGACCTCGACCGTCGACAACCCCCACTTCCAGCCCGAGCTCGTCGACGAGGGCGTCACCTGCGTGGCCTGCCACCTCCAGGATGGCGCCATCGTGGGCCCGCACGACGACATCGAGGCCCCCACGCGTGGCGGTTCGAGCCCGAGTGATCGACCGGAGCCACCTGCGAGCGCTGCCACCAGATGCCCCGACACCCACCGGGAGCTCGAGGTCTGGCAGGCCGCGACCGGCTCGTCGGACGACTGCGTCACCTGTCACATGCCCGCCGTCGACCGGCCCCTGATGGAGGGCTACCCGAGCCGACCCGGCCGCCAGCACACGTTCGCGGGGTCCTGGGAGGGGGACATGCTGCGCTCGGCCGTGGCGATGTCGCTCGATGGCGGCGAGCTGCTGGTGGAGAACCGGGCGGGACACAACCTCCCGACAGCCGAGCCGACCCACGTCCTCGAGCTGGTCTGACTCGCCGGGGACGAGGTGCTCGAGACGCAGCGATGGGCCCGAGTGATCGACCGACGGAAAGAGGTCGAAGACAGCACGCTCTCACCGAACGAGACCCGGCGTGTGGAGGTCGTGGACGGGGCGACCTCGGTCGAGCTCCGGTTCCTGCGGCTCGCGCTGATGCCCGAGGTGGTCCAGGCGGCGATCCCGGACGAACAACGGACCGTCGTCCTCGCGGCGCTCGGCCTCCGTTAGGTTTCGCCCATGCGCATCCTCCTCGTCCAGCCAGCCCCCTTCGAAGACCGCCGCCTCGGCCTGGAGAACACGGTCTGGATGAGCGAGCCGGTGGGTCTGTGTTCGGTGGCCTCGATGGCGCGCCCCCACGACGAGGTCCGCATCCTGGACCTGCGCGTCGACGACAGCTCGACCCTGCCCGAGGTCCTGCGCACCTGGCGTCCGGACATCGTCGGCACGACCGCGATGACCACGGACGCCTACCAGGCCCTGGCCACGCTGAAGTGTGCCCGGAGCGTGCTCCCCGAAGCGCTGACCATCATCGGCGGCCACCACCCGACGCTGATGCCGCAGTTCTTCCGCACGCCCTTCGTCGACGTCATCGTGAAGGGCGAGGGCGAGCTGGTGTTCGAGGAGCTCCTCAACCGCTGGGACAAGGAGAAGGACAAGGCCAGCCTGGTGGGCATCCAGGGCGCCGAGGTCCTGCACGACCAGCGGCACCACGACGGCAGAAAGTCCCCGTAGGTCAAGGACCTGGACACCCTGCCCGCTCCGCGCCGCGACCTCATCGAGCGCTACACGGACCACAACTTCTTCACGCTGGCCCAGCCGATGGGCTCGATCTTCACGAGCCGCGGCTGTAGCTTCGACTGCAACTTCTGCGCGATCTGGGAGTTCTACGACCACAAGACACGGTTCCTCTCCGCCAAGGCCATCGCCGACCGGATGGAGTCGATGGAGCAGGACATGATCTTCCTGCTCGACGACAACTTCCTCTCGCGGACGGACCGGCTCTGGGCGCTCGCCGACGAGCTCGAGTCGCGCGGGATCAAAAAGCACTGGATGAGCCAGGGCCGCAGCGACTTCGCGGCCAAGAACCCCGAGCTGATGCACCGGCTGGCGAGCGTCGGTATGGCCGGGCTGTTGAGCGGGTACGAGAGCAACGCCCAGGACGCGCTCGAGCATCTACGCAAGCGCGGCAACGTCGAGGCGAACGTCGAAGCCTCCCGCATCCTGAAGGAGCCCGGCATCATCTCGACCGGCATCTTCATGGTGCGCCCCGAGTTCGAGGTCGCCGACTTCCACGAGCTGTACGAGTACATCAAGGGCCTGGGCATCGAGATCCCGATGGTCACCGTGCAGACGCCGCTGCCGGGCACCGAGCTGTGGAAGGCCCGCAAGGACCACCTCCTGACGCAGGACTTCCGCCTGTTCGACCTGGTGCACCCGGTCGTCCCGACCCGCCTGCCGCGCGACCAGTTCTACGCCGAGTTCGTGAAGTGGAAGGCCGTCATCGATCACTCGGTCCGTCGCTGGTTCACGCCGCGCCAGATGATGAAGCGGCCGGACCTGTACCGGAAGCTCCTGCCGAACCTGCCGAAGATGATCCGGCGTCGGATCCAGTACCACCCGGTGCACTTCAACCCCGAGAGCTACCTGCGCGACGAGGCCGGGATCATCCCGCGCGACGCCCAGCTCGCACCCGGTCAGCCAAGCGTGCTGGACCTGACGCAGGAGGTCGCAGCCAAGTGAACTCCGAGAGCCAGCACTTCGATGTGCGCGGTTTCCTGGCCGAGCTCCACGACGAGATCGACCGGCACCCCGGCGTGAACCACGTGTTCCTCGCCCGGACCGCGACCGCTCCCTTCACCCGCGAGGACTACAAGGTCGCCGGCATGCAGCACTACCCGCTGGTCGGCCTGTTCACCACCTACATGGAGCACCTGCTGATGCGGGCGCCCAACAGTGACTGCAAATCATGGATCGCCAAGGTGCTCGTCGACGAGTACGGCGAGGGCAGTGACGGCCTCGACCACAGCCAGCTCTTCCGGCAGTTCCTCACGGCGGCCGGCGTAGCTCCGGGCGAAGAGGACGACGTGCCGCTCGACCACCGGGTGGTCGGGTTCATCGCCGAGCACATGCGCATCGTGACGACCGAGCCGTTCCTGGTCGGCCTCGGTGCCTTGGGCCCTGGGCACGAGTGGGCCATCCCGAAGATGTTCGCGATGCTCATCGCCGGCCTCGAGCGGGCGGGCTTCAGCGAGCAGGAGCGGATGTACTTCGACCTGCACGTCGAGCAGGACTGCGACCACGGCGCCTGGCTCGAAGAGGCGCTGGCCGACCACGTGACCAACGTTGAGGAGGCCGCCCAGGTCCGGCGCGGCATGCTGCTGTGCCTGCAGGCCCGGAAGCGGTTCTGGGACGGGGTGCAGACCGAGGTGGTCAAGTGGCGTCAGCCCGTCCGCAAGTGGACGCTGAAGGAGCGGGCGCGGCTGGTGCTGGGCAACGCCCCGATCCCGACCCACGTCCGAAACCGGGACCGTCGCGCCATCGTGTACCGCGAGCAGGTCCGCGCACTGGCGGGGCTGGACTGAGCACCGGTTCGCGCGAACCGCTGCGCCAGGCTCTACTTGTTCGAGAGCAGGTCGTACATCCCGACGATGCTTACGGCATGGGATGTGCCGCCGCCGCTGTTCGAGTAGCTGTACTTGCCGGTGACGACCCCACAGAAGCGGCCCCAGTTGCCTTGGACCAGCGTGCCGGTGTCCTTGACGGCGTAGAACTTGTAGATGTCGTTGTATCCGTCGAACATCAAGCCTTCGAACAGGCCGTCTGCGGCCTTCTCGATCTGGATGATCGACCCCCGGATGCAGAGCCGCTTCCCCCGCTGCGCGGTGGAGTCCTTCTGGACCAGCTTGTACGAAGTCTCGTCGCTCGTGACGTTGACGTCAGCCCAGGTCAGGTTGTTCGCGGCCCACAGGGCCAGCATGACCGTCCCGGGATCCAGGTCGTCGAAACTGTCCGCGAGCTCGGGCCGCAAGAGGGCCATGGCGTCGACCAGCGACTCGGTCGCCATCAGCTTGTCGGCCAGCGTTGGCACGGCGACGGTGATCGAGGTCTCACCAGAGATCTCGCCGACGGACGCTCGGAGGACCCCCTCGCCGTTCTGGCCGGGGACGATGTTGTTCCCATCGATGGTCACGACGTCGGCCGGGGAGGCGGACCAGGTGACGAACGGCGTGGGCTCGATGGGCTGACCGTTCTTGTCGACGACCTGGACGGTGGGCACCGGGACCGTGTCCAGGGACTCGACGGTCACCGACCCGTCGGGGAAGTGGATGGTCGCGGGCACCGGCGTACATCCCGACAGCATCAGGACGAACAGGGCCGCGCACGCACCGACGATGCCTCTTGCGTTCAGCGTCACAGGGCCTCCATCTGAAGCGCCCGCACGCTACCACGCTGTGTTGACGGGGCTGGGCTGGCGGGCCTGGATGGAGCCCGTCCCAACAGCGGCCCGTGTCGTGATCGGCGCAGCCCGTCCAGGGCGCGCCCAGAACACGTGGCCGCCCTCATCGCATCGCATCCATCGCGGCCATGCACCACGCGTCGTCGCCCAGCGTCTTGCAGCCCTCCTTCAGGTAGCGCTTGCCTTCACTGGTGCGCCCCTCGTCGACCAGCAGCACGCCCAGGTTGGCGAGGCCTGCGGGCGAGTTGGCTCCCGCCTCGACCAGGGCGACGGCGTCCTCGGTCCGACGGTCGCGGACCGCGATCTCGAGCGACACGTTCATGTGGATGAGTGAGCCGTCCGGCAGCGATACGACCACGTCCCTGGCCTCGGCCTCGCGCTCCTGGCCCAGCAGCGTCAGGGCGAGACCCCACAGGACCTCCTCGTGGATGGTGCCGGTGCGGGCGGCAGCCACGGCGCGGTCCAGCTCGCCGCCCATCGTGGCGCACGACACGAGCTGCGTGCGGGCGTGGTCCGCGAACGAGGCCTCCACCACCAGCCCATCGAGCGCCGTCACGCACCCCGCCCAGTCTTCGCGCTGGGCCGCGGCGATCGCCATGTTGTAGGGACCCTGCCAGGGGCCGGCGGCCAGCTTCCGCTGCACGTCGGCGCTGATCACCTGGGGGTGGGTCACGACCAGGTCCTGGGCGGTGCGCAACAGCGCGTCGGACTCGGGCCAGGTGCGGTAGGCCCCGTCCAGCCGGGTGCGCGCGGCGTCCGTCTTCCCCTGGACCGCCAACAGACGCACGTGCTCGGCCGCCAGGCTGTCGCTCTCGCCCAGCGTGTTGCCCATCTGGGTGACCGCCGCCTGCGCCTCGGCCAGCTCGCCAGCGTTCGTGTGCAGCCGGACCTTCAGCGCCGCTCCATCCTGCAGACTCTTCAGGTAGGCGTCCTCGCCCGACTTGGTGAGGATGCCCGTGACGGCACCCGACTTCTCGACCTGGACCCAGGTGTCACCCTCGAAGACGGCGCTCAGTCCCTGGCTGGCCTCGGCGTACTCGCCGAGCTCGAAGTGCAGCAGCGCGATGAAGACCCGGTCCGAGACCCCGGCCGGCCCGTCCGGAAGGTCGTGGCCCTCGAAGGCACGCAGAGCCGCCTCGAAGTCCCCCGCCTTGTACAGCGCGAACGCCCGCGTGGACGCCGTCTGCTCGATGCCCAGCGCCTTGTACGAGGCGTCGACGCCCGCCATGTCGTCCGTCCGCGCCGCGTACCAGCCCTCGGTCTCGGCCAGGAGCCCCGGGAACGTGCTCTCGCGGCACGTCGACAGGCTGGATGCGGCCCGATCCAGGTCGTCCAGCTCGAGCGCCAGCTCCACCTCGAGGCAGGCCAGGTCTGCCGCCGGGTGCACGTCGGCCCAAGAGCGCAGGTAGTTCTCCCCGATCTCGGTCTGCCCCGTCCTCAGCACGGCACCGAGCAGGTTCCAAGCCGAGTCGAAGTCGGTCGGCGCCACAGCCAGGGCGGCGGTGCCGGCGTTCTGCGCGTCCTCGAACCGCTCGGCCGCGAACGCCACAGGTAGACCCCGTCCTGCTCGCCGTGATCGGCGGCCACGGCCAGGAGCACCTGGTACGACTCCTCGGATCGGTTCTCGAAGTAGAGCGCCTGACCCAGCGCCATCGCGCACATTCCGCAGTCGGGCTCGAGCTCCAGAGCCAGCTCGAACGACGGCACCGCCTTCTTCGACTTGCCGGCGTTCATACGCTCGACGCCCGAGTTGTAGACCTTGACCTCGCGGTCGTCGGTCGGCTCCCAGCCGGCCAGACTCGTCCCCACCAGGACCCAGAACATCCACCCCTCCTCGCGTCTCCGTCGCCGGCCCCGCGCAGTGGGATTGTGCCAGGAACGCCGACTTCAGGTCGCGCATTCGTCCCGCCACGAGCGGGGGAGACGAACACACCGGACCTAGCGCCGGTCTCGAACGAGGCCCTCCTGGGTAGCGGTCGCCACGAGCACGCCATCGCGCGTGTAGAAGTTGCCGGTCACGAGGCCACGGGCGCCGCTCGCCGACGGGCTGGTCACGTCGTAGAGCAGCCACTCGTCGAGCCGGAACGGCCGGTGGAACCACATGGCGTGGTCGATGCTCGCCATCTGGATGCCGCGGGTCGCCCAGCTGGCACCGTGCGGATGCAGCGCTGTCGTCAGGAAGTGCGAGTCGCTCGCGTACGCCAGCAGGTAGCGGTGCACCGCCGGGTCATCGGGCATCGAGTCGGTGGCGCGGAACCAGACCTGCGAGACCGGCTCCCGCACATCGGGACGCAGCGGGTTGTAGGGACGGACCGGGCGGACCTCGATGGGCCGCTCGCCGGTGACCTGCTCGCGCAGCGGCGATGGGATGTGCTCGGCGATGGCCTGGGCCAGCTCGCGCTGGGTCTTGAGCTCCTCGGGCGGGCGGACACCCGCCGGCATCTCGTCCTGGTGGTCGAACCCGGGCTCCTCGATCTGGAAGCTCGCCGACAGGTTGAAGATGGCCTTGCCGTTCTGCTTGCCGACGACGCGACGGGTCGTGAAGCTGCGGCCGTCTCGGATGCAGTCCACCAGGTAGATGACCGGCGTCGTCGCGTCACCGGGGCGCAGGAAGTAGCCGTGCATCGAGTGGACGACCCGGCCCTCGGGTGCCGTCTTTGCGGCCGCGGAGAGCGCCTGGCCCAGGACCTGACCACCGTACAGCCGCCCCCAGCCCAGGTCGCGACTGGGCCCCCGGAAGATGGTGTCGTCGATGCGCTCGAGCTCGAGCAGGGCGAGGAGATCGTGGAGGACGCTCATGCTCCCCGACGTAACCGCGGCATGCCGTCACCCCAGGACCAACCGACGCCGGCCGTGACCACGAACTCAGTCCGAGTCGCTGACGTCCTCGATCCGGCGCAGGAAGACCTCGTGCTTGCTGTACGGGATCTCGATGCCCATCTCGTTGAAGCGCTTGTAGATGTTCGTGTTCAGCTGGTCGATGACGTAGTTCTTGTACCGGGGCTCGGGGACCCACACGAGCAGGTGGAACTCCAGGCCGCTCGCTCCGAACAGCATGAAGCGGACGCGGGGGCGGACCTCCTGATCACCGACGACGACGTGCCGGGTGGTCAGCGCGATCTCCATCAGGACCTCGCGCACCACCTCGATGTCGCTGCCGTACGCGACCTCGACGACCGTCCGGATGCGGAACTTCTCGTGCCGGCCGCCGGACTCGTTCACGATGCGGGCGTTCGCGATCTCGGCGTTCGGGATGATCACCTCGACGTCGTCGTTGGTCTGCAGGCGGGTCGTCCGGATGCCGATCCGGGTCACACGGCCACGCTCGCCGGTCTCGAGCAGCAGGTAGTCGTTCAGCTTGTAGGGCCGATCCGCCAGGATGAACACCCCCGCGAACAGGTTGGCCAGGGTGTCCTTGGCGGCGAAGCCGACCGCGATTCCGACGATGCCGGCGCTGGCGATCCAGGCCGAGACATCGACGTTCCAGGCGAGCAGGACGAAGTAGGTGCAGCCGCCGTAGACCACGACCTGGGCGCCGATCTGGAAGATCGGCAGCGTGGCGGCCTGGACGAAACCACGCCGGTCGCCGTCCTCGTGGGACAAGTGCTCGAGCAGCGTCTCGGAGACCTGGAGCGCGACTCGCCCGTAGTAGACGACGACGCCGGTCGCGAAGAGCCCGCGCAGGGCGAAGCGGGTCGTGTCGCCGATGTCCCAGCTCATCAGCGCGTAGAACAGCGCGCCGAGGATGGGCAGCACGACGACGGGGCGTCGAAGGACCATCAGCAGCTTGTCGTCGAGCTCGGTCTCCGTCGCCTCGACGATCCGCAGGACGATCGTGCGCGCGAGCAGGTCCAGGATGGCGCCGACGAGCGCCGCCAGGACGATGACCAGGACGCCCTTCAGCGACGGGTGCGGCAGCGCATCCCAGTGCTGGGTGAGCGTACCGAGGCTGGACTGGAACCACTGCATTGCCAGCGTCTATCCCGGCGAGCAGGTCAGTCGCGTCGACGAAGTCCGACCAGGCCCACGAGCGCGATCAGTCCGGCCGCCAGCGCGCCCTTGGACGGGGTGCTGGCGCACCCGCAGCCGCCGGTGACCTCGAACCCGCTGGTCAGGTAGTCGCTCTCCCCGTCGATGCTCACGACCTCGACGTCGTGGAAGCCCGAGGACAGCGCTGTGGGCGAGCGTCCGACGATGGTGCCGTCGTCCGTGATCGACATGCCGACGAGGTTGATGCCGCCGATGCGCGCGTCCGTCCCGTCGCCGAAGCCACCGCCGAGGATGACGACGTCGACCGACTCGCCCTCGGGCGCCTGGTTGGGCGTGACCGAGGTGATCCAGAAGTCGCCGTCGCTGTCGGAGTCGCTGTCGGAGTCCGTGTCCGAGTCGCTGTCCGCATCGGTGTCCGCATCGCCCTCGATGTCCGTCCCGTTCGGGCACGGCTCACCATCGGCGTCGGTCTCGACGCACAGGCGCATGACCCAGTCACCGATGGTGCCGCCGAGCACGCCGTTCACGTACTGCGTGGTGTACCAGTCGTTCCCGGCGCCGAAGTTGGCGTAGATGTAGTGGTTGTCGATGAAGTCGAGGCCGTCGCTGTCCGCCGCGATGGTCGGGTACTCGACGTGGTTCTCCTCGAAGCAGAGTGCGACCAGGACGTTCCCGTCCTCCCACGGATCCAGGTAGATCTCGGCGTCCTCGAACACCAGGCGGTTGAACGAGTCGCGCGACCCGGTGGGGGCGAATGCCTCTTCGCCCAGCCGGGTGCCCATCGGGGGGTTGGTGCTCTGCGGCGCGTAGATCTGCACGACCACCGTCTCCTGGATGGAGTCGGGGCCGAACAGCACGTCCACGTAGAGGGGCGTGAGCGGGTAGTCCTCGGGGTCCGGCTCGAAGACCGTGCCCGCGCACTCGTACTCCCCGAAGCCGCCTTGGTAGGTGGCCGAGTCCCCACTCTCGAACGTGTCGAGCTGGTAGTACTTGTTGCCGGCCCAGCTGGCCGAGACAAGAGCGATCAGGGCGAGACGCATGCGGTGTCCTCCAGGGAGGACATCGTACGCAGGATTACTCCTTCTTGCCGATCTCCACGTCGCCGAGCTTGAGCTTGCCGCCCTTGATGCCGACGGCGCCCTTGCCGACGGTCATCTCGAACTGCTCGCCGCCTCCGGCCTGGAAGGTCGCCCCTCCGTCGGCGACGTCCATGCGCGCGCCGCCTTCGGTGCCACCGGCTCCCGCGGTCACGGTGCCGCCGGCGATGTCCAGCTCGGCGCCGTCGTTCGCGCGGGCGGTCACGCCCTTGGCGCCCCCGACGTTGACCGAGGCGTCGCCGCCGTTGGCTTCGCCGCTCACAGCCACGGTCTTGCCTTCGGCGTCCTTGACCGTCACCGTGCCTTGTCCGTCCGCGTCGGTCGCGATCTGGATGGTGTTCTCTCCATCCGTGCTCTCGATCTCGATGGTGGCGTCTTCGCCGCACGCGAGCGCCGCAATCAAAAGGAACATCTCTCACCTCCGCCCGGATTGGACACCGGTCAATCGTAGAAGCGTTCGCCCGTCGAGGCCATCGTCTTCAGCGTGTTCGACGGCAGGAAGCGGGGGCCGGAGACCGCCGCCATCGCCTCGAGGTCCTGGACCACCTGGCCGACCCCGCGCCGATCCACCCACGAGGCCGGCCCGCCGGTGTTCGGAGCGAAGCCGAGCCCGAAGATGGCCCCGATGTCGGCATCGCGGACGTTCCGCAGGATCCCCTCGTCCAGGCAGCGGCCGAGCTCGGCGGCCTGCGCGAGCATCAGTCGCTCCTGGATGTAGGCCACACCCGTCTCGGCGGGGGTGCCCGACGCGAACTCGGACAGCCCCGACCAGATGCTGCGGGTGTCCCAGTCGTAGAAGCCGCGCTGCACGATCTTGCCGTTCCGACCGAGCTGCACGAGCCGACGGACCAGGTCGATCCCCGGGAGGTCGAGCTTCTCGTCGGTGAACTGCTCGCGGGTCGTGAACGCCTTGACGCCGAGCGCCAGCGAGACCTCGTCGAAGACCTTGAGCGGCGGCATCACCATGCCGGCGGCGCGCGCGGCGTGCTCGACGAGCCGGGGGTCGTGGCCCTCGGAGACCAGCTGGACCCCCTCGAGGAGGTACGCCGCGAAGAACCGCGAGGTGAAGAAGCCGTACCCGTCGTTCACGACGATGCTGGTCTTCTTGATCGCGTCGCCGAACGCGAGGCACCGCGCCAGGGTGCGCTCGTCGGTGTCCTCGCCGAGGATGATCTCCAGGAGCGGCATCTTCTCGACGGGCGAGAAGAAGTGCAGCCCGATGAAGCGCTCCTTGTGCTCGGCCACCTCGGCCAGGCGGGTGATCGGGATGGCCGAGGTGTTCGAGGCCCACACGGCGTCCGGGGCGAGCAGCGGCTCGACCTCCTTGGTCTCGAAGTGCTTGATGCCCAGCACCTCGGGCACGGCCTCGATGACCAGATCCGAGCCGGTGATCGCCTCGTACTCCAGCGTGTAGGTCACCCGCGCGAGCAGGGCAGCGCGCGTCTCGTCGTCCAGGTGCCGCAGCTTCGCGGCCTGGGCGGCGACGTGGGCCTGCGCCAGATCGAGCTGCTTCTGCGCCAGGTCCTTGATGACCACCGTGAAGCCAGCCTTGGCGCAGACGAAGCCCAGCCCGGCTCCCATCATCCCGGCGCCGAGCACCGAGACCTTGCGGAACCCGTGGGGGATGGGCGTCGGCAGTCCCTCGTGCTTCAGCACCGCGTTCCGGTGGAAGAAGAACGTCCGCATCATGTCCTTGGCCTGGTCGCTGCAGGCCAGCTTCACGAACGCGCGGGCCTCGACCTCGAGCGCGCGGTCGAACGACAGCGACAGGCCCTCGTGGATGCAGGCCAGGGCGGCCTCGGCGGCCGGGAACGCGCCCGCGGTCTTTTTGTAGAGGAACGCGGCGCCGCCCACGAACAGGTTGCGGGCCATCTCGCTGCCGGGCTGGACGCCTCCGGGGAGCTTGAACCGCTTCCGGTCCCACGGCTGTTCGGGCTTGGGGTTCGCGGCGATCCACACCCGACCCATCTCGACCAGCGCCGCCGACGAGTCCGCCAGGCCATCGATGAGGCCGATCTTCGCGGCCTTCGGAGCCCGGACGGGCTGGCCGGCGCCGATGTGCTCGAGCGCCGGCTGGATGCCGATGACGTAGGGCAGACGCTGGGTTCCGCCAGCCCCTGGGATGAGCCCGAGTGAGACCTCGGGGAGGCCGATCTGGGTGCGCGGGCTGTTCAGCGCGAGCCGGTGATGGCAGGAGAGCGCGAGCTCGTAGCCACCGCCCAGCGCGGCCCCTTCGATGAGCGCCACGACCGGGACGCCGAGCGTCTCGAGCCCCCGGAACGCGCCGTGGAGAGCGCGCACGCCCTCCATCACCCGAGCCGGGTCGCGCTCGGTGTACAGCGAGGTCAGGTCGGCACCGGCACAGAAGTCGCGGTGGCCGCTCGTGACGAGGACGCCGGTCAGCCCCTCGGTCTCGCCGAGCTCGGCGATGGCGGCGGTGATGGCCAGGACGAAGGGCTCGCCGATGACGTTGGCCTTGCCGGCCAGCTCCAGGACCAGTGTCGCGACGCCTTCCTCGTCGACGGTCAGGATGTAGTCGCTCATGTCAGACCCGCTCGATGATGGTGGCGATGCCCATGCCGCCGCCAATGCAGAGAGTGACGAGCGCGGTGGACAGGCCGTGCTCCTCGAGCGCGTCGAGCGCGGTGCCGAGCAGCATCGCTCCGGTCGCCCCGAGCGGATGCCCGAGCGCGATGGCGCCGCCGTTGACGTTGACCTTGTCCCGGGACAGGTCGAAGTGCTTCATGAACGCCAGCGGGACCGCCGCGAACGCCTCGTTGACCTCGAACAGGTCGATGTCCTCGATGCTCATGCCAGCCTTCTGGAGCGCCAGCTCGGCGGCGGGCATCGGAGCCTGCAGCATGAGGACCGGCTCGGCGCCGACCACCGCCACGCTGCGAATGTGTGCTCGGGCACTCAGGCCGTGACGCTCGCCCGCTCGGGCGTTCCCCACCAGGACGGCCGCCGCGCCGTCGACGATGCCGGAGCTGTTGCCGGCGTGGTGGATGTGCTCGATGCGGTCGACGTGGGGGTAGGCCTTACGGGTGAGCTGGTCGAGCCCGAACTGCTCGCCCAGCATCTGGAAGGCGGGGTTGAGCTTGCCGAGCGCCTCGGCCGAGGTGTCCCGGCGGGGCAGCTCGTCGACCTCGAGGATCGGCAGCCCATTCTCGTCCGTGACCGGGATCACCGACCGCGCGAAGCGTCCGGCGTCGAGCGCGGCGATCGCCCGCTGCTGGCTCTCGAGCGCGAACGTGTCCACCGCCAGCCGATCGATGCCGTTGAGCCCGGCGAGCAGATCCGCGCTGATTCCCTGCGGCACGATACCGCGGCCCTGGACCAGAACCGGGTCGAACAAGGCGCCCCCGTCGCTGCCCATCTTGACCCGCGACATCGACTCGACGCCGCCGGCGATCACCAGGTCCGAGAACCCGCTCGCGACCAGGGCTGCAGCCTGGTTCACCGTCTCCAGGCCCGAGCCACAGAACCGGTTCACCGTCTGCCCCGGGGGCCGATCTCCGAGCCCCGTGAGCAACACAGCGGCCCGCGCGATGCAGGACCCCTGCTCGCTCGTCTGGGTGACGCAGCCGACGATGACGTCGTCCACCACGTCCTCGGCGAGTGAGTTCCTGGTTTGCACCGCGTCGAGCACACCTGCGAGCAACCTCACAGGCGCCACGGTGTAGAGGCTGCCGGTCTTCTTGCCACGCCCTCGGGGCGTGCGAACGGCGTCGTAGATGAACGCGTCGGGGGTCATCGGTTCTCCTTGCGAGTCGATTCGTAACCACGGATGGAGTTCCACGACGCGAGCCGGTACCATCCACCGGCGGGGGGGGGGCGCCCGGCACAGGAAGTCGCCAGATGCGTCGAGGAAGCCCCATCGAGCTCATCTACCGAGCCCACCGGGCCGGTGAAGGAGGGCTCCTCACGATCGAGCGGCCGAGCGGCGCGGTCCGCATGTGGTTCCGTCGAGGGAAGGTGCACTACGCCGAGGGCATCCCCCTGCGGCGGCTCGCCCAGCTGATGCCCAACGCGGACAGCGCGACCCACGACATCCTGCAGGATCTGGGCGTCGCCATCGCCTCGGGGATCCGGGTCGAGGACGCGCTCGAAGCGGTGGCCGAAGACGTGGCCGAGCAGCTCGGCGAGATGGCACTGGCGCCCCAGCAGACCGCCTCGCTCGAGCCCGGAATCGAGCCCCCCAGCGGCGCCTTCCCGCTCCCCCGCTCGGCTCTACAGCTGCTGGCCAAGGGCCTGCGCACAGCTCGCCACCCGGACGCCGTGGCCGAAGCGCTCCGTGCCGAGTGGAACACCCCGCTGCGCGTCCACGTGCCCGACCCGTCGTGGCTGTCGGGCCTCGACCCCGTCTGTCTGCGGACGATCCGCACCGGCCGCGACTGCGCCACGCTCGGGGCGCTGGTGCTGAAGGGCGGGCGAGGCCAGGTCGAGCGCACGCGCCATGCGTGGCGGGCCATCGACCTGCTCCTCCAGCTGAGGCTCCTGCGCCCGGGTGAAGAGAAGGAGGTCGACTGGAGCGAGGACGTCACGGGACCGCTCCCCGACCTGGATGGCATCTGGAAGCCGCAGCACTCGCCCGAAGGCCTCGGTGGCCCGGTCCCCGCCGCGGCCGACCTCCTCGGCGCGGAGTCGAAGGACGCACCCGACGAGGTGCTCGTCGAAGAGGACTGGGACGACCTGGAGAGCGAGCCGACCGAGGAGATGAGCGACACCCTCTCGCTCGAAGCGGAGATGCATCGCCTGGGTGCGCTCTGCGTCGAGATCAATCCGCTCGTCATCCTCGAGCTGACGCCCGAGCAGGCGCACGCCCCCCAGTCCTCGCGGAAGCTGCAGGAGGCCTACATCGAGGCCGTCCGACGGTTCGCTTCCGACGCGTTCCGGGATGCCTCCCCCGCGGTCCAGGGGTCGGCACGCAGCTTCCGCGCGCTCCTCAAGGAGAACCGCGCTGCGCTCGAGAACCGCGCCATCCTGAGCGCCTGGCTGCGGGACCTGCGGGCCTTCGACCGAATCGGCGTCGCGGTGACGCTCAACAACGAGAAGTCCGCCGAGGCCCACTTCGTAGGAGCCCGCAAGGCTGCCGCGGACCGCGACTGGCCCGAGGCGCTCAAGCGCGTCGAGCGGGCGATCGACGACAACCCGCTGTCCGGCCGGTACCGCATCCTCCACCTCTTCCTGCTCGTGGCCACCCGCAAGCTGTCCGCGCTGGACGGCGTGCTCAACCTCGACGCCCTCGACCTCGAGGACCCGGGGGAGATGGCGCAGGCCCAGGTGACAGCCGGCCGACTCCTGAAGGCCGCTCGACGCCAGGCCGAGGCGATCCTCCGCTTCCGGACCGCGCTGCGACTGGACCCCTCACGGGTGGATGCCCGGCGCGAGATCGAGGCGTTCGACGCCCGCGCGAACGGCTAGAAGTCCAGACAGCAGCGGAAGCCGACCTGGGCATCCGATGGCCGACTCTCGACCCCGCGATCCAGGCGGAGGTCGCCTCCGGACTCCCACTCGGCCTGATTCCCGACCGTGTTCAGGACGACCGTGGGCCACTCGCTCGAGTCCAGGCCGCGCGGCGGCTGCCTCATCGTGACCGGCGAGCACAACTGCAGGATGCCGTCGATGAGATCAACGTCGACATCGAACTCCGGGCTGCGGAGCAACTCCTCGTCCACCTCGTCCCGCGGGCGGCCACCGAGCGCATGCAGCAGCGTCCGACCCGTCGAGTACTGGTCGGAGCCGGGGGTGGCGCCCGTGATGAGGACCTCGGGGGCGCAATAGCCGTCGGCGACGGAGATGTTCCAGCCTGCGCTGACGCCGGAGCGCGCGGCGACCTTCAGTGGAGCGGCGTCGACCAGCGTGACGTCCAACCCGTCGGGACTCAGCAGGACGTTGGCCGGCTGGACATCGCCGTGCACCTGGCCGGTCGCGTGCAGCCGGTCGAGGATGTCGAGGATCGCGACCCCGACGTGCCGGGCGAGGCCAGGACTCAGTCGTCCTCGGTCCGCCAGGCGATCCGCCAGCGACTCCCCCTCGATCCACTCGCGCACGAGGAAGGCTTCGGTGCGCCCCTCGAACTCGAACACACGCAGGTCGAGGAGCTTCGGGGCCCCCTCCACGCTCAGCTGGAGGCGGGCCTTCGCCTACTCGACGAGCGAGTCGACCTGCGGGACCCCGGCCAAGGCGAGACGCTTGAGCGCGTGGAGCTGGCCGGTCTCGGTGTCGCGCACCCGCCACGTTCCTGCGCCGACGGTCTCGAGGACCTCGTATCGGGCGAGAATCATGGTTCCTGCTGGCAAGCGCACGACTGTGGTCTCCAAGGGTTCGAACCCAGAGTTACGCAGTCTCGTCCCCGTTTGGCTTTCGCAAAGCTTGCGCTACAGGCCCAGGCAGCATCGGAAGCCCACCTCTGGACCCGGGATCCCCCCCACAGCGCTGGTGGTCTCCAGCTCACCGCCGGACGACCGATAGCTCCCGCCGCGCGCCTTGGCGTCGCTCGTCCATTCCGCCACGTTGCCCGCCGCATCCAGGACCGCGAACGGAGAGCTCCCCGCCACGTGGCTCCCGGCTGGCCACGTCCCACCCTTGCCGCAGCCGGGTCCGTCGCCATCCATCACCGCGACCCGACAGCTCGGATCCTCGGCGCCCCACGGGTACAGGCGACCGTGCAGCGCGCCCGCCATCCGCTCGAACTCCTCGCCCGAGCACAGGCGCTTCTGCGCCCACCCACAGTAGGTGCTGGCTTGCTGGAAGGTCACGCAGTTCACGGGGTGCCGGCCCTTGCTCGAGTCCCCGAAGTTGCACTCGGTCGCATCGTCGGGCGGCGAACAGGTCCCTCCTGTGACGCAGGCCTCGTACTCGGTGACGGTCACCTCGGCGCGATCGGCCAGCATGGGCGCTGACCCCGTGCCCGACACGCCCGGGATGGTGACCATCGTGCCATTCAGATCGTCGCAGGACAGGATGCGGTGCTCCTCGCTTCGCACGCTCCCGGCGAACATCCCTGGTGGGCACTCCATCGCCCACACGAGGCGCGGGACGTCGCCCTGGCCACCGGTGACGACCCCGCCCGGCACGTCGTCCTCGCTCCAGTCCCCGCGCTGCCCGGGGTGGCTGTTCGCCCAGGCATTGTCGCGCTCTGCGACGTTCTGTCCGTGCAGCCAGCCGGCGCTCCAGGCGAACGTGAGGAACGCGAAGATGGGGATGGCGACGGCGCTCACCAGGAGTGCGAGCTGGAGCTGGGGTGGGATGCCCGGGACCAACCAGACCCAACCGAGCGCGAGTCCATGGGCCGGCGCGATCCCGTGGCTCCGGTCCGCGAGGATCCTGGCGAGCCTCGCCTGCTCGACGTCGTAGGCGTCCAGGAGCACGACGGCGTCCTGCCCACCACCCACCACATCGTCGAGCTCCCAGGCGCCCTGGACGATGAGCATCGGTCCGACCCGGCGGATGCCCGAGAGCTGCGACCACGGCAAGCGCAGCCAGCCCTCCCGGGTCTTCACCGAGAGCTTCTCTTCGGCGACGTGAACCATCTGGTCGAGCGCCTGGAAGACCCACGGCGCGGACGACAGGACCGCCGCCGCCGCCGCTCCGAGGATCCCGAGCGAGACCAGCGCCTTGAGGACCGTCATGAACGACGCAGTCAGCTCGGCGAGCGGCGGGAACAGGACCGCCGGCACGGCGAGCAGCGGGATGGCGGCCAGGACGCACCAGAAGCCGAGCACCTGGAGGGCGGACCGACGCGCGTCGCCGTCCGGGTGCAGGAAGAAGTCGCGCGTCCACCACTCGCGGTCCTCGGCCTCGTCGAGCCCGTGGGCCAGGGCGTGGGTCGCGGCCGCCACGCTCTCGAAGCGCCCGTCCGCGAGCGGCTGCGCCATCTTCAGCACCACATCTACGAGCGCGCGGTCGATCTGGTACTGCCGCTCCTTCGCGAGCTGCGCCAGCCCGGAACGGCTGACCTCGGCGGGCGGTCGAGCCGTCAGCGCATGCAGCAGCGTCGCTCCGACCGCATAGATGTCCGAGCGGGCGGTGGCGCCGCCCATCCCGACCTCGGGCGCCGCGTAGTCCGCGTTCGTGCAGACGCGCCAGCCTGCACCGTGTCCGGGGCGCGCGAGCACCTTCATCGGCGCGGCGTCCACGAGCCAGACCTCGGTGCCGTCTTCCGCGAGCACGATGTTGTCGGGCTGGATGTCCCCGTGCACCCGACCGGCCTGATGGATGCGCTCGAGGACCCACAGGAGCTCGCCGCCAAGCCAGCGCGCGTGGTCCGGAGTGAGCCCACCGTGCTTCTCGACGAGCGCGGACAGGGTCTCCCCCTCGACCCACTGGCGGATGAGGAGCCACTCCTCGCGCCCGTCGATCACGGCCACCTGCAGGTCGAGCAGCTCGGGCACCCCCGGGATGGTCGCGTTCCGGCGAGCCGCCATCGCGACGCTCAGCTCCTGGCCGTTCGCCTTGCCCTCCAGGGTGAGCCGCTTGAGCGCCCGGACCTCGTTCGAGGTCGTGTCCCGGACCTTCCACGTGCCGTGGCCTGCCGTGGCCACGACCTCGTAGCGTCCGAGAACCGTCGTACCGGGCGGAAGGTGCACCGAGCGGTCGTCTCCACAAGCGAGGGTATGATGCACCGGATCCGCAGGAGCGCGTCCGCCCAATGCTGACCGGCACCGTCGTCTGGCTGCTCGTCAAAGCGCATCGCGACGCGCTGACGGGTTGCCTGCGGATCAGGACGGGCGACCAGACGGTGGCCCTCCACGTGCGGGGCCGGGACCTGGTGGCCATCCAGGGCATCCCCTCGCTCCTGCGCGAGATCGAGCCGAAGCTCCCGTCTCCGGCGGCGCTCACGGGGGATCTCTCGGCCGACATCCCGGTGTGCATGGCGCTCGGGATCCTGCTGGACGACCTGTTGAGCGCGGCATGCCAGGAGACCGGCGAGGTGATCGCGACACTGGCCCAGGACCCCGGCGCCGAGGCGACCTTCGATGGCGACGAGGCCGCACCGCCAGGTGCCTTCCCACTCCCTCGAGGCCTCCTTCGCTGCTTCAAGGACGGCCTGCGCGCTGTCCGGGATGCCGACGACGTCGTGGCGGAGCTGACCGCGGCGCTCGACAACCCGCTGCGCGTCACGGCCAAGCAGGACGACCTGGACGACCTGGGGACCATCGCGCTGCGAACGGCCAAGCTGGCTCGGACCGAAGGCACCCTGCGGGGACTCATCGCGGCCAGCGGCCGGGGGCAGCCGGATCGCACCCGGGAGGCCTGGTTCGCCGTGGACCTGCTCCTGCAGCTCGGGCTCCTGAGCGTGCAGGGAGCGCCCGTGGCCCGGCGCGCCACGCGTCCAGGCCGGCGCAAGCCCCCTTCGGGCCAGCGCCTGAACGAGCGCATCGTCCCGCCGCGGTCCGAGAAGCCGTCACCTCCGCCGCGCCAGCGGCAGCCACCTCCTCCGAAGCCGCGCCCACTGGAGAGCGACGACGAAGCGACGGACGTCTTCGCGATGGGGGGCGACGACGAGGAGGAGGACGACGACGACGACGACTCGAGCGAGGAGGACAGCCTCGACATCTCGGTGGACGAGAACGGCGCCTCGCACGTCGTCTCGTTCACGCCTGGCCGCAAGCGGCCTCGCCCCCCGCAGAAGGACGTCGGGGGCGGGATGCACGAGTCCGACCTGGACGCCTCCGATGTCTTCGCGATGGGTGGGGACGACGACGACGACGACGAAGAGGACGACGTCGAAGAGCTCGAGGACTCGGGCGAGTACTTCGGAGAGGTCGACGAGGACGACGACGAGTACGAAGACGAAGACCACAGCAGCAGCGTGCTCGAGGACGTCAGCGACATGGAGGCGCTGGGCGCGGAGCCCGACCAGACCGCACCTGGCGATCCGGTCGCCCTCCTCACCAGCCCCCAGGCTGCGCCGCTCGTCGAGCGCTTCCGCGCGCTGAGGACCGCAAACCCGCTCGCCGTCCTCGGCTACACGGCCAAGGATGTCGCTGGCTACATCACGCTCAGCGACGTCCGGAAGCGCGCCAACAAGGAGAAGGGCCGCTGGCACCCCGAGCGGTACATCGACCAGGGTGGCGACGCCCAGGAGGCCGCGGCCGAGCTCAACAGCCTGGTCGAGCGCCGCTACGAAGCGCTGAAGGAGCCCAGGGTCCTGGCCGCGGCGATGCGCGAGTGGCGCGAACAGCTGCCGGCGCCCGACATCCCCACGGCCGACCGCGACCGGGCCGTCGACCTGATGGCGCGCGCTCGACAGCAGGCGACCGCCCGCGCGTGGACGGCCGCGCTGATGACCATCGAAGAGGCCCTGGAGGCCGACCCGACCAACGTCCGCTGCCGCCTGGTCGACATCCACTGCCGGGTGGTGCTCGAGGAGTTCGACATCGACTCGGCGCTCGCCAACATCGACTCCCTGCCGATCACGGACACCAAGACGGACAGCGAGGCCCAGTTCATCGCGGGCCTGGCGCTGAAGCACGTCGGCCGAGACGATGCCGCCCAGCGGTTCGCGCGTGCTGTCGAGCTGGACTCGGACAACGCCGCTGCCCGCCACGAGCTCGACTTCCAGCGGGCCAACAACCCCCAGGGGATCGGCGGCATCATCAGCGGGCTCTTCGGGGGCGTCTGAGCGGCAGGCCGGAGCGGCGGGCCGGAAGAGCGGCTCGAAGCCGGCGACTACGACGACATCCGAGCAGCAAATCTGCCCGGATGCCGCCGAGATCGCCGACGACGGCATGACCCCAGGAAGACCCTGGGATGGAGTCGACGAGGGAGCGAGGCCGCCTGGCCTCGCGTGGTGGGTTCCCCGCCGCTCCGTGGACTCTCGCTACTCCTCGGCCAGCACGCGCCTCACCTCATCGAAGCTCGTGAGCCCGGCCAGCGCACGCTGGATGCCTGCCTCCTCCATCGTCACGAAGCCATCGGCGGCGGCCGCCCGGGCCAGCTCACCTTCCGTTCCGCCCGTTCGGAGGATCTCGCGGACCTCCTCGTTGGGGGCCATCATCTCGTAGACGCCGACGCGCCCGCGGTAGCCCGTGCCCATGCAGTCATCGCAGCCCGCCGGGTTGCGTGCGTGGGCCGTCTCGACCTGCTCGGGGGTCAGGCGGAACTCCTGAGCCACCTCGTCGGAGATCGGCGTCTGGACCGCGCAGCGGCTGCACAGCCGCCGCAACAGGCGCTGGGCGACCACGAGCTTCACGCAGCTGGCCAGCAGGTAGGGCTCGACGCCCATGTCGATCAGTCGGTTGAAGGTCGGGATCACGCCGTTGGTGTGCAGCGTGCTGAGCACCAGGTGCCCGGTCAGCGCGGCCTTGATGGCAATCTGGCTGACCTCCTTGTCGCGCATCTCGCCGACCAGGACGACGTCGGGGTCCTGGCGGAGGATCGAGCGCAGCCCGGCGGAGAACGACGTCCCCCCGCTGTCCTTGATCGGCACGTGGTTCACGCCGACGATCGTGCTCTCGACTGGATCCTCGACCGTCACGATGTTGATGTCGGGCTCGTTGATCATGTTGACCATCGCGTGCAGCGTGGTGGTCTTGCCCGAGCCGGTCGGGCCCGTGACGAGCACCAGCCCCTGGGACAGTCGGACCTTCCGCTCGATCTCGGAGAACTGGCTCCTGCTGAAGCCCAGCTGCGAGACGTCGGCCAGGTGGGCCTCCTTCTTCAGCAGCCGGATGACGCACTTCTCGCCGTACGAGGTCGGAAGGGTCGACACGCGGAAGTGGCAGGTCTCGCCCTGGTAGGTGACCGCCAAGTGGCCGTCCTGGGGCTTCCGCCGCTCGCTGATGTCCATCTCGGACAGCACCTTCGTGCGGCTGACCAGGGGGGCGTGCAGGTTCGCCGGCGGCTTGAGCACCGTGTACAGCTTGCCGTCGATCCGGAACCGGATGCGGAAGAACTTCTCGTACGGCTCCATGTGGATGTCACTGGCGCGCTGCTCGATCGCGGCGGTCAGCGTCCACGTGAGGATTCGAGCCACCGGATGCGTCCCGGCCTCGGCCTCGAGGTCGTGGACGTTCTGCTCGACGACCTTCTCGGCCTGCTGGACGCGGGTGTCCAGGGCCTTGTTCCGCGTGATGTCCTCGATGGACGGTGCGCGCAGCGTGGTCTCGACCGGGAAGTTGGTCTCGAGGAAGCGCTCGAACGTGCTCTGCGTGATGACACGGGCTTCGACCCGGGTCGTCTGCAGGACGAAGCGCAGGCCGTCGAGAGACTGCAGGTCCTGGGGGTCGATCATGCCGACCTCGACCGTGGACCCACGCCGCTGGATGGGCACGAACTGGTACTTCTCGAGCACCTCGCGGGAGCATGCCCGCAGCATCGTGGGGTCGGCGGCGATGGACTCGAACGTGGCGACCTGGAGGCCCAGCTGCTGGCCGAGGTTGCTGGTCAGGTCCTCTTCCTCGAGGTGGCCGAGCGTCACCAGGACCTCGCCGATGCGACCGCCGTGAACACGTTGGTAGCCCAGGCCCTCGCCGAGCTGTTCGGCCGTGATCAGGCCCTTGTCGATCAACATCTCACCAAGACGCTTGCGCTTGGGCTTCGCTGCAGCCAGTACGGACATCGAGTCACCTCTCGGACCAGCGACGCCGCCTGTTGAGAACCGATCCCACCTCGAGCTGTCGGACCCTTCATGACCGAGTGGAACGCGTACAAGCGAACCCGTCGCCGGCGTGGCCTGGCGCTCGCAGCGGCGCTCCTGTTGCTATGCATCCTGGGCGCCGCCGCGTTCACGAAAGCACCCCATCGACCCCACGAATCCGCGGGTCGCCCGGTGCACGGAGCGCTCGTCGCGTACAGCCCCGGCTACCGGGTGTCGCTGTTCGGGCTCGAGCGACTGCACCCGTTCGACATCGGCAAGATGGACCGGATCGCCGACCAGCTGGTGGACGCGGGCCTGCTGACCAAGGACGACTTCGCGGTGGCCGACGAGGTCCCCGTAGAGCTCCTGGAGCAGGTGCACGACCCGGCGTACATCCGAGGCCTCCGCGACGCCGAGACGCTCGGTCGTGCCCTGGAGGCCCCCGTGCCCGGGTTCATGACCCCCAGGATGCTGGACGAGCGCGTGCTCGGTCCCTTCCGTAGACAGGTGGGAGGCACGGTGCTGGCGGCCCGAGGTGCGCTGGAACACGGGGTCGGGATCAACCTGGGGGGCGGCTTCCACCACGCCCGGCCCGACATGGGCCACGGATTCTGCATCTTCAACGACGTGGCGGTGGCCATCGCCGTCCTGCGGTCCGAGGGCTTCGACGGGAGCGTGCTCATCGTCGACACCGACGCCCACCAGGGCGATGGCGACCACGCATTCTTCGCCGACGACCCCACGGTCTTCTCGTTCTCGATGCATCAGGAGTCCTTGTTCCCGTCCCCCAAGCTCCGTGGAGATCGGGACGATGGCTTGTGGGGTGGCGTGACCGACGCCGAGTTCAACGGTCGACTCGCCGAGCACCTCGACGAGCTGCTGGCCGAGGTGCAGCCGGCGCTGGTGATCCACGTCGCGGGGAGCGACGTACTCAACGACGACCCTCTGACCGGCTACGCCATGACGCCGGAGGGGCTCGTGGAGCGCGACCTCAAGGTGTTCCGAGCGGCCCACGACAACGGCGTTCCGCTCCTGCACGTGCTGGCTGGCGGCTACGGACCGTCCTCGGCGGACGCGCAGGCCGCCTCGGTGGCCGCGATGCTGGAAGCGCTGGCCGACTGATCCCGGGTGTTCGTGTCGAGCCAGGCCACCAACGGCCCAGCCAGGATGAGCGCGTCCGCGCACCGACGCACCAGCTGGGGGTCCTCGAGCGCGACATCCAGCCGCCGCCGGACCCGGAACCCGCCGGCGTACCGTAGGAACTCCGCGTTGGGGTGCGAGCGGGGAGCGCCGCGCGGGTAGCCCTTCAGCTCGGGCGGCTCGGGGACGAAGCCGGCCCCCTCGCACACGGCCAACACACCTCGGAACCCCAGGCCGCGCTCGTCCAGGAGTGCGGCCCGGAACCCGGTCCGCTGC
This sequence comes from Pseudomonadota bacterium, assembly GCA_024228935.1. Lineage (GTDB taxonomy): Bacteria > Myxococcota_A > UBA796 > UBA796 > CAJQPC01 > JAAESX01. The sequence goes on from JAAESX010000050.1 coordinate 37,050, forward strand.
GGAGCGTCCCAGCCGCGCCGTCCGGCCGCGAGCTCCACCCCGTCGACCCCGAGTGCGACCTGGAATCCAGGCGCGAACCGACGCTCACTCCACGAGAGGATCACCGTCTGTTCGGTCTTGAACGGCGTCTTGTCTCGGGCGAATCGTACGTCGCGAGCCAGTCGGCGGATGCCCCTGTCGACCTTCGGCTCCCCCACGATTCCGGGGTGGACACGACGACGCAGCTCGTCGCCGAGCGCGGTGACGAACTCACGGCACGGCTCCAACAGCGCCCGGTGATAGCGGGCGAGGTTCGCCCGATACCAGTCACGATCGTTGTTCTCGGACAGGTCGCGCAGGAACGCAGCGCTGTCAGCGGTGAACGGGGAAGCAGTCATGGGACGGGTCCTTTCTCGATGAGTCGCCGCCACCGTATGGAGCCCCCCGACCATTCTTGACCCGCCCCGGAACAAGTCATGGGGGTGTCGTGTTTTCGGAACGTTCACTATTGACTGAACACACCGAACTCCCTACATTCCGTGCCGTGAAGTACCGCGAGCTCCATTTCATCGAGCAGGTGGGCCTGTTCCACGAACAGGCCGGCCTCCCTCGTATGTCCGGCCGGATCCTCGGCTGGCTGCTGATCTGCGACCCGGCACAACAGTCGGCCGCTCAGATCGGCGACGTGCTCAGCGCCAGCAAGGCGAGCATCTCCACGAACGCTCGCCTGCTCGTCCAGGCCGGCCTGATCACGCGCTCGGCGATGCCCGGGAAGCGCGGCGCCCACTACCAGATCCGCGAGGGCTGCTGGAGCAACGTGCTCGAGTTCAAGTTCGCCGCGACGACCGCTTTCCGAAAGATCGCCGAGGACGGCCTCGAAGCCATCGGCGATGCCTCACCCGAGCGCCGAGCGCGCCTCGAGGAGGTCCACTCTCTCTACTCGTTCTTCGAGCGCGAGCTGCCATCGATGATGGAGCGCTGGCGCACGGAGCGGGACGCCAAGAAGGACACTGCGTGATGCTGCTGCTCTGCTCACTCGCCCTCGCCGCCGATGACGCCGAGATCGAACGCCTCCTCAACCAGAGCGACGACGTCGCCCGCGGGAACTCCTCGGTCGCCGTCATGGTGATGGAGGTCCAGACCGAAAGGTACAACCGCACGGTGAAGATGAAGTCGTGGTCCCAGGGCACCGACAAGTCGCTGGTCGTCATCCTCGAGCCGGCCAAGGAGAAGGGTGTCGCCACGCTGATGGCGGACGACAACATCTGGAACTACCTGCCGAAGGTCGACCGGACGATGAAGGTCCCGGCCGCGATGATGGGCGGCTCGTGGATGGGCAGCCACGTCACCAACGACGACCTGGTGAAGGGCTCGCGCATGAGCGAGGACTACACCTGGGCGCTCACCGGAGACCCCGCCAAGGGCGACCCCAACTACGTCATCGAGCTCACGCCCCGACCCGACGCCGCCATCGTCTGGGGCAAGGTCGTCGCGACCATCTCCCCCGAAGAGCTGCCCGTCTCCACGACGTTCCACGACGAGGACGGCAGCCTGGTCCGGACCATGGAGTACAAGGACGTCAAGGAGGTCGACGGCCGCAGGATGCCGACGACGTTCCTCATCGTGCCCGCCGACAAGGAAGGCGAGTTCACGAAGATGACGTACGAAGAGCTCGACTTCGACGTGGACATCCCGGCGGACACGTTCAGCCTGAAGAGCCTCAAGCAGTGAGCTTCCTGTTCTCGGTCGCGTGGCGCAACCTCTTCCGCCACAAGCGCCGGACGTTCCTGACCGCCAGCGCCATGGGCATCGCCGTCGCGATGTGCCTGATGACGGTCACCTTCTCCGACGGCATCTACGCGATGATGAGCGACGCGCTCGTCACGCAGAACCTGGGGCACGTGCAGCTGCACGACTCCGAATACCCCAGCACCCAGCAGCCCTGGCTCACCATCGACGACGCGCTCCTGCAGGGCATCGACGGCGTCGAAGGCGTCGAGGCGGTCACGGGCCGGCTCTACGGCCACGCGCTCATGGGTAGCGACGAGAAGTCTTCAGGCGTGAAGCTCATCGGCGTCGTGCCCACCCGCGAGGAGGCGCTGTCCCCCCTGTCGGACCGCATGAAGGAGGGGACCTTCCTGACGGACGACAGCCGGGGCGTCGTGGTCCTGGGCATCGGCCTCGCCGAAGAGCTCGAGGTCACCGTCGGCGACGAGGTCGTCATCATCGGCCAGGCCACCGACGGCTCGATGGCCAACGAGCTGCTCGAGGTCACGGGCATCGTGACGTCCGGTCGGGCCATGGTAGACCGCGGCGCTGGGTACGTGCACCTCGAGGACCTGCAGGCTATCCTCGCGCTGGAGGGGCAGGTCCACGAGATCCTGGTCATCGGCGCCAGCCCCGATGTCGCCGACCCGCTCAAGGCCGGCGTCGAGTCCGTCGATGGGACCTCGGAGCTCCTGGTCCGCACCTGGAACGAAGCGGACCCGACCACCGCGCAGATGCTCTCGATGCAGAACGTCGGCATCCTGATCTTCGTCGTCATCATCTTCGGAGTGGCCGCTCTCGGCATCCTGAACACCATGCTGATGGCGGTGTTCGAGCGCGTCCGCGAGTTCGGGTTGATGAAAGCCCTGGGTCTGACACCGCCACGAATCGTCGCCCTCGTGCTGATGGAGGCGTCACTGCTCGGCGGCCTCGCGCTGCTGTTCGGCGGCATCCTGGGAGGCATCTTCGACTGGTACTCGGTCGTCTACGGCATCGACATGGGCCTGGAAGGCATGGAACAGATGGGCGTCCGCTTCGACCCCGTCGTCCGCGGCGTCATCCGCCCGGGAGCCGTCGCAGCGGTCCTCGCCTCGCTGTTCAGCGTCTGCATCGTGGCAGCCATCTGGCCCGCCATCCGAGCCGCCCGGTTGAACCCGGTCGAGTCCATGAGGAGCTTGTAGCCATGTGGGGCGTCATCAAGCTGGCCGGACGGAACCTGTTCCGGCAGACCCGGCGGACCATCATCACGCTCCTGGCCATCGCCGGTGGCCTGTCGATGATGCTGCTCAGCGTCAACGTGAACGAGGGCGTGCACGTCGCGATGCTCGAGCAGGGCATCAGCAAGCAGGCGGGCCATGTCGTGATCCAGGCCGAAGGCTGGCAGGACGACCGTGAGCCCGAGCTCGTCATCCCGGACCACGAGGCGGCCAAGACCGCGCTGCTGGCTGCGGCTCCCGAAGCGACCGTGGTCTCCCGCGCGTTCCTGGGCGGCCTCATCACCAGCAGCACCAACGCCGTGGGCATCGCGGCGATGGGCGTGGAGCCGTCGGCCGAGGCTGTGGTCACGGACTGGGACGAGAAGGTCAACGACGGAGAGTGGCTCGCAGACGACGACGCGCGCGGCATCGTGCTGGGCCACAAGCTGGCCGACGCGCTCGGAGTGGACCTCGGTGACAAGGTCGTCCTGATGGTCCAGGGCCCCGACGACGTCGAGTCCCGCCTCTTCCGGGTCAAGGGCACGATGGCGACGGGCTCGGCCGAGATGGACGGCTTCTACGCGGTCATGCACCTGGAAGCCGCACAGGAGTTGCTGCTCGCACCGGGCAGCGCACACCAGGTCGCGATGCACATCCCGGGGGCCGAGGTCGTCGACGACATCGCGGCGGCCGTGCAGCCACCCGCCGGCACCGTGGCGCTGACCTGGCAGCAGGCGGTCCCCGAGCTGGTGGAGTTCGTCAAGCTCGACGAGTCCTACAACCACGTCTTCATGTTCCTCATCGGGATCATCGTGACCATCGGCGTGCTCAACACGGTGCTGATGTCCGTGCTGGAGCGCATCCGCGAGTTCGGCGTGATGCTCTCGATCGGCATGACCCCGGTCCGCCTGGCGGTCCTGGTGCTGACCGAGGGCCTGATCCTGGGTGTACTCGGTGCAGCCGCCGGCTTCCTGGGAGGGACCGGCATGAGCTACCCGCTCGTCACCGACGGCCTCGACTACACCGAGATGCTCGGCACCGAGACCATGGACGTCGGCGGCGTGACGATCGACACCGTCTTCTACGCGATCTTCGACTGGGAGGTCATGGGCATCTACGCCGCGATGGCCATCGGCCTCGTCTTCCTGTCCAGCATCTACCCCGCACTCAAGGCGGCCGGGCTGAAGCCCGTCGACGCCATGCGCCACATCTAGAGGAACCAGCGGATGTCCATCGTTTCCGTGCGCGGCGCCCGCCGCGAGTACAGCCAGGGCGAGTTCAAGGTCACCGCTCTCGACGGCGTCGACATCGACATCGGCGAAGGCGAGTTCACCGTGCTCATGGGCCCTTCGGGGTCCGGCAAGACCACGCTCTTGAACCTCATCGGCGGCCTCGACGAGCCCGACTCCGGGACCATCACGGTCGACGGCCACGAGCTGTCGTCCATGACGGGCAGCCAGAAGTCGAAGCTCCGGCTCGAGCGGCTGGGGTTCGTGTTCCAGGCCTACAACCTCATCCCCGTCCTGTCGGCGGCCGAGAACGTCGATTTCGTCCTGATGATGCAGGGCATGCCGCCGGACGAACGCAAGAAGCGGGTCTACGAGACGCTGGCGTCGGTGGGACTTCAGGGCATGGAGGAGCGCCGGCCGGACCAGCTCTCCGGTGGCCAGCAGCAGCGCGTCGCCGTGGCCCGTGCCATCGCGAGCCGCCCAGCTCTGGTCCTCGCCGACGAGCCCACCGCCAACCTGGACAGCAAGACCGGGACCGAGCTCGTCGAGCTCATGCGTGACCTGAACGAGAAGCAAGGAATCACCTTCGTCTTCGCCACGCACGACCCGAAGGTGATGGACCGAGCCCGCCGCATCGTCCGTCTCGTGGACGGGAAGATCCAGGCGGACGAGCTCCAGGAATGAGCGCCCTGCTCGTGATGATGGTCACGGCCTGGGGCGCTGAGGTCCACTCGGGCGACGACCTCACCGTCGACGTCGGCGGCGACGTGAAGACCTTCGTGAACACCTCGTTCCCGTACGAGCACGTCCTGATGCCCGAGGACCCCAGCGGGCAGGGCATCGTGGACTTCCGCCTGAAGACCGAGCTCCGCTACAAGCGTCTCCTCGTCTTCAAGGCCCACCACGCGACCACGCTCCTGGTCCCGGGCAGCACCACCTCGACGGCGTCGACCGGCGTGGGCATCCAGGCTCCCGAGGCCCTGCCGCTGTCCTGGGAGGCCTACGACACCGACGGCCTGGTGCTGCGAGGCCGCATGGATCGGCTCAGCGCCACGCTGCGGGTCCCGCATGCCGACATCACGCTCGGACGCCAACCGCTGAGCTTCGGCAAGACGAGCTTCTTCACGCCGCTGGATCTGGTCAGCCCCTTCAACCCCGCGGTCGTGGACCAGGAGTACCGACCCGGCGTAGACGCGGCCCGTCTCGACCTGTACGCGGGCATGGCCACGCAGCTGACCCTGGCCGCCGCGTACGCCGACGACTGGGACCGCGAAGGCATGGTCTTCAGCGCCTACGGTCAGACCACACTCGGCGTCTGGGACCTGGGCCTGTTCGCCGGACACGTCCGCGGAGACCAGGTCTACGGCCTGGCCACTGCCGGCTCGCTGGGCCCCGTGGGCATCACGGGGGAAGGCACGATCACGCTCCCGGACCAGGACGACGTCGATCCCTTCGTACGCGCTGCCCTGGGCGGGTTCGTACGCCCCGGCCCGAAGACCACCGTGAGCGCTGAGGCGTACGTCCAGACCCTGCGCGAGGCCGACCCGGACACGTACCTGCTGGGCCTGGACGACCCTCGCTACGAGCGCGGCGAGCTGTGGCTCATGGGTCGGTACTACGGCGGTTTGGCCATCAGTCAGGAGATCACGCCGACGGTGTTCGGCAACGTGGCCGTCATCGGCAACGTGACTGACCCGAGCGCGCTGATCGCACCCTCGCTGAGCTGGAGCCTGGCGCAGAACGCCGACCTGTCCGTGAGCGGCTTCTTCGGCGTGGGCGAGCGGCCCGACGACGTCGAGCTCGAGGACCTGTTCTTCATGACCGAAGACGAGGCGGCGGCCATCGTCAACTCGGAGTTCGGCCTGGTGCCCGCGGCCGGCGTAGTGCGGCTGGCCGCCTACTTCTGACCGAGCAGGACCTTCATCCGCAGCAGCAGGTCCTTTGCGCTGAACGGCTTGGCGAGCACCTCGCCGAAGCCCTGGTACCCGATGAGGACGCCTGGATCGTCGGCGTAGCCGGAGATGAACAGGATCGCGATGTCGGGGTAGCGACCAGCCACCTCGCGAGCGAGCTCGGGCCCGGACCAGCCCGGCATGACGATGTCCGTGATCATCAGCGCGATGGTCTGGTGGTGCTCACGCACGAGCGGCAGCGCTGACTCCGCGGACTCTGCCTCGAGCACACGATAGCCCGCCCGGACGAGGATCCGACGGGTCGAGCGGCGGACGAGCGGCTCGTCCTCGACGAGCAGGATGTCGAACCGAGAAGGCTCCCGGCGCCGCGGCTCCCGTGCTTTGCGCGCTACACGGCGAGCACGGAGGATCGCGATCTCGACCGTGGTGCCGCGCCCTCGGCGGGACTGGATCCCCACACCACCCGACACCCCATGCACCACGCCGTAGACCGTGGCGAGCCCCATCCCCGTGCCCTGGCCGACGGGCTTGGTCGTGAAGAACGGCTCGAACGCCGACGCCGCGACGTCCGGGGTCATCCCGGCGCCATCGTCCCGGACACGCAAGAGCACGTACTCACCCACAGTGAGCTTGAGGTTCGTCTCGTCGCCCCCGGGTCCGACACGGAGCGCTCGCGTCTCGAAGACCAGGTTGCCGCCTGACGCCATCGCGTCCTTGGCGTTCAGCGCCAGGTTCAGCACGCACTGCTCGAGCTGGCCGCGGTCGATCTGCACGCGGTGGCCCGGGCCGGCCAGCTGCATGTGGATGTGGATGTGGCTTCCCAGCGTGCGCCGAAGCAAGCGCTCCATGTCGATGATGACAGCGTCGATCTCGAGGATCTCCGGGTTGATAGGCTCCTTGCGGCTGAACGTCAGGAGCTGCTGGGCCAGCGCCTGGGTGCGGCGGCCGGCTCCGAGAGCGTCCTGCAGGAGCGAAGCCTGCTCGTGGTTCTCACCCAGCGCCTCGAGGACCTGGGTGGCCGAGCTGAGCACGACCTGGAGCATGTTGTTGACGTCATGGGCCACGCCGCCAGCCAGCTGGCCCATCGCCGCCATCTTCGTCTGTTGGCGCAGCTCGTCCTGGACGGCTGCGAGCGCGCGCTCGGCCGTCCGACGCGAGCTGATGTCCAGCACGATGATCGAGATGCCCAGGAACTGGCCGAGCGCATCGAACACCCCGGACGGCACGACGTTGACCTCGAGCTCGCTGCCGTCCTGATGGAGTCGGATCGCGTCGAACGGGGCGACGTGGCCTCCCTCCGCCATCCGGGCCACCGCCTGCTCGAACCGCCCCCGCTCGTGCGCCGGAACCAGCAGGTCGGGCGTGCGACCGATGACATCGGGCTCGGAGTACCCGAAGAGCCCCTTGGCCGCGGGGTTCCAGGACGCGATCCGACCGTTCGCGTCGATCAGGATGAACGCCGCCGAGCTGCTGCGGAACACCGAAACCAGCCTCCGAAGTGCCTTCGTCCGTGTGGCCACCGCGTCCTGGAGCTCGGCGTTCGCCTGACGCGTCGCGCGAACCGACTCGCGCAGGCGGTCGACGTTCACGGTGTCGGAGGGCGCGCTCGCGCCTCGCTCGACGCCGTCGATGATGCCTGCGCCGACCAGGCTGCCGAACGCATCGGCGGTCAGCCCGTGGTGGCGCTCCGCGTGGACCAGGCAGTGCACGATCGCCGCACCACAGTGATGGACGGGCATCAGGCCGGGGTACCCCGGATTGGGTCGAGTCTGCTCGACGTACTCGGCGAAGCCGATGCCCAGTCGCTCGGTGTACTGGGGAAAGACATCCCGCACGAGCTCCGTGGCCACGAGCCCGGGCTGGAACCCGAAGACCGAGACGCCGGCGCTCACCCCGACCTCGGCCGCCGTCGAGACAGTGAGCGACCGAAGCGCCGCCTTGGACGCGCTCATCTCCGAGGCGTACGCAATGCCGCTCGGGGCGATGAGGTTGAGGACGACACCCCGCTGGCGCAGCAGCATCGCCGGCAGCACCTTCCGCATCCCCGTCACGCAGGCGCGCAGGTTCGTCCCGAGCGTGTAGTCCCAGTCCTCTTCACTCGACTCCACCAGCGCGCGAACGCCGAACTCGGCGGCGTTGTTGACCAGGATGTCGACGGGCCCGAGCTGCATCCGGCAGGCCTCGATGGCGGAGGCGATGCCCCCATCCAGGCAGATGTCCTGGTGAACGAAGATCGCCCGGCCTCCCATGGCCTCGATCTCGGCGACCACCTGCTCGCCCAAGGCGCGCTTGTCGACGACCGCGACCGCGGCACCAATACGGGCGAGCCCCTCGGCCACACTCCGTCCGATCCCCCGCGCCCCTCCGGTCACGAGCGCGACCCGACCACTCAGGGCCGACGCATCCAGCTCGAGCCGAACGAGAAGCTCAGGAAGCGACTCAGAAGGGGGCTCGAGCCCAGGTCCCGTCCTGGACTGTGCCATAGGTCCGCGACCATAGACCCTAGGAGCACCCGGAACCTTTCATCTTGGCTTCCAAACGGCTCCCAGACGCGCGATCAAGACGCCGATCGGCACGAGCAGCAGGGCCATCCACGCCCACGACCGCTCGACGGGAACGGACAGCTCGGCGCCCTCCTGGGGGCCATCGAGGAGCAACACCTGGCGGGGTGTCTGCCCTGAGAGCTCGGCCTCGTAGATCGTGGCGTCCGGCGTGCTTCGCGGAGAGGTCGGCCGCCGGAAGAAGACCTCGAGCCCATCGACGTCGACCGTGAGCGGACCGACGTACGGCTCACCAGGCGACTCCTCCAGGTAGATCCGCAGTCCGGTCGTGTCGCCGTGCATGACGGCCACCTCGAAGGCCAGGTCCCCCTCGGCCTGATGGACCCGCGGGCGAGCGCCCATCTGGTCGAACGAGGACGTCCAGACCTCGGTGGTCACCAGTTCTGGCGACGCCATGGCCAGCCCGATGCACCAGATCACGACGCCTTCCCCGGCCGACGAAGCACGAGCCGGCTCGCCGGACACACGCCGATGCAGCGACCGCACTGGTCACAGTCCGGCCCCGTGGCCCCCGCCCGCGGGTCGAGCCCGAGCCAGCAGACCTCGGCGCACAGATGACAGCCACCGGTACAGGGCACCTTCCTCACCGGCTCGAGCCGCAGGAGCCGCCACCGCCCGACGAGCGTCTGAAGAGCACCGGACGGGCACAGGCTCCGGCAGACCCCGTGCTCCCAAAGGAAGACGTCAGAGGCCAGCAGGACCCCGACGACGACGGCGACCGGAACCCAGCTCCCGAAGACCAGGCCCTGCAGGACGGCGCCGACTCCTGCGTACGGAAGCCAGGGAACGACCGACAGCCCGAGCATCGGCGCGACCAGCGCCACAGCCAGGACGACATAGCCGAGCCAGCGCGGCAGCCCACCTTGGACCGCGAAGGTCGGGCGGAGTCGAGACACGAGCCTGGAGATCGTGCCGTAGGGGCACAGGTAGCCGCAGAACACGCGGCCGAGCAGGACGTGCAGCGCAAGGACCAGCAGCCCGCCGAGAGCGAGCGCCATCGGTGGCACAACGCCCGCCGTCAGCAGGGTGCCGAGCGCCACGGGGTCGGCCAGCTCGACCGGACCGAGGCCGATCGACCAGATGCCACCCGTGACCACTCCGGCGACCTCACCCGGTTCTCCGAACACCGACGTCATCAGCGACGTCACCGGGTCGGCGAGCGGTCCGTAGCGATGGTCGAGCTCCTCGGGCGACCAGCGCGTGTGCGTGCCGACCGCCCAGATCTGCACCATCGGCACGGCGGCCAGCAGTGCCAGCACCGAGGACTGGGTCAGGCCTCGCAGGATGCGGTTCATTCGGGTCCCTCCCAGCGCGGGGAGGTCGGCGGCGTCCGGAACACGCGGATGGCGGCCGGGATCTGGGGACAGCGCTCCTCGCAGCGCCCGCAGCCGACACAGGCCTCGAGCACCTCGGGCTGGGCGCGCACGCCGAGCGCGATGGCCTCGCTCGGGAACGGGCAGGCGTCGTGACACACGCCGCAGACCCGTCCGAGGAAGCTCAAGCAGAGCCCCGGGTCCACGTACGCGACGCCCATCGAGATCTCCTCGAGGCGGTCCTCGACGTCGATCGGCGTCAGCGCACCCGTCGGGCACACCTGGGTGCACATCGTGCAGGTGTTGCAGCCAGCCAGTCGCGGCTCGATGTACGGCGTGCCCGCGAGCTCGGGCGTGGACCAGGGCGGATGGAACTCGATGCAGCCGGCGGTGCAGACCTCGCCGCAGCGACGACAGCGGATGCACTCCGCAAGGAAGTCGTCCCCCGCGGTCGGAGGGAGCAGCGTCCGCCGAGGCTCGGCGGCGGCATCGCACCCCGCCAGCACCGTGCTGGCGAACATGCTGGCGAGGGCCTGGCGGCGGGAGAGCACGTCCACTTGGACTGCAAGGCACGCGCCAGCTCGCGGAGACGCCCCAATGCCGACAATCCGGGCAAGGGTGGGCGAGGACCACCACCGATCTGAGCCGGGCGGCGCACACACGCGGGTTAGTGGAGGGCGTGCTCCCGCTGCTGCTGGCCTGTACGTCGACGACACCCGAGGCGGACCCCTGCGTCGTCGGCGAGACTCCGTGGCTCGAGCTCGGGACCGGTGAGATCGCCTTCGAGACGCTGCCCGACGAGCCGCTCAAGCTGATCCACGGGCCCCAGGGCGGCTACCACGTGATCCTGGCGGTCGAGGCCGGCCACTTCGACCAGTCCACCTGGGTCTACGGCGTGCTCGAGGGCAGCGTCGACGGACAGGTCGTGGCGCACACCGAGCCGTTCGTGACGCTCCGGTGCAACGCCAACGCCGGCGCCCAGCAGGGCTGGAACCTGTTCCTCATCCTCGAGGAGGGCATGCTCCCCGAGGACGTGCACGACCAGACGCTCGACGTCACCGCCGTCCTGACCGACCAGGCCGGCAACACCGCTTCGGCAGAAGCAACGATCGACGTATGGGATCCGGCGCTGGAGTAGTTGCCAGACGAGGGCCGTCGGACTATCCGGGCCGGCCAACCGACACAGGTCCGTCACAATGCTCTCCATCCTCCTGTCGCTCTCCGGCTGCACCGACGACGCCACCACCGACTCGGGGCTCGGCATCGAGGCCGACGCGGACACCGACGCCGATGCGGACACCGACACCGACGCGGACACCGACGCCCCCCAGTCCGTGACCATCACGGCCATCCAGCAGGGCGATGTGCCTCTCGACACGCTCGTCGAGGTCTCGGGGACCGTCACCGCGGTCGTGGACGACGGCTACGGGATCTACGTGCAGGAGGACAGCGCCGCCTGGGCTGGCATCTGGGTCTACTCGGGCACCGGCGGCGAGGCCCAGGACCGCGGCTCGGCGGTGACCGTCATCGGCTTCTACGAGGAGTACGACGGCGAGGGCGAGTGGACCGACAGCGTGAGCGAGATCAACGTCGGGGCCCACGCAGGTCAGAGCTCGATCGTCGCGACCGGCGACGGCGACGTCATCGAGGGTGTGGCCGTCAGCGGCGCGACCTTCGGCACCGCCGACATCGAGCAGTACGAGGGCGTCCTGGTGACCGTCTCAGACGTGAACCTGACCGCCAGTGACCTGGACTACGGCGAGTGGCAGTCCGGCGCCTTGACCGTCGGCTCGACCATCTTCGATGCGCGCCCCGTCTACGACGGCGACCACTTCGACAGCGTCACCGGAGTCGTGCACTACCGGTACGAGCACTACGTCCTGCTCCCCCGCGACGCGAGCGATCTGGTGGGCCACACCTCGGCCATCACCCCCGCGAACGCCGTCACCCCCGGCGACCTCACCATCACCGAACTCATGGTCGACCCCGGCGCCGAGTGCACCGACACCGACGACGAGTACGTCGAGGTCCTGAACCTCGGCGACGAGACCGTCGACCTGCAGGACCTGGTCTGGACCATCGGCACGCACGTCGACACCATCGAGACTCGGGTGCTCCTCGCGCCCGGCGAGCGCGCCGTCCTCGTCCGCACCCAGCCCTCGCCCTGCTACGGCTTCGACGGCGACGCCGAGCTCACCATCCCGCTGGCCCAGGAGGGCGGCGACCTGGTCCTCGCCCGCCCCGACGGGACCGTCCTGGATGGCGTCGACTTCACCGGCTGGGACATCACGCCCGGCTACTCGCTCCAGACCGACGACGTCGGTCCGGACGACAACGACGACCCGTCCTCGTGGTGCCTCTCCGATACCCCGCTCGGTTCGGACTTCGGCTCGCCCGGCGAAGCGGGAACCTGCCTCTAGCCCCAGTCGGGCTGGTGGCTCTTCCCGTTCGGCAGCAGACGGTGGATCAGCTCCACGACCTCGGCCGGGGTCGTGGCGCGGTGCACGACGTCGGCTCGCCGATGATCCAGTGACTCACCCGCCAGCCGAGAGGCCCAGCCCTCGCCCACGTCCAGCGCGATGACCTGTCGGCCCTGCTGCCACGCCAGCGCGATCTCCGACAGCGTGCCCGAGCTCCCCGCCACCGCGACGACGATGTCTCCGGCGGCCACCACGAGCGCGTTGCGGGCGTAGTTCATCCCGGTCGGGATCACGACATCACACCAGGGATTGGCCGTCGAGGGGTCGATGTTCGGCAGGATGCCGACGGTGGCTCCCTCGGTGTACGACGCGCTGTCGTGCGCCCCTCGGCAAGCGGCCTCCATGACGCCGGTCCGCCCGCCGCAGACCACACGCCAGCCATTGTCGACCAGCAGCCGTCCGAGCTCCCGGGCCACCCCGAGCACCTCGTCCGTACCGGCCGCTCCACCGATGATCGCCACCTGGGCCCGCCGCGTCGTCATCGCTCAGTCGAAGCAGACCTCTTCCTCGGCGCCGCCGTTCACAGAGACCTGGTAGCAGCCGTCGCAGTCCTGGTCGCCGTCGTACCGGATGGTGGCGTAGCCGTCGCCCTGGAGGTGGAACGCGCCGACGCCCTCCTCCTCGCACACGTCGAAGCCACCGACCTCGCCCTCGTGGCAGTAGCTGCCCGAGAAGCCGTCGAAGGCGCCGCGCTCGATCTCGGCGTACCCCGTCCAGGCGTACCACTCGGGCACTCCGTCAGCGACCGCCTCGAACACGAGCTCGACCTCGCGGTACCCCTCGACCTCGGGGATGTCCATGGGCGGGGCGTCCTCGAACCAGCGGGACTCCCAGACCGAGCTCGTCCAGCTGTTGCCGTCGTTTCCTTCGACGAACGTCATGAAGCCGTTGGCCTCGTACTGGAGCTCGGTGTTCCGGCCGTCCGGCGTCGACAGCAGGCCCTCGATCTCGAACGCGTCGTAGGTGATCTCGAACGTGCCGGGCTCGGGCTGGGCGAGCTCCATCCAGCCCGAGTACGCGATCTCGCCGGTCGAGCAGTCGCCGCCGAACGCGATGGAGTCGTCGGTCGTGACCACCTCGGGGCAGTCACCGTCCTGGGCGAGCAGGCTCTCGTACAGCCAGGAGTGCCAGCTGATCTCGAACGTGCCGGCCTGGTAGGCGGCGACGACCGGCGCGTAGTCGACCTCCATGTCCCAGTCGACGGGCTCGGAGCAGTCGAGCATCGAATCCGTGTCGGCGTCCGAGTCGCTGTCCGTGTCGGCGTCCGCATCCGTGTCGGTGTCCGTGTCCGTGTCCGTGTCCGTGTCCGTGTCCGCCTCGAGCCCGGAGTCGTTCTCGCTGACCGGCACCTTGGTCAGGCATCCGAGCAGGAGCCAGCTCACAGCGCCTTCAGCTTGTCGTCGACCTGCTCTTCGCCGACGTACCCGGTGATGATCGAGTCGATCTCCAGGTTCGCGTCCAGGATGTAGGTCTTCGTCTGGCTCGAGAACCAGGGGTCGAGCACATCGTCCTCGCTGGCATCGAACAGCACGTTGTCGAGGTTGTAGGCCTGGGCCCACGACGTCGCGCTCGACGTGTCGGGCTGGGCGTAGTTGGCGTCCTGGTTCATCACCATCGCGACGTAGGCGCCCTGGGCGTTCCCGACGCTCTGGAGCCACAGCGAGGCGGCGATCCAGTCGCTGTTCCACGCGTTGCCGACGACCAGCACGGTCTTCGTCCCGTACATCTCCCAGAGCGCGAACTCGCCACCCGACTGGGTCGTGAGCGTCACGTTGCAGGCGATGTCCCCCGCGGTGTAGCCGCAGTCCTCGCCACCCGGCGGAACGAACGGGCCCCCGGAGTCGCTGTCCGGCGCCGAGTCGCTGTCCGGCGTCGAGTCGCTGTCCGGCGTCGAGTCGCTGTCCGGCGTCGAGTCGCTGTCGTCGACGTCGGGCGAGGTGTCGTTCGGGAAGGGGTCCGTGCCGTTGCCGCCGGAGCTGAAGCCACCGTCCGGCGGGGTGCACGCGAGTGCGAAGATCCAGATCATGACGGCACGATAGCCCGAGGAGTCCCATGTTGGAGGCAGCGAGACAGGCACTGGGCGGCGCGACGCGTGTCCTGGTGGTCACAGGCGCCGGCATCTCGGCGGAATCGGGCATCCCGACGTTCCGCGGCGAAGGGGGCCTGTGGGAGGGGTTCCGTGCCCAGGACCTGGCGACGCCGCAGGCGTTCGCGCGGGACCCGGAGCTGGTCTGGCGCTGGTACCGGTGGCGTCGGGACATCTGCAATCGAGCCCAGCCGAACCCGGGTCACCTGGCGGTCGCCCGACTCGAGCAGACCCACGACAGCCTGCTCCTGACCCAGAATGTCGATGGCTTGCACCCCCGCGCGGGCAGCGAACGCCTCGTAGAGATCCACGGCAACATCGACACGGCGCGGTGCACGGCGTGCTGGACGCTCACGCCGATCGCCGAGCTCGACGACGGCGTCCCTCGCTGTCCCCGCTGCGCCGGAACGATGCGCCCGCACATCCTGTGGTTCGGCGAGACCTACTGGGAGGGCACGCTGGACGTGGGGCTCGCCTTCGCCGGCCGCGCCGACGTGTGCCTCGTGGTCGGCACCAGCGGGATGGTCACCGCCCCCACGTCGGTCGCGATGCACGCCAAGCGCTCGGGCGCGTTCGTCATCGACGTGAACCCGAACACCAGCGAGGTCACGCGGTTCGCGGATGCCTGGCTGAAGGGACCATCTGGCGAGCTGTTGCCCGAGCTCATCGGGGCGGACTGACCGCTACTCGCAGAAGTCGCCCAGATCCTCGCCGTCGACCGACCAGGTCGCGCAGCCATCACAGGCGCCATCGAACTCGAAGGCCTGCACGCGCTCGCCCTCGACCTGGAGCAGGCCGCTGACCGGCTCGGACGGGCAGTTGGCCGCGTCCTCGGTCCAGGTCCCCTCGAGCTCGACCGGCCCGAGGTCCGGGGACATCAGGGTCCCACTGACGAGCACCTCGTCGACGCCCTCGTGCGAGAGGATCGTCCAGGAGAGATCGACCTGCAGCGGCTCGGCGCAGTCGCCCCAGCCGTCGCCGCCCCCGATCTGCGAGCCACAGAGCGTGGCGGCCATCTCCAGCGTGGTGAGCTCCTCGTCGACAACGTGCTCGATCGCGCCGTCCATGCGGAACGCCTGCTCGAGTCCGTCCGCGCCATGGATGACCGCGACCCGTCGGGCCTCGAGCCACGCCATGCCGTCGTCTTCGTACCGATCCAACGAGCCCAGGTGCGGGTTGCCGGGGCAGGCCGACCAGACCTCGCGCAGGCCCTCGCCATCGTCGAACACGTCGACGGGGCACAGCTCCGAGTCCACCGTGCGGGCCATCCCGTCCAGCAGCGACAGGGCGGCGTCCGGGCGAGCGAGCTCGAGCACCTTGGCGACGGCGACGTCGTCGAAGGTCTCCACCGCGTCGTCGGACGGGGCGGTCGCGCAGGCCAGGAGGGCGAAGAGCATCACCCTGATCTATGCCCGAGGGCGTGGACGCGTCAAGCAGAGCCTCATGGGCTGGCCGCGCGCTCAGACATCTCCAGGGCATGCGCGTGCCGCTCCCAGGCATCCGTCAGGCGCGCCCAGCGCGTCACAATGGCGACGAGCAGAACCGCGTTCAGCAGCAGCAGGGCGGGCAGGGCCTTCATCCTCAGAAGATCTCGATGGGGTCCTGTTCCATGCCCCGGTAGTCCTGAGGGTTCTGCCCGTGCTCCATCATCCAGCCGCGCAGGGCCTGCTCCATCTCGTAGGTTCGACGGGGCTCGGTCGAGCTGATGTCGTTCTGTTCACCGCCGTCCGCGGACAGGTCGTAGAGCTCGGTCTCGCCATCCCGCAGGTCCAGCACCAGCTTGTAGTCGTCGTCGCGGATGGCCCGGTGGTGGACGTACAAGCGGTAGTCCGTCTCCCCGTACGCGGTCAGCTCCAGGTCCTCGCCGCGCAAGAGCGGGACGAGCGACTCGCCGTTGACCCCGACCGGCCCCTCGAGGCCCAGGAGATCGAACAGCGTCGGGAACAGATCGATCGTGCGCACGACGGGCTCGACCCGATGCTCGCGGGCGTACCCGGGCAGCCGCATCATCATCACGACGTGGGTCTGTTCCTCGTACAGCGTGTGCCCGTGGTCGAAGGCGCCGTGCTCCATGAACTCGTCGCCGTGGTCGCTCATGACCAGGATGACCGTGTCGTCCATCAGGCCCATCGTGCGGACCTGGGACAGGAAGCTGCCGAGCCGCTCGTCGGCGTCCTTGACCTTCTCGTCGTAGATCGACTCCAGGAACGCCGCGTCCTCGAGCCCGATCTGGGCGGTCATGTCCGAGGCGTCTCCGGGGTCCTCGATCGCCGCCAGGCCGCCCTCGCGGATGCGCGCGTTCTCCTCGATCGAGCCGTCGAACGAGCCGTCGTACGGGATGGACTCGATGGCCGAGGTCGCCAGCGGGTACTGCCCGTGGCTGTCGTAGCCGTGCAGCACCAGGAAGAAGCGCTCGTCGCGGTGCTCGCGGAGCCACTCGAAGGCCTGGGGCGAGGAGTAGTCGAAGCCGGCGAAGGGTCGGTCGTCGACGTAGGTGTCGAAGCCCCGGTCGAACCCGTACTTTCCACTCATGCCGGCCCCGCCCGAGAACCCTGCGGCGGTCCAGCCGTTCTGGGCGAGCAGGTTCGGGTAGGTCTCGATGCCGGGCGACAGCGTGCTCTCGGCCATCTGGTCGCGCCCCAGGAGTCGGAGCTTGTTCGTGACGCCGTGCACGCTCGGCCAGCGCCCGGTCCACACGCTCATGTGCGAGGGCAGCGTCCAGCTCGCCGCCGAGACCGTCTTCTCGAAGACGATGGACTCCTGGGCGAACGCGTCAAGGTTCGGGGTGAGCCCGTCCGGGTTCCCGCCGAAGCCGGTGCGGTCGTAGCGCAACGCATCCAGCGAGATCAGGATGATGTTCAGGTCGCCGGCGCGATCGGACAGGTCGTACCGAGCGGTCTCCATCGTCGCGTCTGCAGCGAGCGGATCGAGCACGTCGACCAGGTCCTGCGCGGGCACGTCATCGGTCGGCCGCAAGAGCAGGAAGGCCACGATGACCACATTCGCCAGCAGCGCGACGGCCGCGGCGACCTTCAGGTGCTTGGACATCAGTCCTCCGGGTTCCAGACGACCTCGGCGTCCGGATGCACGGGCCGTATCGTGGCGTCGACGTTCGCCCAGGTCGAGGTGATGAGCTGTTCGCGCGTCGCAGCGGGCGCCTTCCGCCAGGCAGGGAGCAGCGCCTCGAACCGATCGGTCTCGCCATGGGCCTGCGACTCACGGCGAGCCGCATCCGAGCGGGCGAGCTCGACCTCGGAGCTGCCCTCGCCGCGCGTCCGGGGGAGCAGGTCCGAGCTGTAGGCCTCGGCCGCGAGCGCCAGCGTCTCCCGGTCACCACGGGCCGAGCTGACGTCGTTGAAGGCGTCGACCACGGCGGGGGGTGGGGTCAGGTCCGCGACCTCGACGGCGACCAGGCGGATCCCGGAGTCCAGCGCGTCGAGCTGCAGCTGCGCGTCGGCCTGGATGCGCTGCTGGAGCGCGGTCCGGCCGGTGGTCAGCAGCGTGTCGACCTCGATGGTGGCGACGACGTCGGTCGCGACGCTGGCGACGGCGGCCGTGACCTGGGCGTCGGGGTCCTGGGTCGAGATCAGGAACGCCGCTGGGTCCGACACGGTGTACTGGGTGACCAGCTCGAGATCGACGAGGTTGGTGTCGCCGGTCAGCATCCGGCGCTTGTCGGCGGCCGCGCGACGGACCTCGCCCGTCGTGACCAGCACCTGGCTCTCGATCGGCCAGGGAGCGCGCACCTGGAACCCCGGACCGACGGCGCGATCGACGGCGCCGAAGCGGAACACGACCGCCTGCTCGCCCGGATCGACGAGGAAGGCCCCGCTCAGGAGCCACAAGGCGCCGACGACACCCGCACCCGCCAGGAGCCAGCGGCTCACTCGCCCACCAGCGGCTCGAAGAGCTGACCCTGCTCGACCACCAGCACCGCGTCCTCGTCGAGGATGGCCTCGGTGGCCTCGAGCCGCCGCAGCAGCAGGTAGAGCTCCGGGTTCTTGGCGTAGCTCTCGGCGTAGACCGCGCTGCTGCGCTCCTCGGCCTCGGCGCGGATGCCCGCGGCCTCCTGGTCGGCCCGCGCGAGGATCTCAGCGGCCTGGCGATCGGCCTCGGACCGGATGCCGGCGGCCTTCTCCTCGCCCTCGGAGCGGTAGGCGTTGGCGATGCGTCGACGCTCGGCCCGCATGCGGTCGTAGATGGACTGCTCGTTCTGGACCGGGAGCCCGACGTGTCGAAGGCGAACGACCAGCACCTCGACACCCAGCCGCTCGGCGGCGACGGAGGCGGTCTCGGTGAGCACGTCCTCGGGCAGCGTCTGACGCTCGCCGTCGACCTGCATCAGCTCGCTGAACTCACGCTGACCGAAGCTGCTCGCGACCCGGCTCACGACCAGGTCCGAGAGCTGGGTCTCGGCCGCCTCGGGGCTCCCCACGGTCTCCAGGAAGTGCTCGGGATCGGCGACGCGCCAGACGACGAACGCCTCGACGACCAGGTTCTTCTTGTCCTTGGTCAGGACCTCTGCGGCGTCCACCTCGAGCAGGCGAGCGCGACGGTCGAACCGCGTCACCTGGTGGAGCGGCCACGGGGCCCGCAGATACAGGCCGGGGTCCGTGAGGTTCCGGACCGGCTTGCCGAAGAACGTGACGACGGCGACCTCGCGGGCGTCGACGGTGTAGAGCGTCGAGCCCATCAGCGCGAGCGCGGCGAGTCCGACGATCCAGGTAGCGACACGCGACATCAGTCCGTCTCCGAGGGGTACAGGGTCAGGCCGTCCAGCCACACGCGCTGGCCCTCTGGGACGACCAGGACGGTCGCGGGGGCGAGTTGGGCTTCGGCGGCTTCCAGGGCGAGCCGCTCGCGGGTCAGGCGAGGCTGGGCCCGGCCTCCCGCATGCAGCGCGTCGAACTCGAGGCGATCGGCTTCGGTGCTGGCATCCCGACGGATGGCGTCGGCTCGCGCACTGGAGACCGACTCGACCGCGGCTCCGCCCGCCATGGGCAGGACCTGGGCGGCGTAGGCCCGCGCCTCGTTGATCGCAGTGAGGCGCTCCTCGTCGGCCGAGATGACGTCCAGGAACGCCGCGAGGACGGGTGCAGGGACGCGCGCGGCCTCGAGCGAGATGCCGTGGATCTCGACCCCGAGCCCGGCGATCTCGGCGGCGGACTGCACGCGGGCGGTGGCGGCGCTCTCGAGTTCGGCCCGGCCGGTGGTCAGCACGGCGTCCGCGTCGCTGCTGCCGACGACCTCGACCAGCGCCGAGCGGGACAGGGCGACCAGGACGCTCTCCGGGTCCTGCATGCCGTACGCCCAGGCCTGGGGGTCCCGCACGGCGTAGTGCACGACCGCATCGACGCTGACCATGGACTGATCGCCGCACAGCAGCGCGGTCCCGGCGTCGAGCACCTGGAGGCGATGGGCCCGGCCGACGTCGACCTGGACGACACGCTCGAGCGGCGGAGGCATGCGGACGAGCAGACCGGCGCCCGCCTCGGTGACCGGCTCGCCGAAGCGCTCGACGATGCCGACATGACCGGCAGGCACGGCGTGGAGTCCGCCCAGCGCCCAGAGCACGACGACGACCACCAGGCCGCGGGGCTGCAACAGCGACGCGAACCGCTCACTGATCCCGGGCAGCGGCGGCGGCTTGGGGGCCGTGTGCAGCGTGCCGCGGACCGCCGAGGCGATGACCTCGACCGCGGCGATGCCGACCAGCGCGCGGCCGATCCACGAGGTCCAGCCGCTGGCGTCGTGGCCGAGCAGGCCGAAGCCGTGCATGCCGACGACCGCCAGGAGCGTGACCTGACCGAGCACGTCGGGGTCACGTCCGGGCCCTTCGGACGCCGCGAGCTTTCGATCGACGAGCCACACACCGGCCGCCGCCAGGAGCAACAGCGCGCTGCCCTCGTCTGGAGCTCCGGTCCTGGCGAGGGCTCCGAACGCCGCACCGCCCGCCACCAGGATGGCGCCGAACCGGGCCCACTTCGCCGCCGCAGGTGACAGGTGTGCGCCGGTCAGGACCGGACCCATCCGGGCGAGTCGAACCAGCGCCCACCAGGCCAACAGCGCCCCGCCCGAGCCCAGCAGCGTGGCGACGGCGGCCACGTTCAGCACCACCAGCGCGAGCGCTGCTCGAAGCGTTCGCGGGGTCTTCGCCGCGGCCGGAAGGACCTCGTCGGATGCGTCCTCGACGTCTTCTGTCTTGCGAACCGCGTACAGCACGCCGAACACCGCCAGGCCACCGCCCAGCCAGCCGGCCGGAGCGAGCGACTCGCTGTAGACGACCACGCCGAGGATGGTCGCGAAGACGACCTCCCACAGCGACAGCACCGACGCCATGCCGGCGCTGACCTTCCGCATGCCCAGGTTCAGGAGCACGAAGGGGACATTGGTGCAGATGACCGCCAGACCGAGGATCCACACGAGCGAGAGCGGGCTCGCCACCATGGTGTCCACGGCGAGCGCGACCCCGGTGAGGACCACCGCGGCCAGGGACCACGCGTAGAACAGGGTCGGGACGATCGGCGTGTCGGCCTGCCGGGCCTTCCGCGTCATCACCAGGACGCCGGCGTACCCGAGCGCCGACACGAGCGCGAGCAGGTCCCCGACCAGGAAGCGAGCGCTCGCGAAGTGGCTCACCTGGAACAGCGAGACGCCGGACAACATCGCCACGCCGGCGACCGCGATGCCCGTTCCGGTCAGGACCACCGGCGCGGGCTTCTCGCGGAACATCCACCAGGCGAGCGGGAACACCGCGACCGGGGCGAGGTTGTGCAGGAAGATCGTGTTCGCGACGGTCGTGTAGGCGTAGCCGGCGACGAATGTGGCGCTGGCGATCGCCAGGGCGCCGCCCATCCAGCCCGAGATCTTCAGCGTCTGTCGGTCGACCTTGAACGAGGCCGGACCGGTCCGTCCCAGCATCCAGGCACCGAAGACGAGCGCGACGAAGATGGCCCGCCACGCGGCGACCGTGAAGACGCTGGCGCCGGCGCTGCGCGTGAACACCGCCATCATCGAGAACGCCGCCATGGCGCCGACGACGAGCAGCAGGCTCTTCTTCTCGGACATCTCGCCGGTCGCGGCGTGCTCGCTCATCGGCCCCCCCCCGGCGTGACCACGGTGCGCGCGGCACGACCCGGGATCACGTCGTCATCCGGCATGGGCACTGCGTACAGCCCGGCCAGGACGAGCAGGTTGACCAGCAGCAGCACCGCGGCACCACGGACGAGCCAGACCTCCATCAGAGCACCTGCGGCAGGCGATTGGGCTGCGGCACCAGGGGGCTCTGCGTGGCCAGGATCCGGTCCAGCTCGTAGGTCGAGAGCAGCCCGTCGCCGTCGAGATCGACGGTCTCGAACGGCACGACGCCGTCGCTGGCCCGCGCGTAGTCCGCGGCATCCACCCCGTCCCCCGACACATCCAGGACGGCGGCCAGGTCGGCGGCTGCACGAGGAGCCGTGGGCTGGGGCTCGCTGAACGCCAGCGCGACCGCCGCTCCGAAGAGTGCGACCGCGACACATCCGAGGGTGACGTCGAGAACCATCCGGTCGGGAGGATATCAAGCTGAGATGGCAGCGTTTTCCTGGCCCAGGCTCCAGCTCGCGGCGAGCGTGCTCGTCGGACTGGCCGCGCTCTGCGCCGGCGCGACGTGGTTCCTGCCGCTGCCGCCGGACGCCCTGCTGTACGCACCGCCGCCGCCGCCGCTCCACAATGCCCTCGACGAGCCGGACATCGCGGACCTGGAGCGAGCCCATCAGGTGCGCGGGATGAAGGCGCTCGATCAGCTGCTGGAGGCCCGGCTCGCCGCCGAGGTCCCCGGCGCCGAGCCGCCACCCAGCGAGCTCCGGAACGCCGGGGTCGAGGTCGGACCGGACGCTCCCGAAGCCGAAGCCCTGCTGGTGGCGTGGGGGGATGCGTTCCGCGCCCACGGCCTGAAGATCGACGGCACGCCGGTCGCCGAACCGGAATAGGGCCCGTTCATGTGGGACTTCTTCCGTCGCTTGCTCCTCGGGACCGTCGTCGAGGTCCTCCTCGAGAACGGCGTGGCCGTGGACTTCTCGTCGATCTCGATCGACTTCCACGACACGAGCGCCTTCAAGGTGCCTCGCTTCGACAACTACATGCGCTTCCACGGCCAGCTCACCGCGACCATCGCCGGCGAGATGAACGACGGGACGCGCCGGAAGGTCGAGCAGGGCCTGCGCACGACCTGGCCCGAGCTGCTGAAGGTGGTCGACATCCCCGTGGGAGACCGCCTCACGCAGGAGAAGAACCAGGTCCGTGTCGACGTCGTCGGCCAGCGCCTGACGGTCCACTTCGACCTCGAGGCGGACTAGCCCTCAGGAAGGACCGGTCAGGACTTCCGGCCGGAAGCCAGCGGCACCGGGCCCTTCAGCTTCGAGTCGAAGACGTAGGTGCCCGCACGCTGGCCCTCCTCGATCCGGACCTCGATCAGCGAGCCCCCGTCGAGCACGCGGATGTGCTCACCGACGCGATCCGAGAACGCCTCGCCCTCGATCCAGCCCACGGCGATGCTGTCGAGTCGCCGGCGCTCGACCGACGCATCGAGCCGGCCCCCCGGGACGAGGTAGACGCGGCCGACGTCGTGCCGCTCGGCGTTGAACCCCGGCGCGCCGATGAGCAGGTCGGGCACGCCGTCGCCGTCGAGGTCCTTGGAGATCACCCGGACGCCGGCCATCGACTGGACGCCGGACGGGTTGCTGGCGTCGGGGTCGGCGAGCGTGGTCGCCAGGTCGCTCCCACCCCACAGGATCTCCAGGTGCTCGCCGTCGACGTTGCCGATCAGCTCGGGCTGACCGTCGCCGTCGAGGTCGCCTACAGACCGGAACGGCACGCCGTCGTCGGGGTCGAGGGAGGGGTCGGCGTGGGCTGCGAACAGGAATGCGAGAAGTGTCATGCTGGCATCCTCACGCGGCGGCGCCGTGTTCGCGGCCTCAACGCGAGTTCACCTCGGCATCACGGGCTGCTTCGAGTCCCTCGCCTGCAGGTCAGCGCTGGCTGACCCACCGCCGGACCAGGAGCACTCCGAGCAGCGCCAGACAGCCCGCCGCGAACCCGGCCGGCGTGCCCGAGGTGCACCCGCACCCCTGGAAGCCATCATCACCGGCGAACGGAGAGACGTAGCTGGTGTCGTCGTCGTCGGCGCTGCC
>JAAESX010000051.1 GCA_024228935.1 Pseudomonadota bacterium
CGCGAGCACGTCCGCGCCCTGATGGCGTGCCGGGCGAACGTCCTGGCCGCCGGCCTCTCCGGCTGCCGACCCCAAGCCGCGCAGCGCCTCGTCGACCTGCTCAACGCTGACGTCGTGCCGGTCGTGCCCGGTCGTGGTGGCGTCGGCGCGGCAGGCTCCGCCCCCCTGGCCCACGTGGCCCAGGTGGCCTTCGGCCTGGGTGGACACGCCATCGTGGACGGGGTCGAGGTCGACGGCCGCGACGCCATCTCGCCGCTGGCGGTCTTCCATCCGACGCCCAAGGAAGCGCTGTCGTTCATCAACGGCGCGACGCTCACGGTGGCCCTCGGCGCCCTGTCTCTGCACCGCGCAACCGAGCTGCTGCGCCAGTCCGAGCGCGCGCTGGCGATGACCATGGAGGTCGTCCAGGCCGACGCCCACTGCCTGGACGAGTCCGCTCTCGCCGGCCGCAACCACGCCGGCGCGGTCTCGGTCGCGCGCCGGGTGCGTGGCCTGTTGTCGGGCTCCTCGCTCGTCGCCGCGGGCCGAAGCGCCGACGCGTTCAGCATCCGCTGCGCCCCCGCGGTGCTCGGGGCCGCCCAGGACGCCCTGGAGTACGTCGAGCGCACTATCGTGCTCGACCTGAACGGCGCCTGCGACAACCCCCTGGTCTTCGAGGACCGCATCGTCGAGGCGGGCAACTTCCACGGCGCCCCCGTGGCGCTCGCGCTCGACCACCTGAAGGTCGCCCTGACCCAGGTCGCCTCCATCGCCGAGCGACGCGTCTTCCGGATGACCTACGGCCAGCTCACCGGCAACCTGCCCAGCTTCCTCCTCGAGGGCGGCGGCGTGCGCAGCGGCTTCATGATCGCCCAGTACACCGCGGCGAGCCTCGTCAGCGAGTGCAAGGGCCTCGCCCACCCCGCCAGCGTGGACGCCATCCCGACGGGACAGCACCACGAGGACCACGTGTCCATGGGCCCGGCCGCCGCTCGCGGCCTCGCCGGCATCGTCGACAACCTGGAACAGATCGTCGCCATCGAGATGCTCGTCGCCGCCCAGGGCCTCGACTTCCGACGCGATGGGACCTCGTTCTCGGCGAGCGGCGAGCGCATCGACGGCCCGCGCGTGCAGCTCGCCGCGGGCACCGAGACGACCTGGTCGACCCTTCGAAAGACCGTCCCGCGGTGGACCGATGACCGCGTGCTCCACCGCGACCTCGAGAAGGTGTCGCGCCTGGTCCGGGACCGCCTGGTCTGAGCCCCGGGCACCGTCTCAAGCTGGCACGAGACTTGCTCTTGTTTCGGCCGTCTTCCCCCGCGTCTCCGCGAACCCGTCACCGAGCGCTCGCAGCGCCCGCGTTAGCCTCGCAGCGCTCCCATGAGCGCGTAGATGGCTTCGCACTGCTGCCACGCGCGCTTCACGCCGGAACCCCGCATGCTCATCGTTCGTCTCCCCGCCGAGGCTGCCTCGCTCGCCCCCGCCGTACTGGCTGCTGGCGGCATCCCGTTGATCGATCTCACGTGCTCGTGGACGACCGACATCCCCGACGGCGCCTGGGTTCGAATCCATCCCGACCAGGAGCCTCCCGGCACCGGACCCATCGTGGTGACGAGCCGCTCGCGCAAGGTGCGGGGCCGCTCCATGTGGCTCGAGCTGTCCGCGCCCGGCAAGGTCCCGAAGAACTTCGACGGCCTCCTGCTCCGCGGTCGCGAGGCCGGCGGCGTCTGTGGCGACCGCGATGGCCTGGCTATGCTCGCCGAGTGCTCCGGCAAGGTCCTGCTCGAGGCCGGCTGCGGCCCCGACACCGCCGCCGCGGCGATGGCCCTAGGCGCCGCCGGCGTCGTCATCGCAGAGCAGACCTGGGGCCTGCGCGAGCTGGGCCTCGGTCCGCACCTCCGCCGCCTGGTCGAGCGCGCCGCCGACACCAGCACGCGCGTCATCGCCGGCTTCCGCGTGGCCGCCAGCCCGATGAGCCCCGTCGTGCGCCGCCTGGCCGGTGGTCAGGACTTCCGAGAGGCCACCGCCGGCTGGTACGAGGCCGACGATCCGGTCTCCGTCGCCGTCCCCGCCGGACAGGGCCTCGCGCTCGCCCACCCGCTCGCCCAGCGCCACTCGGACCTGGGCCAGCTGATCCGCGCCTACCAGGCCGCGATGGACTCGTGGACCACCCGCACCGGCACCGTGACCCGGTGGCCCGACGCCGCCGCCCCCGTCGGCCGCACCGCCCTGGCCCTGCGCGCCAGCAACGGTCGCAGCTTCGTGGCCGACTCGTCCGGGGCCGTCGGCAGCGGCGTGCTCTGGCAGATCGCCGCCTGGGAGGGGCTGCCCATCACGGGCGAGCCGCTTGCCGGCGCCTGCGCCGTGGGCGTGCCCGTGCTCGCGACCGAGGACGTCCTGGGCCCCATCCGGGAGCCCCACGCGCCCGAGCCCGTCGTCGAGCCTCCGGCCCCGATCCCCGCTGCCGCGCCCTCGACCGAGCCGAGCCGCGGTGAGCCCATCGCCATCGTCGGCCTCGGCTGCGTGCTGCCCAAGGCCCACGACATCCCCAGCTACTGGGACAACATCACGTCCGGCGTCTCGGCCATCGGCGAGGTCCCCGCGGACCGGTGGGAGGCCCGGCTCTTCCACGACGCCGACAAGGGCGCGCCCGACAAGACGTACGCCAAGATCGGCGCCTTCGTCCGCGACTTCGTCTTCAACAGCAAGAAGTACCGGATCCCGCCGAAGGTCAGCAAGCAGATCGACGTGGTCCAGCAGATGACGCTCGAGGCCGTCGGCCAGGCGCTCGAGGACGCCGGCATCGGCCCCGACAGCGCCGTGGACCGCTCGCGCATCGCCGTCATCCTGGGCAACTCGATGGGCGGCCCGTCCGTCCGCGACGCGACCAACCGCCGGGTCTACTACCCGCACTACCGCGACGCGATGGAGAAGGTGCCCGAGTTCCAGGCCCTTCCAGCCGACCTGCGCGAAAGCCTGCTCGCGGCCTGGGAGCAGAAGCTCAAAGGTGATCTGCTCCCGATCACCGAGGACTCGATGCCCGGCGAGCTCTCGAACGTCGTGGCCGGCCGCGTCGCGAACGCCTTCGACCTCGGCGGCCCGAACTTCACGGTCGACGCCGCATGCGCCTCGTCGATGGCGGCGGTCCAGGCCGCGGTCAAGGGGCTCCAGGACGGCGACTTCGACCTGGCCGTCAGCGGCGGCTCGGACCGGTCGATGGACCCGCCGACCTACACCAAGTTCAGCAAGATCGGCGCGCTCAGCCCCGACTACAGCCGCCCGTTCGACAAGACGGCCAACGGCTTCGTCATGGGCGAGGGCTCGGGCATCCTGCTGCTGAAGCGGCTCTCGGACGCCGAGCGCGACGGCGACCGCATCTACGCGGTCATCCAGGGCTTCGGCGGAAGCAGCGACGGCAAGGGCAAGGGCATCACCGCGCCCAACATCCAGGGCCAGAAGCGCGCCCTGCGACGCGCCTACGCGGACGCCGGCATGGACCCGGTCGAGGTCGACCTCATCGAGTGCCACGGCACCAGCACGGTGGTCGGCGACAAGATCGAGGTCGAGGCGCTCTCCGAGGTCATCGGCGAGGGTCGCCGCGGCGCTCGCGGACCCATCCGCATCGGGTCGGTCAAGAGCCAGATCGGTCACCTGAAGTCGGCCGCCGGGGCCGCCGCCATGATCAAGGCGGCCCTGTCGCTGTTCCACAAGACCCTGCCCCCCAGCGTCGGGTTCAGCACCCCGCGCGAGGACGTGCCGTTCCACACGGTGCCCCTGCAGGTCCAGACCTCGGCCGAGCCCTGGCAGGCCGAGGGCTGGCGCCGCGCCGCCGGTGTCTCCGCCTTCGGGTTCGGCGGGACCAACTTCCACGCCGTCCTGGTCGAGCACGCCGCCCGCTCCGCGACGCCCCGCGCCGCGACCACGCCGACCGTCGAGGTCCTGGAGCGCCCCGTCCCCGAGGGCATCTGGGCCGTCTCCGCGCCCGACCTCCAGGGCCTTTCCCGCGCGCTGGACCGCGTCCGTCGTGGCGAGGCCACCGCCTGGAACCCGACCATGCCCCTCCGGCTCGCTGCCGCCGCCGACTCGGTCGAGGAGCGCGCCGACCAGGTCGAGAAGGCCGACAAGGCCATCCGAAAGGGCCGAGGCTTCGACCTGCTGCGCATGCGGTCGATCCACCTGGAGGACACGCCCTGCGACGGGAAGCTGGCCTTCCTCTACACCGGCCAAGGCAGCCAGTACCTGGGCATGGGCCTGGACCTGGCCGAGCGCTTCCCGGTCGTGAAGGCCACGTTCGACGAGGCCGACGCCATCATGGAGCCCGAGCTCGGGCGACCGCTGCGCGACTACATCGCCGCGCGCGTTCACGACGACGAGGCCGAGAGCTTCGAGGCCCTGCGCGCGACCGAGATCAGCCAGCCCGCGACGCTCACGATCGACATCGCGATCACCCGCCTGCTCGGCAACTACGGCATCTTCCCCGACCTGGTCGCAGGACACAGCCTGGGCGAGTACGGCGCTCTGGTCGCCGCCGGTGTGCTCACCTTCGACGACGCCCTGCGCGCCGTGTCCGCGCGCGGTCGCGAGATGGCCGGGCTCGTCATCGAGGACCCGGGCAAGATGGCCTCGATCGCGGCCAGCGCCGAGATGGTGAACGAGGTCCTGGCCGAGATCCCCGGGTACGTCGTGCCCGCCAACAAGAACTCGCCCAAGCAGACGGTCATCGCCGGCGCCAGCGACGCGGTCGAGGCCGCGTGCGAGTCGTTCCGCAGCCGCGGCATCACGGTCTACCCCCTGCCGGTCAGCCACGCGTTCCACAGTGCGATCGTCGCCCCGGCCAGCAAGCCCCTGGGCAAGGTGCTCAAGCGCCTCGGCGTGAAGTCGCCGCGCCGTCCGGTGACGACCAACGTCACCAGCCGCTGGTACCCGACCGACCCCGCCGAGATCGTCGACCTGCTGAGCCGCCAGGTGGCCTCGCCGGTCGAGTGGGTCAACCAGGTCGAGCGCATGTACGCCGAGGGCACCCGTGTCTTCGTCGAGTGCGGCCCCAAGCGCGCGCTCACCGGCATGATCTCCGCCATCCTCGACAGCCGCCCCCACCGGGCGATGTCGACGAACCACCCCAAGCTGGGCGGCGAGCGGACCTTCCGCGACGCGCTGGCCGGCATGGTCGCGATGGGCTTCCCGACCGAGGCGAGCCCCGCCACCTCGGTCCCGGACCTGTTGCAGGCCCCTCGGCCCCGGCTCGCGACGAGCGAAGCCCTGGCCAACGTCACGACCACCGAGAACCAGCCGCTGACGGCGACCCCGTACGTCATCGACACCGTGCTCGGGACCATCGCCGACCGCTGCGGCATCCCCGCCGACGAGCTCGAGCCCGACATGGAGTTCGAGGCCGACCTGGGCATCGACACCGTCCGCCAGGCCGAGGTCGTCGCCGAGCTGCGCACGCGCTTCAAGTTCCAGCGCGAGGCCGGCTTCCTGCTGTCGGACCACGTCTCGATCCGCTCGCTCATCGACTACTTCGCCGGCCGGCTCGGCCAGCTCGAGCCCCAGTGGGACCGCTCGGCTCCGGCCGTGGCGACCCAGCCGCGACGCCCGCTCGCCGCCTCTGCCGCGCCGGTCGCCGCGACGTCCTCGCCGACGGTCCAGGGCGACGCGGTCCAGGACTTCCTGATGCAGGTCGCCGAGCGAGGCCTGAACGGGCTCGACGCCGGCAACTTCGCCCGCTCGCTCATGCCCGCGGTCCAGGCGCTGCTCCAGGCCAGCTGGAACGCGTTCGAGGCGGCCAAGACGCCCGATCCCACGCCCACCGTCATCGAGTACGCCACCCAGCCCGCAGCCACGGTCCGCGTCGTCTGCAGCGGCGCCAGCATCGGACTGCCCGGCGGCGAGCACATCTTCAGCGACGACAACGTCCACAGCATCCTGCGGGGCGAGCAGCGCATCACGCGGATCGACGCCGAGTACCGCGAGCGCTTCCTGCAGAAGAACCTCGTGCGGCTCGTGAAGGACGAGACCGGCCAGGGCAGCTTCCTGCCCGTCGAGTCCGACGACCAGGTCATCCAGCTCGCAGGCCGGGGCGGCGCCCTCGACGTGGTCGCTGACTACGGCGTCTCGGCCTCGTGGAACAAGGCCCTCGACAAGACCACCCAGCTGGCCTTCGCGGCCGGCCTCGAGGCCCTGCGCGACGCCGGCATCCCGCTCGTCCGCACGTACAAGGACACCACCACCGGCAAGAAGGTCGCCACCGGCTGGGCCCTGCCCGAGCCGCTGCAGGCCAGCACCGGCATCGTCTTCGCCAGCGCGTTCCCCGGCTACGACACGATGATCGACAAGCTGCGGAACGGCGGCGTCGACGACGAAGGCCACTTCGACCGCCGGTTCCTGTTCCAGGTCCTGTCGATGGGCCACAGCCAGTTCGCCCAGTTCATCGGCGCCAAGGGCCCGAACACGCAGGTGAACTCGGCCTGCGCGAGCACCACGCTCGCCGTCGGCATCGCCCAGGACTGGATCCGTCTGGGCCGCTGCGACCGGGTGCTCGTGCTCGGCGCGGACGACGTCACCAGCGACAACATGCTCGAGTGGATCGGCGCCGGCTTCATGGCTGCAGGCGCCGCCACGACCCACTCGGTCGTCGAGGAGGCCGCGCTCCCGTTCGACCGACGCCGCCACGGCATGATCATCGGCATGGGCGCCGTCGGACTTCTGCTCGAGCGGCACGAGGACGCAGCCGCCCGCGGGACCGCCCCCATCGCCGAGCTGCTCGCGACCCGCATCGCCAACTCGGCCTTCCACGGCTCGCGGCTCGACCAGGGCCACATCGCCAACGAGGTCCGGCTCCTCGTCGAGGAGGCCGCGCAGCGCGAGGGAGTCCGCCCCGAGGAGATGGGCAAGCGGACGATGTTCATGTCGCACGAGACCTACACGCCGGCCCGCGGAGGCTCGGCTGGAGCCGAGATCGCGGCGCTGCGTGCGGCCTTCGGCGCGTCGGCCGACGAGGTCGTCATCAGCAACACCAAGGGCTTCACCGGCCACGCCATGGGGGCCTCGATCGAGGACGCCATCGCGGTGAAAGCCCTGCAGTACCGAACAGTTCCGCCGATCCCGAACCTGAAGGAGCCCGACCCCGAGCTCGGCAACCTGAGGCTCTCGACCGGCGGCCACTACGACATCGACTACTGCGTCCGCCTGGCCGCGGGCTTCGGCTCCCAGCTGGCGCTCACGGTCTGGAAGAAGGTCGCGAACGGCGACCAGCGCGTCACCGACACCGCCCGCCACACCGCCTGGCTGACCGAGGTCACCGGCTACGCCGACGCCACGCTCGTTCGCGAGAGCGGACAGCTCCGCGCCCTGGGCACGGCGACCGCTCCCAAAGCCGCGCCGCCCACTCCGAAGAAGCAGGCCGCCAAGGCCGGGTCCAGCGACGTCCTGAAGCACCTGATCGGCGTCGTCTCGGAGAAGACCGGGTACGAGCCCGACGAGATCGAGCCCGACTACGAGCTCGAGGCCGACCTCGGCATCGACACCGTCAAGCAAGCCGAGATCTTCAGCGAGGTCCGCGACCACTACGGCGTCGAGCGCGACGACAGCTTCAGCCTGGCCGACTTCCCCACGATCCAGGGCCTCGCCGACTGGCTGGCGTCCCAGATCGGCGCCCCGGCCGAGCCCACCATCAGCGAGCCCACGCTCGTCGAAGAGACGCTCACCGCCCCCGAGCGGACCCTGGACAGCGGCGCGACCCTGGACTCGGTGCTGGACCACCTGCTCGGCGTCATCTCGGTCAAGACCGGGTACGACCTCGAGGACCTGGAGCCCGACTACGAGCTCGAGGCCGACCTCGGCATCGACACCGTCAAGCAGGCCGAGATCTTCAGCGAGGTCCGCGACCACTACGGCGTCGAGCGCGACGACAGCTTCAACCTGGCCGACTACGCGACGATCCAGGCCCTGGCCGGCTGGCTCGCCTCCCAGGCCGGCGCCTCGACCGAGGCCTCCCCGGCGGCTCCGGCCCCCATCCCGACCGTCGACCAGCCTCTCGTCAGCGAGGCCAGCATCTCCGACGGCGTGCTCGACTACCTGCTCACCGTCATCGGCGAGAAGACCGGGTACGAGCGCGACGACCTGGAGCTCGACTACGAGCTCGAGGCCGACCTCGGCATCGACACCGTCAAGCAGGCCGAGATCTTCAGCGAGGTCCGGGACCACTTCGGGGTCGAGCGAGACGACGGCTTCAACCTGGCCGACCACGGCACCATCGGCGCCCTGTCCGAGTGGCTGAGCCAGCGCGTGCGCACCCCCGCTCGCACGGCCGCCCCCACCCCGACCCGGGTCACCGAGGAGGAGCTCGAGGACCCCTTCAGCGAGCTGCCCTCCAGCTTCTGGATCCGCCGCCCCGTGCGCGTCTCCCGGCCGTCGATGGTCGAGGGCAGCATCCGGGACCGGTCCATCCGCATCCTGGGTGAGGGTCCGGTGGCCGACTCGCTCGTCGCCGAGCTCGCTCGTCACGGCGCCTTCGTCGCGATGGAGGACACCCCCTACGACGGCGTCATCGACGTGGCCTGCGACGTGTTCGAGGCCTTCGGCATCGCCAAGACGCTCGTCGAGGTCCCCGTCCAGGACTGGATCTGCCTCACGATGATGGGCGAGCACGAGGGCATGACGCCCGACCAGGCCTTCTTCGACGGCAGCCGCTGTGGGTTCACCAAGGCTCTGAACCGCGAGTGGGCCGACTGCCGCGCTCGCGTCGTCGACGTGGCCCCCGAGGTCGACCCGGACAGCATCGCGCGCATCCTGTGTGCCGAGCTCGGCGCCCCGGACGGCGCCCCCGAGATCTTCCACGGTCGGGACGGAGGCCGCGAGGTCATCGAGCTCGCCGTCGAGTCCCACCCGCCCGCCGGCAAGCGCCCGGACAAGAACCAGGTGATCATCGCCACCGGAGGAGGCCGCGGCATCACGGCCCGCGTCGCGCTCGAGTGGGCTCGCCGCTCACCCGCCACGCTCGTCCTCGTCGGCCGGAGCCCGGCCGGTGAGACGCCGCTGGACGTCCCCGCGGAGAAGAAGCGCATCAAGGCCGAGCTCAAGGCCGAAGGCGAGAAGACCAGCCCCGCCCAGGTCGAGCGTCGCCTGACCCGGCTGCGCAAGGCGGAAGAGATCCGCGTGAACATGGACGAGATGCGCGCGGTCGGCTCGACCGTCGACTACGTCACCGTCGACATGGCCGACGTGCTCGCCGTGAAGGCCCTCGTGGCGGACGTCATCAAGCGCTACGGCCGCGTCGACGGCGTCATCCACGGCGCCGGCGTCGAGGAGTCCCGCCTCATCCAGGACAAGGACGTCTCCGCGTTCCACCGCGTGTTCGACGGCAAGGCGCTGGGTGGGCTCGCGCTCGCCGAGTCCCTGCCCGACGGCGCCTGGTTCCTCTCGATGGGCTCGGTCGCCGGGCGCTTCGGCAACGAGGGCCAGGTCGACTACTCCGCCGCGAACGAGGCGCTCGCCCAGGTCTGCATGGCCCGCGAGAACGCCGTCCACGTCGACTGGACGGCCTGGGCCGATGTCGGCATGGCCGTCCGCGGAGGGATGCAGTCCCTTCTCGAGGCCCGCGGCGTCGAGCTGATGCCCGCCCCCGCCGGTGCCGCGCTGGCGGTCGACCTGATCGCGAACAACGTGACAGGCGAGGTCGTGGTCGCCGGGAAGCTGGGCGACTTCGTCCCGAGCCCGAACCACCCCAAGCTCGACTCCATAGAGCTCGACGGCGACACGGTCGTCGCGCGCTACCGCCTGGACGCCGAGCGCGACGGCTGGATCCACGACCACGCGATCGACGGCAAGCCCGTGCTGCCCGGCGTCATGGGCGTCGAGCTGATGGTGGCCGCCGCCAGCCTGGCGCGCGCCCGTCTCCACTACACCGGCCTGCAGGACGCCCGCTTCGAGAAGCCCGTGAAGCTGTACGGAGACGACCCGGTCGACCTCGAGGTGCGGGCGATCCCGCAGCCCGACGGCAAGGTCCGCTGCATGCTCCTGAGCGAGCGGACCACGCGCGCCGGCAAGACCATCCGCACCCAGCACTTCTCCGCGACCATCCTCGTGGGCGAGTCGCCGGACATCGCGCCGCTGCCTCCCGCCTTCTGGCCCGATGACGCCATCTCGCGCGGTGACATCTACAAGCGGTTCTTCCACGGCGACGCCTTCCAGGTCCTTCGGGGTGCCGACGGCGTGGCCCGCGACGGACTCCAGTGCACCGGTCGCGTCGACCACGCCTACATCGCCGAGGGGCTGCTCACGTCGCCGCTGGCACTCGAGGCCGCCTTCCAGGCCGCCGGCCTGCACGCGATGGTGGCCGAGGGCGTCATGGCGCTCCCGTCCTCGATCGAGGCCCTGTGGATGGCTCGGCGCGTTCGCGACGGCGAGGACCTGACCCTCACGGTCCAGCGGCGCGAGGACAGCGCCTACGACGTGGACGTCGACGGCGACGACGGACGCCTCCTGTCTCTGCGCGGCTTCCGGCTCATCGAGAAGGGCCCGCTGCCCGACGGTCACCGGTTCTCCGAGCCCGACGAGGGCTGGGCCGACACCGCCTTCGGCACCATGACCGTGGTGGAGACCGGCGGCGTCCAGGCCTGCCTGCGCTCGGCCGAGGTGGGCGAGTCCCCCGACGGCTGGCTCCAGGCGGACGAACTCGCCGAGCTGTGCTCGCGCGGGACCGAGAAGCGCATCGGCGACCGCATCGCGGGCCGGATCGCGGCCAAGCGGGCCCTGTCCGCGCTGACCGGCGCCCCGCCGCTGTCCATCCGGATCCGCGCGCTCCCGACCGGCCAGCCGGTCTCCGAGATCGACGGTCAGCCCGGCCCGGGGATCTCGATCAGCCACTCCGGCGGCCGGGCCGTGGCGCTCGCGAGCGCGACCGAGCGGGTGGGTGTGGACCTCGAGCAGATCGAGGCGCGCCACCCGAGCTTCGTCGACGAGTGGTTCAGCGCCGAAGAGCGCGAACTCCTGGGAGAGGACACCGTCCGCATCACGACGGCCTGGGCCGCGAAGGAAGCCATCCTCAAGGCGCTGGGCCGGGGGATGCAGCTGAACCCTCGCCAGATCGACGTCCGCGCGATCCACGAAGGCGAGGTCGAGGTCGTCCTCCGCGACGATGTGGCGGCCGAGCACGCCGCGCTGGGCGGGGGTCGCATCGCCGTCCGCGTGCGAATCGACGGTGGGGCGGTTTTGGTGGAGGCCCGGATCGCGGCATGATCTCCCCGGAGGAGACCCTGTGGAGATCGGCCGCTTCGACAAGGATGTGACGCTCATCCGCGTGGACAACCCACGCGAGGTCCTGCCGTACCGGGCCAGCTTCGTCGGTGCCTACCAGACGATCTGGTCCGAGCCCCCGTACCGCGAGGAGTTCTACCCCTACGAGGCCGAAGGCGTCCTGCGCCGGCAGCTCCAGTCCGACCGGCACATCACGCTCATCGCCGTGCGCGGGCTGTCGTCCGTGGTCGGCTTTGGGTTCGCCGTCCCGGTGCGCTCGCGCCCCGAGGTCGCCCGCCACATGCAGGGCCTGCTCCCCGTCGAGCACACCTTCTACCTGTCCGAGCTCGGCGTCCTCGACGACTACCGCGGGCTGGGGCTCGGGCGCGCGATGATCGGTGCGCGCCTCGAGGCCATCGACAAGAAGGTCTACACCCACGCGCTGCTGCGGACCTCGGCCAGTCGGCAGTCCGGCTACGACATGTACCTGGACATGGGCTT
The DNA here is from genome assembly GCA_024228935.1 of Pseudomonadota bacterium. Lineage (GTDB taxonomy): Bacteria > Myxococcota_A > UBA796 > UBA796 > CAJQPC01 > JAAESX01. The sequence goes on from JAAESX010000051.1 coordinate 11,716, forward strand.
CGACGACATCGGCGTCTACATGGAAGTGCCGAGCCGGCGCATCGGCGGCGGCGTGAGCACGGACCGGCGCCTCTTCCTGAGCAAGGTCCTCGGATCCTGAGTCCTGACAGCGACCAGACGATCGATTGGGTAGCTTCGGATTGATGGTCCTCTTCGCGCTGTTCGCCTGCCTGCCCCAGCTCCAGAACGAGCCGGACAACACCCTGCCGGTCATCGAAGGCGACGACGACACCGACGCCGACTCCGATGCGGACACGGACGCCGACTCGGACTCCGACACCGACCCGGTCGAGGACGAGATCTGCGACAACGGCGACGACGACGACGGCGACGGCAAGGTCGACTGTGAGGACGAGGACTGCGTGGACGCCTGCATCGAGGACTGCGACGACGGCAAGGACAACGACCAGGACGGCGCGACGGACTGCGAGGACGACGAGTGCTCCGGCGAGCCCGAGTGCGGCGTCGTCTGGGACTACGAGCTCGAGACCAAGGGCGGCGAAGCCATCATGGAGTTCTACGACGACGCCTACCTGTGGATGGAGGCGGACCTCCACCTCGAGGGCACGTCGAACGACGGAGGCTCGATCACCTGCGACGGCTGGTTCTCCGCCGGCCCCAGCGACTGGGAGATGCACGGCGCCGAGTACAACGGCGGCGACTGCAACGGCTGCGACTGGCGCTTCAAGCTGCGCCCCAAGGAGTCGCAGGGCTCGCTGCACTGGTTCAGCGAGTGCAACGTGGACAAGCTCCCGGCCATCTACCTGGGCTTCCGCGAGGGGTCCGACTCCATCACCGCAGACATCGACGGTGGCTGGAAGACCCAGTACGAGGGTCGAGCCCAGTGGACCGACGAGAACTGGGATTCCTACGGGTGGTTCTTCGACCTCGAGCAGGTCCGCCCCCGCACCTGGAGTGAGACGGAGTGAGCCTTCTGCTGCTGTGGGCCTGCATGCCCGAGATCCCCGTGAAGCCGGGGAACTTCCGCCCTCCGTTCGGTGACGCCGACACAGACGCCGACGCGGACACGGACACAGACACAGACGCAGACGCAGACGCAGACACAGACGTCGGCGACCCCGAGGACTGCGACAACGGCAAGGACGACGACGGCGACGGCCTGGCGGACTGCGAGGACGGCGACTGCGTCGAGGAGTGCGTCGAGGACTGCGACGACCAGAAGGACAACGACCAGGACGGCGACGTGGACTGCGCCGACGACGAGTGCGCCGCCGACACGGCCTGCGCCATCGTCTGGGACTACGAGCTGCTGGTCGAGCCCTGGGAGACGAACCTGGCCTACGGTCCGTCGATCGGTGACTGGGGCGGGTACGGCGCCGCCGCCTGGATGTCCGGGGCGCTCCTGCTCTCGGCGAGCTCGTCCGAGGGCGACGAGTTCGTCTGCCAGGGCGAGTTCTACACCGGGCCCGAGCTGTGGGACAGCGCCGGCGGCCTGACCTACTCCGACGGCACCTGCGGCTCGTGCGACTACCGCTTCAAGTGGGCCCCCCGCGAGGACGACGGCACCCTGCACTGGTGGGAGGGATGCCCCGAGCGGGCCCTGCCCGTCACCTACCTCGGCTTCACCCAGGACAAGGAGAAGATCAACGGCGAGTGGCGCAGCTGGTCCAACGTCTACCGAGGCGAGACCGAGTGGGGCTACGAGGACGACCGCGGCGACTTCTACTGGGCGGCGTTCTGGAACATGGAGCAGATCGAGCCGCGGACCTGGCAGGTCATCGAGCCAAAGTAGCTCGCACCTCGTCGCTCACGCGTCGTCGATCCATTCGCCCCGCTGGATGAGCGTCAGGCGGTGCAGCTCGTCCCGCGCCCGGGCATGGCTGATGCGCCCGGCGCCCAGGTCCTCGATGACCCGGTCGGCCTCGAGCCGCCGGAAGATGCCCAGGAACGGGTCGACGATCTCGTTGACCAGCCCGCGCACGATGCCGACGTCCCCCTGCAGGGGCGTGACCTCGCTCATGGCCTTGCCGCGCACCTTCAGCTCGGCGTTGAGCTTCCTCGCGACCTCGGCCGAGAGCTGCGGCAGGACGTCCCGGGGCATTCGCTCGAGCCCGCGCACGACCTCGTGGACGAGACAGAGGGACCACTCCTTCCACTCGCGCAGGGCGACCAGCGCGCGACGGACGACCTCGGGGTCCCGGTCGTGCAGGTCCTCGACCCACCGCATCGGCTTCCGCGTGTAGACCCAGCGGTACACCAGGTCCAGCCCGGTGCCCTTGATGTTCTGGCACGCCATGACGCGCGTGCGGGCCCCGAGCGGCACCGACAGGGCGATGCGCTCGTTGATGACATCGCCCGAGGCGCCCTCCTCGGCCACGATGATGACGTGCCGCAGGAAGATCCCGCGGAACAGGTTCCGCAGCGCCAGCTCGAGCGTGCCGAAGTCCTCGTTCCCGCCCGCGTCGTACACGACGGCCTCGAGGCAGGCCCGTCGCGTCGACTCGAAGGCGATGGCCTCGACCGCGAGCTCGACCCACTGCTCGCCGGCGCCGGCCAGCCCGAAGTCCCGATCGCGCGTGTCGTGGAACGGCGCCTCGGGGTGGGCGTGTGGATGGAACACCGTGCCCGCCTCGGTGGCCAGCGCGACCAGGCGGCCGCCGAGCTCGCCGAGCATCAGCCGAGCGGACTCCAGGTCCAGCGCCGTGGCGGGCAGGTCCCTGTAGAGCGTGTCCAGGTCGTGCTGGAGCTGGTCGACGCCGGGCCCGCTCAGGCCCAGCTCCGAGAGCGTGGCCTCGAGCAGGCCGGGCACGTCGACGATGCGCAGGTCCTTCGACAGCGACTCGAGCCGTGACTCGACCGCGCCGGGGCCTCCGCCGAAGACGTCGATGCGGGCGGTCCGGTGCTCGAGCGCGTCGGCGATGTAGCCCCGAAGGCCCTCGAGGTTGGTCCCGATGCAGACGTAGCGATGCGCGCGGGCGTCGTTGACCAGGATCTCGGCGAACACCTGGCTGCGCGCGACCCGGTCGTACCGGTTGTTGATGATCGCGACGAGGAACGTGTCGGGGTCGGGGTCCAGGTCGAAGCCGCACCGGCGCCAGTTGTTCAGGAACCCGGTGCGCTCGTTCGCCGAGCTGCCGTTGCTGAACTCGAGCGTCCGGCCGCGGTGGCGAAGGGGCGAGAACGTCGCCAGCACGCCCAGGTCCGGCACGACGTGGTCGGCCATCAGCACCATCGCGTCGATCATGTCGACGTCGAGCTCCTCGGCCAGCTGGGCGACGAGCGCCAGGTTCGCGGGGTGCTCCTGGTACGGGAAGCGGGCGCGCAGGTCCTCGGGGACGGCGGCGATGCCCTCCTCGTCGATCTCGATCAGCGTCGTGTCCAGCTCGCGGGCTCGCTCGCGCAGGACCGCGGTCATCTGGGTCTCGGTCGTGATGGCCAGGCTGGACTCGGGCATGAACCGGGCGATGACGTCGGCGACGTCGTCTCCGGTGGGCCCCATCACATCCTCGTGGTCCGGGTACGTGTTCGTGATCGTGCTGATGTCGTCGCGCGTCCACAGCTGCTGGAGCTGCTCGACGTACTCGGGACGGAGCGCCATGCACTCCCAGACGAACACCTCGGCGCCGAGCTGGGCCGACTGGGCCAGGACCTCGGCGTGCTCCCAGATCGTGGCCTTGTCGAACGGCCGGAACAGGTAGACCTCGATGGCGCCGCGCAGCGACGGCGTGCGCATGAGCATCGCCTCGCAGCCCGTGGTCTTGCAGACGACGTCGTACCCGAGCCCCTCGAACAGGGCGGCCTTCAGGCGAGCGACTCCGCTCTTGCCACGCGTCCCCCAGCCCCCGACGACCAGCGGGATGGCCGCGCGAGCGCGACGGGTGCGGATCTTGTTCCAGGCCAGCCGGGTGAAGAACACCACGCCGATGACCAGCCCGACCATCGCCAGGTCGGACGGCTCGACCGGGTGGAGCGCCAGGAAGCGATTCAGCTCGTCGAGCAGCGCCACCGCGACGATCGAGCCCAGCGGCGTGCTCTCCGGTCCCGGAAGCTCGAGCGGCGCCCCGAACAGGCCGGGCACCCGCTCGTCGATCTCCGCGTGGTGGGGCTCGAACTGGATGGCGAAGCCGAGCTCGGCCAAGGCGTCCGCGTACTGGGACTGTCCGGCCGGATCCGAGGCACGCAGGGACTCGCTGCGCAGCTCGGCGTAGTGCTGGACCTGCCAGGAGAGCACCCATGCGGCCCAGAGACGGCGCGGACCCGGGGGCGGCGTGATCTGCGTCCAGCCGACGTCGGAGAGCACGCGGATGCGTCCGCGCCACAGCGCATCCACGAGCTGATCCGGCAGGGGGAGCCAGGGGCACCAGCTCTTGTAGGCCTCGACCATCACGGGCCTGGCCGGCACCTCGGTCGGCGAGACGTCGGCCATGCGCGGCGGCGGCACCAGCAGGCGACCCGACATCGTGCGACCGCTCAGGTGGTCCCCGCCTTGCCGCTTTCCGGGATCGCCATGCCGCAGGGCGTGGAAGAACCGCCAGAAGCGGAAGACGCGTTCCTGGCCGCGCTGCACCCGCACGCGACCACCGGACAGCGGCTCGATGCCGAAGCCGACGTCGCGCTGGGCCAGCCGCAAGAGCGCCGAGGCGAGCTGGGCCGCCGTCGAGTCCCCCGGGAGCCGACGGGTCCCCGAGCTGCCGAGCGGGAGCAGCGCGAGCTCGGACGCCAGCTCCTCGAGCGGATCCTCGGGGTCGGGCTTCCGGTCTCGTGCGAGCACCCGGACCGCGCGGACCCGGACGCTCTCGGAGCCGTCCTCCTCGGCGAGCCGCTGCAGGAGCTGACGCGCGTTGGGAGCGGGCGAGCTGGCGAGCGCCTCGACCAGCGAGCAGCGCACGGTCTCGCTGGGGTCCTGGCGGGTGAGCATGAAGGCATTGCGCGCGGTGTTCGGGCCCACCTCGACGGCGAACTGGATGGCCGCGGCACGGACGAGGAAGTCGTCGCGGGAGCCCGGCTCGTGCTTCCCGGGCACCTCGAGCCGCTGGAGCAGGAGCCGAGCGGCGTTCTGCTCGGACATCCCGGCGATGACACGCAGGGCCCGGCGGGCGAGCAGGGGGTCGCCGCCGCGCTCCATCGCCAGCGCGAGCAGCCGGTCGATGCGCTCGGAGCTGCTGTCGATCAGCGTGCCGTCCCGATCCTTGCTGCTGCGCAGGACCTGCCCGACCCAGGGGGACAGCGTCGCGCAGGCCGCTCGCCGCGTCGGGGCGTGGGGGCTCTCGATCAGGCCGTCGAGGAAGAGCGCCGGCTCACCGCGCAGGGGGTGGGCCGACATCGCGCGCGCCAGGAGCTCCAGGTCGACGAAGACACCGCGGGCATCCTTGTCGAGCCGCTCCAACAGGGCGTCGATGTCGAGCCACCGGTCGAGCGCCGCGACGTCCTCCTTGAGCGCCCGGGGGTCGGCCACGGTGGTGCGCAGGTGGTGGAGCAGGACCGCGCGTCCCTCGGCCTCGGTCCGGACGGCCTCCGAGGCGGTGGTGAGCTCGCGGCGGCGGGTGCGGATGGTCGCGTACCGAGCCAGCAGTGCCCGGCCCTCGACGGCCATCGTGACCGCGAACCCGTGGTCGGCGCTCTCGGGCACCGGCGACCGCGAGTCCTCCTCGAGGCGGCGGGCCAGCGCGTCGATCCGGTCCGCGTGGATGCGCACCACGAGCCCCGGCAGCGCTGTCGCGAGCTGACGCCCACCGCGGGTCGTAGGGGCGGGTCCCGGTCGCAGGTTCGGGTTCATCGCTGCTCCTCCGGGAGCTCACGCGCGACGTAGTAGACCTCGTCGATGGGGGCGTGGTCGCGCAGGCCGCGGCGCTGGGACAGCTCGACGACCAGCCGCACGCGGACGTCCGCGATGTTCTGCTGGGGGTAGTAGCGAGCGCGAGCGTCGAACATCAGGCGGCGCGACGGGGCCCTCCAGACCGGTGCGGTGACATACGCGTCGACCGAGGGTCGCACGAAGCCGAAGGCGCGATGCTCGTCCTGGAAGCGGTACTCCAGCGCCGTGCCCACGCCCACGTAGAGCGGATCCGAGACCCACACATCCGCGCCCACCCGACCGCTGATGCGATCGAGCGACGGACCGGCGTTGCTGTACCCGCGGAAGGTGCCTCGGACGCGCATGTCCTTGCGGCGTCGCCAGTCCACGTGCGTACCCAAGCCCAGCCCGTACGGGTGCTGCGAGCCGAACGTGTTCCACGCCTTGGGGTCGACCTTCACGGTCGGCGGAGGCGTCCACACGCCCCAGTGGCCCTCGACGAACGGCTCGACCCGCCACCACATGCCGACCCAGCGCCGGTACCGGACCTGGGCGTCGAGCACGCCGTGTCCGACGGACCTCGAGGTCCAGATCGCGCCGTCCGCCGTGATGGCGAAGTTCGGCGGCATCCACGTCCAGCCCCCGTTGAACGCGCCCCCGGGCACGCCGTCGATGCTCAGCCGAGCGATGCCCTGGGCGTGCAGCCAGTGTCGCTGCAGACCGACCCGCTGGTGCCACTCGATGTCGCCCTGGGCGTACGGGTAGTGACGCAGCGCGGTGGGGAAGGTCGTGACGTCGTCGCCGACCTCGCCGCCGAACACGAACGTGCCGCCCAGGCCCATCGGCGCGGTGGTCCGTCGAGCGGGGTGCGCGACCTGGTTCATCCAGACCCAGGTGGCCCAGGCCGACGGGCCGTAGGGCTCAGGGGCCTCGGGGGCCTCGGCGCGAGGCTTCACCGCCAGGTCGGCCGCGTCGAGCCCGGCCAGGTCGTGGCGCGACATCGTGATGAGCGCGTCGCCCGGGCCGGTGACGATGACGGGGACAGGCCCGGTGGCGGCGATGGGCAGGACGCCGACGCCCTCGATCACGCGCGTGACGCCGTCGGCCGCGACCGTGACAGGGCCGCCCTGATGGACACGCACCTTCACGAGCGTGGGTCCGAGCACGGTGACGCCGGCCCCGGAGCGACCGAGCCGATGCGTGGGCACCGTGACGACGGGCGGCAGCAGATCCCCGGCCAGCTCGGCTCGAACGACGATCGCGCTGTGGTCGTCCCAGAGCGGTCGGATGAGCAGCTCGTGGTCGTCCGTCGGCAGGACGGCGGACCAGGTCGCGATGTGGCCGTCCTCGATCTCGACGACCTCGGACACGCCGTTCAGGGCGACCTCGACCTCGCACGGCGGCGGGTTCTTGCGGGTCGCCTCGTCCCGGCAGAGCAGCGCCAGGTCCAGCGCGCCCCCACCCGCGAACGCCAGGCGGTCCTCGCGACCGCCGCGCACGACGGCCACCTCGGTCCCGGGCCAGGGCATGCCCAGCGCGGCCTCGCGGACCATCGTGTACTCGCCGTCGTCCAGGTCCGGCGGCTGCCGCTCGACCCGCAGGTGCACCACCCCGCCATCGCGGTCGAGCGAGGTGAGCACGTCGAAGCGCCCGGCGTACTCGGCCTGTCGGCGCGTGGGGATGCCCGCCTCGCCGGCCGAGTCCGCCAGGGTCCAGGCGCCGAGCACATCGCCCTCGAGCAGCCGGCGGCGGCTGGCCTCGATGTAGACGTAGGGCCGAACGGTGGGGCTGACCTGGTCGAGGAGCGCCAGCCAGTCGGCCGAGGTGCTGGGCTCGAGCGGGGGCAGCTGGGCGTCGCGGGCGAGCGCCGCGGCGGCCGTGGCCGGACCCTCGGCGTCGGCGAACCCACCCGGTGCGATGGGCGAGCGGGCCTCCTCACGCTGCCGGCGAGTCGTGCCCGTCAGGTACAGGACCAGGTTGGCCTCGCCGCGCGCAGTGCCGCGGTAGCCGAGCGCCACGAATGCCCCGGCACGCCGCAGTCGTGCGTCCGCCACCGCCCGGCCCGAGCCGCCCTCGTCCAGCAGTCCGACCAGGATCTGGCTCGCTACGTTCAGCGCTTCGAGCGGGTCGCCGACCGGGTCGGGGAGCTCTCGATCCGCACTGCCCGAGGTCCGGCGAAGGGCCAATGAGGCCTCGATGCCGTCGTCCGACTCCAGCGCGACGAGGTTCGAGAACGGGGCGACCGGAAGGATGAAGCGAGCGGACGGCACGTCGGGGTCGAGCGGCGCCGGGACCTCCATCTCCCACGTCCGGCCGTCGTCGGTCCAGGCCAGGACGCGACCGGGCCCGCCGTACGTGGTCACCGCGACCTGCCCGGGCGTGCCCGGCTCGACCAGGTCCCAGCGCGCGGGGAGTTCGGCGATCTGCTGCTCGTAGACCCGCAGGCCGCCCTCGACGACCGCGACTGGATCCAGGACCAGCAGCTCGCCCCGCTGGACGGCGATGCGGTGCTCGACGACCGCCTCGAGCGCCTCGTCGAGCTCCGAGGCTCCGTACAGCATCAGCTCGTCGACCGAGTACTCGACGGGCTCGTGGGCCAGGAGCCGCACGACCGGGACGCCGCGGGGGTGGTCCTCGAGGACGACGATGGCCTGCTCGCCCTCGGCCAACCGAACGCGGGCGACGCCCGGAGCCTGGGCCACGAGCCGCGGCTCGGCGGTGCCCTCGAGCAGCACGAGCTCCGTCCACCGGCTGGCGGCCGAGCCTCGCGCGTCCAGCTGGGCGAGCCAGCGGATGGCCTCGCCGCGGGGGCGGACGAACGCGCCCGACACACGGTCGCCGAGCGCTGCCAGCAGCTCGGGATCGTCCGGGAGCGCCTCGGCGAAGGGCGTCACCAGCGTGGCGTCGATGTCCGCGCGGTAGGCCGCCCTCTCGGCGATGGCGAAGAGCACCACCGGGCTGGTCAGGTCCTCGAGCCAGAGCTGAACGGCTTCACCGGGGTGATCGACCGTCGCGATCAGGCGTGACCTGGCGAGGGTCGCCGCCGCGCTCCCGGGCTCGGCGCTCTCGAGCACTTCTGCGGCGTGGTCCCGAGCGTCCTCGCGGTCGGCCAGCACCCAGGCCGCCTCCATCGCGCGGACGGATCCGGTCGGCCAGGCGGTCTCCTCGAGATCCCGCAGGTCGTCGGCGTAGCGCCAGCTGGGGCGCGGGCGTTCGATGGCCAGCTCGACCTGGAACGCCTCCTCGCCGGCGGTGATCCGGAACGCGTGCACGCCCGGCGGGACGAAGACCTCGGCGCGGCGAGCCCAGGACAGGCCGGGGTTCTCGGGGTCCTCGCCCGCGCGGCGGATGCGGGTTCCGAGCCAGTCGCCGTCCCGCTCGATGCCGATCTCCATGGCCCCGAAGCCGCCCTCGGGCAGGCCGAGTCGGGCGTCCAGCAGCAGCACGCCGGGGCCCTGGACAGCCAGCGCGGTCTCGCCACCGGGCTCGACTCGAACGATGTCACCCAGCTCCCGGCCGTGGTCACTGACGCTGCGCGCCCGCACGACCTCGAGCTCGTACAGCATCGTGGCGGTCAGGAACCGGGAGTCCAGCTCGTCGGCGGACTCCAGTGCCGCCCGGCGAGCCTCCCAGGTCGCCGCCAGCCCACCGATCGCCGCGGGGGCTGCCGGCAGGTCGCCGCCGTCTCGGGCCCAGGCGGCCAGCTGACGCTCGTAACGATCCCAGGCGATCGGCTGGAGCCAGGTGGACTCGCGCCACATGCGGATGGAGACGTCGTCCGAGGCCGTCAGCACCACCGGCCGACGGGTGCCGTGAGCAGGGACGAGCAGCGTGCCCCCGGGCCCGGCCTGCAGCGCGATGTCGAGGCCCTCGTAGGTGGCCTCGATCCGGGCGTCCGCCGGGGTCACGTCGATCAGCACGCGCGCCCGTCCGGGCTGCTCGATCAGCAGCCCGGTGTCGGCGGGCACACGCAGGGACTCCGCCGGCTGCCACGTGCCGCCGAACGCGAGTCCCAGGAACAGGAGGACGTGGATCACCGGGTCCAGTCCTCCAGCATCTCGGCCAGCTCGGCCCGGACCTCGGGCTCCTGGACCAGCTCGGACCGGGCCTTCTTCGAGAGCTCCAGGTGGAGGAAGCGGGCGTGCGAGGACAGCGCGATGCCCTGGCTGTTCGTGCGACCCGCCAGCTTCGGGACCGAGTCCCCGCTCTTGCTGCGACCGGGGAGAAGGCCGGTCAGGTCCCAGCGCGAGTCCGCCAGGTCAGCGGGGTCGGCCAGCGCGGAGCCCGGCGAGAGCACCGTCGACGCCCGGCTGTTCTCGTCCGCGAACCCGTGCAACTGCACGACCAGCGGCTGGTCCAGCGACTGCGCCGCGGCGATGGTGAACGCCTGGTAGTAGGTGTCGTCCGCGTGGGCGAGGTCCGCGCGCTCGAACGCATAGCGCTGGCCGCTGTTCAACATCAGGAGCTGCCCCGTGCCCTCCTCGAACAGGAGCGAGGCCAGCCGGCCCGTCTTGAGGTCGTACCAGGCGTGCGGTGCCTGGACGATGACCGGAGACGACTCGGTCATGCGCACCACGTAGAGCCCGTCCGCGGCCTCCGTGGCCGGCTCCATCACCACCCAGCCGTTCTCCTCGTCGACCCGCACCGAGAAGCCCATCGCATCCGCGCGGGTCTCGAAGCCCTGTGGGAGCACGCCGCCCGGCGCGGTCCGGACCAGCTCGCCGAACAGCTCGGTCGCGTCCCGCATCTCGGCGGGGGTCAGGTGCCGCGGGGTCGCGTCGTTCCGCTGGTCGTTCAGGTCCTCCCAGAGCGGACTGGCGTTCGGCCGCGCGAACGCGACTCCAGCGAGCAGGATGCCGAGCCAAAGGGTCCTCACAGCTGCTCCTCCGTCCAGTGCCGCACACTGCCATCCCGCGCCTGCTGCCAGCTGCCGTCAATGCGGATGTAGACGGCCTCGCCCCCTTGCCCGAAGGCCTGGATCTGGACGTCGTGCATGCCCCGGGACAGGTCACTGCCCAGGAACAGGCGCATTCCCTGCCAGCCCTGCAGCGCGCCGCCGTTCACGAGCTGCCCGGCCCCGCGCGTCTCCAGCGGGATGAACTTCCGCTGGACCGGCGTGAAGTGCTCGCTCGAGGTGGCGCGGCGGACGACCTGGCCGCCGTCGATCTTCACGATGAGCGTTGGCGGCTTGCCCGAGGGTGTGTAGGCCCGGATGAACAGGACCTCGGTGGGATCCGTGAGCCACGCGCTGACCCGCAGCGTCGTGCTGTCGGCGCGCCACAGCGTCCGGCGGGCCCAGGTCGGGCCGTCGCCCTCGGCGCGGGCGAGCCACAGCCCATCGGGTCCGGTGAGGGCGCAGCTGGCCTCCCCCTCGGGAGCCGGCCAGGTGAAGCTGCCGGTCGTCGAGTCGATCGGGAACGCGCCCAGCGACTCGTCACCACACGAGAGCGTGATCTCCTCGCCGAGGACCCCGGCGCCGACGCGGTAGTCCACCGACAGTCCGTCGTCTCCCACGACCAGGCCCGTGAGCCCGACGAGCTCGGTGCGGTACCAGCGCTGCCAGCCTCGGGTGGGCGTGACGCGCTCGACCACCGGGTGCTGGGCGTCGACGTTCCACGGATGCACGGCCCAGGTCTGGCGGTAGCCGTCCTCGCCGTCCCTCTCCGGCCGGCGCTCGATGCGGACCGTCGCGTCGAACCGCATGAGCCGCTCGTCGAGCACCAGGTCGTCGTGGTTCCGGGGCGCCACGACCTGGTAGTTCGCCAGCTCCCAGGGGGCATAGCGCCCGGTGAAGTCGGCGGGGAGCCCGTACTCGGGCGCGCGCAGCGGCACGACATCGAGCGGGTAGAGGAACCGCAGGTCCACCAGCTGGTCGGCGGTGAAGCGCAGCGTGACGGCCTCGCGGCGGTGGTAGACGTACCGGGTCGTCTTCTCCGAGACGCGCTCGAGCTCGGCCTCGACGTAGCGCTCGTACGGAGCGTACTGCCAGCGCGACTGGAACGTGCCGGTGTCGAGGACCTGTCCGTCGATGTCGAGCGCCTCCCACCTGATGGTGACGGGGGGCTGGCCGGGGTCCGTCGCGGGCGAAGCCTTCCAGACCGCGTCGCTCAGGGGGCGGGCCTCGACCCGCAGGTGGCCCCACTCCCGCGCGGCCACGGCCGGAACGTCGACCGGCCCCAGGCCCGGGCCGGCGCGGTAGTTCGTGATGCGGCGCCGCTCCGGCTCCTGGGGCTCACCGCCGCCCGCGCCTGGAGGCTCGCCCCAGCTCTTGCCCTGGTCCGGCGTCAGCGTGTAGGCCAGCGTGATGGGCTCGGACTCCCAGCCGTTCATCCAGTGGATCGACCAGATGGCGCCGTCCGGGACGACGATCTTCGACGGGCTCACCGAGCCACCCTCGATGGTCGCGAACGAGGCGTCGACGACCTTGAAGACGGGCATCGTGCTCGGCTCCATCAGCTCGTTGCCGAGCTCCTCGAGCTGGTCGTCGGTGGCCGAGAAGACCTCGAGCGTGCTGGGCCCGCGGATGTTCACCGCCGTCGCCTCGCCGGGCTCCATCCGGTAGCCACCCGTGACCGAGGTCGGCACGAAGCTCAGCGGCTCGTACCGGTGGACGGCCACGGTCTCGCCGACCAGCTCGTGCGCGGGGATGGTCGTGCGCTTCAGGCCCGTGTGCCACCGGAGCTCCTGCTCGGTGAGCGTCGGCCAGGGCAGCGGGTAGAGGCGACCGATGCGCTCGAGCGCGGTCCTGGACAGCGCGCTCGTGACTCCCGCTCCAGCGTCCCGGTTCTCGCGGAAGACACGGACGAGCAGGCGCTCCCCTTCGCGCAGTCCCTTCGGTCGGACGACCAGCTCCCCACCCTCGTCCATGTGCGGACCGGGGATGAGGTCGATGATGCGGCTGTCCGTGATGATCCGCGTCGGGTCGGGCGGGTCGATGGCGAACGAGCCGTCCTCGAGCACGGTCAGCCGGGACCGCGTCCAGTGCTCGCGGTAGGCGGTGGTCTGCTCGCCGACGAGGTCGAGCCCCAGGCCGTACAGATAGGTCTCCGCCTCGTCGAGGATCTCCGGCCGCTCGGTCTCGAGGTAGGCCAGGAGCCGCACGCCCTCATCGTCGCGCCCGACCTTGAAGCTCGCGTGCCCGCCCTCGGTCAGCGCGAACAGGACGAGGCGCTCGGCGCCGGCCGCGGTGAAGCTCGACCAGCTGTCCGCCCACGGCGCCAGCAGCCACAGCGCGAGCGCCGCGACCAGCCAGCCGAAGATCAGGAGGCGGGTCCTCATTCGGGCAGCACCCGCCAGGCCGGCAGCTCGGGCCCGGGCAGCCACTCATCGCCCACCGCGATGCCACCACGGGGCAGCCCCAGGGGCGCGACCAGGCGCTCGCCGTCCCTCTCGATCACCACGAAGACCAGCCCCTGATCGGGGTCCTCGAACGCCCACGTCGTGGCGCCGAGCTGCCCGGCGTCCCAGCTCAGGCGCTCGAGCGCGCCCGGGTGACGGGTCTCGTGGAACAGGCGCAGGTCCTCGAGCAGGACGTCGCCCCAAGGCGTGGCCTCCTCGCCGCCGAGCACCGCCTCGAGCGAGCCTTCGTGCACGTCGATGCGCGCGTGTCGAAGCAGGGCCTCGAGCTCGCTGCCGGGCTCGACCCCACCGTAGAGCAGACGGTAGGGCGGGTTCAGGTAGGCGGTGACGTACACCCCTCCCGCCGCGCGGACCGCGTCCCGACGGGGGTTCGCCGGGTCGTAGAAGCGGATGCGTCGCTCGGCGCCGTCCCACCACAGGGGCCGACCGCCGCCGTACCGGACCAGGCCGGCCAGCTGGTAGATGAAGTCCGGGATCTCGTCGTCGCGCGCCAGGGGCCGCCCGATGGTCAGCACCGCCTCGGCGCCCGGGACCTCGTCCTCGCGCGACGCCTCGACCGCGACCACCTGCAGCTCGGGGATGCCGAGCGCCAGGTCGCGCAGGACGGCCAGCTCGGGGGAGGCCGGACCGGCCTGCCGGACCGCGCTGGCGTCCAGGTCTGCGCGAGCGTCGTGCACCAACAGCGCGCTCGCGTCCATCGCGTGGAACCAGGCCTCGCCGACATCGATGGCCTGGTGATGCCGACCGGCCGCCCGGACCTCGACGGCGATGGGCTCGCCGACGGTCCGCAGCGTCAGGCTGTAGCGAGGCGGCTCGCGCTCGGGCATCGGCACCAGCTGGACGAACTCCTCGTCGTAGACGACGACCATGTCCATCGAGGCGGCGTGATCCGACGCGACCCGCAGCCACCGAGGGTCGCCCTCCCGGGCCCGGATCAACAGCTGGAGGACGCCCCGGTCGAGGAGCGAGAGCGTCGCCGGCGTCTCCGCCCCCCGCGGCAGGTTGTCCGTGGTGCGGGGGTAGCCGTCCTCGTCCCAGAGAGGCGCGAGCTCGCTCGCCGCGGGCACGTCGAACGTCCTCAGCGCCAGCTCGAGCAGCGCCAGCTCCGAGAGCGAGAGCCTGGCGGCGCCCCGGCCCGCGTACTCGAACTCGACGGGCACATCGACCAGCACCTCGGACAGCGCGTCCAGGGGCAGCTCGTCGGGGATCGAGCCCGGCACGTCCAGGTGGGTCGCCTCGTCCGCCGCCAGGATGAGGACCTTGCGTTGCGGCTCGTGCAGCCGACGACGCATCTCGGACGAGGGCGAGAGCAGCACCACGTCGGCGTCCAGCATCGCGCCCAGCGAGACGGCTGCCTCGGACAGGCCCGGGACGGCATGGGCGTCTGGGACCCGGATCTCCAGCTCGCCGCTGCCTTCGCGCAGCCACGCCGAGCCCGTGAGCCCCAGGCTGCCCGAGTGGATGACCGCGCCGTCGTCGGCGACCTCGACCTGGACCCGCTCGCCCTGCCAGGGCACGCCGCCGTGCGCCGCGATGATGGCCGTGCGGACCTCGCCGGTGGACAGCGCCCCCTGGTCCACGTGCGGTGCCGTCACGGTCTGGACCACGCGACGACGCGAGGAGATGTCGCTCAGCGAGTCGCCCTCGAGGCTTCCGGCGCCCGCCAGGCCAGCCCGCAGACCGACGAGGCCCTGGCCCAGCATGAGCCCCAGCACCGCAGTCCCGAAGGAGATGGCGAGCGCCGGGAGCAGGACCCGCGCGACGTAGCCATGGCGGTAGCAGCGCACGCCGACGATGGCGGGCAGCAGGTACCCGAACCCGAACAGCTCGCCGATCCGGAAGCCGGGCCAGAGACCCTGGCCCGCCCAGGCGAGGACGTACTTCAAGACCCAGGACACGGCGAACGCCAGGACGATCGGTCTCAGCCCGGACAGGTTGGCGGTCCGAAGGGGCCAGCGGCTGGTCAGGAACCGCATGCTCGCGACGATGAGCAGGATCTCGCCGACGGTCGCGAGCAGCTTGGTCGGCTCGAGCCAGCTGATCGCCAGCAGTCCACAGACGATGATCCCGCCGAAGTCCCAGCCGTACCGGGCGGTCGTGTGGGACGCGACGAAGGCCCCGATGAGGATGAGGACGTACTCGCGCGGTGCGTCGATGAACGACCAGCTCAGGTCCTCGTAGGTGAGCTCGAACTCGCTCAGGCTGAAGTTCGTGTACGGCACCATCACGAAGACGAGCAGCGCGTAGACGACGAGGACGGGGATCGCGACCAGCGGCACGCCGCGCAGGAGACCCGGCTTCCACAGCGTGTTGGCCGTCAGCGGGACGAGCACCAGGCCCAGCGAGTGCCACCCGCCGCCGAGCTCGAAGCCCGCTCCCTCGAGGACCCCTCGGAAGGCGTCGCCCTCCATCACCATTCGGACGAAGACCGAGAGCAGGATGATGAGGAAGAACCGGTCGCGGCCGAACACGCGGTCGACGAGCGGCCGGGGTGACGCCATCCGTCCGAGCGCGTGGGTCAGCAGGTAGGTGACCACCGCCTCGGCGGCGACCATCGCCGCCGCCTCGGGCCGCACCGCCAGGACCGCGCCCAGGTAGCCGGGGACGACCAGCCCGGTGGCCGGCCAGCCGAACCGCTCGGCCAGCACCCACAACAGCACCACGCCGAGCAGCACTGCTGTGAGCAGGCTGTTGTCGACATAGGCACCGGGTAGCAGGTCCAGCAACGGCAGGAGAACTCAGGAAGCGGACAGGGTAGGGCAGCCGCCCCGAAGGAAGAACTCAATCGGCTTTCGCCCGGCTTTCGACCCCGCTCAGGCGCTGCGGTCCACACGGCGGCCACCGTCGCTGACGAGCCTGGGACCAAGCATGCCGGAGCGCTGGGCGGCGGTGTTCCCGTCGACCATCTCGATGACGAAGCCGGCCAGCCGACCTTGGTCATGCGAAGCGGTCAGGAGCAGCAGACAGCCGCTGGAGTGCGGCATCCGGATGGTCCCTTCGCCGTTCATCACCCCGGTGACCTGTCCGCGTGTGCCGCCGACGACAGACCACAGGTCCATCAGCTTCGGCGACCCCGAGCGACCGTTCGGGAAGAGGACGTCTTCGAGCTTCTGGTCGACGTTCACGAGGCGCCCCAGCGGGTCGAACAGGGCCCGTGCGTGGGCGCCGGACTTGATCATCTTCGCGTCCGACAGCAGCGCGTCGAGGGCGGCGTGGACGATCCCGACGCCGACCGAGATGTAGGCCTCGACGTTCTCGAGGCGAGGCGCGCTCACCCGCGACTTGCGGCCCTGGTGGGCAGCCACCGCGTACAGCGGGCGAAGGTCCGGCTCCAGGCTGGTCGGGTCGATCAGCAGCACGCCGCGACGTCCGCAGCGCGAGCTGAGCTCGAGCACGACGGGGTCGGCGAAGGGCGGCGGCGCGTCGTCGGTCAGCGTGAGCTCCCCCGCGACGCCGCAGGCGGCGACCGTCTTGAACACGCCATCGATCTGCTCGACGGCCCAGACCCGCTCGGCCACGCCGAGGTCGACCGCGCTCCGGCAGAGCTCCTGCCAGTCCCGCTCGAGGTCCTCGGTGTGCGGCTCGATGTGGAGCTGCCAGATGGCCCGGTCGACGAGCGCCTTGAAGCGCGCGCTGTGGCTGATCCACCGCAGGGTCGACGCGGCCAGGATGCCGGCGACCATCGTGACGAGTGGCACCTCGACAGGCAGCAGCACGCCGACGGCGAACGGGACGACCGACAGCACGACCGCGACCGGCGCCAGGGTCATCCAGCGTCGACGCCGTGTCGTCTGCAGCAGCAGGCCCGCCGCGAGCGCGCCCGCGAAGAGCCCGATCAGCGCCGAGGCGAACCGCGGGGCTGGCAGGTGGGCGGTGGTCGCCGTGGTGCGGGTCAGCACCTCGGCCAACGGCATGGGCCCAGCCGCGGTCTCGACCAACGGTACGGCCCACGGGGTCGTCTCTCCGAGCACGACGACACGCCCCTCCATGGCGTCGGGGTCGAGGTAGGTGAGGTTGTCGACGCCGACCGTCGGCACAGCATCTCCGCCGACCGCGATCAGGCGCTCACCGCGCCCGCCCTGGCCAAGCGCCTGAGCGACCTGGCCCGAGAACGTCGGATGCGCGGCGGTTCCCATCGACCAGCGGCGTGTGATGCCGTCCCAGTCCTCGGTCAACCCGACGCCACGCCCGTCTCCACGGTCGAGCCGGACGACCCCATCCAGCTCTCCAGGCGGGTTGACTGCGGCGACCTGTACAGCCCCCGCTTCCTGCGCCACGGCGATCGCGCTCTTCCAGTCGTCCAGACCCTCGGCGGAGTCCATGGCGACGAGCAGAACGCCCTCTCCAGCCAAGGCTTCTACGCGCCCGCTCTCGAGGAGTGCATCGGTGACAGGTTGAAGCCCCTGTGCAGCGATCCACCCCGTCATCGCCGCCATCAACGCAGCGAGAGTCACGGTCGAAATGAAGCCCGGAGAGAGAGAACGCAGCGCGCGAGCCAGTTGGCTCGCATTCCGACGCTTCGCGAGCGTGTCGCGTAGCACCTGCGCTGTCGAACATCCGTCCGGCACGAAGTCTTCCCTCAAGGATCTGGTTGTACCCCGAGATGAAGACCGCGTAGTTACCGCTTTCTTACCGGCCCCAGGTAGACTCACGTCGTGCTGCTCGCGCTCCTGGCCACGGTTCACGCCAACGAAGTCCAGTCGATCCGCTACGACATCCTGTTCAACGGCGAGATCGTCGGGCACCGGGATCTGACGATCACGTACGTCCCCGAGGCCGACGGAGAGGTCCGCCTGCTGGAGTCCCGGACGGACGCGACGATCGCCGGACTGGCGCTTCGACAGCACGCGACGACCCTCGGGAGCCGTCGGTTCGAGGGCTTCGCGTCGTCGATGGAGGACCAGGACGGGTCCTGGGAGGTCCAGGCCGTCCGCAGCCCCACGGGCCTCGATGTCCGGACGACGAGCGCCACCGGCGTCCACGAGCAGAGCCTCGCCAACGTCGAGCTCACGACGCTCTCGCTGATGGATCCCGGGGTCCGGCTCACTCCTGGACACACCCGCGTCCTCTCCGCCGAGACCGGGGACACCACGGTCGGCACCCTCGAGCAGCTCGACGACGGGACCTGGACTCTCGTCACGGACGAGGGAACGCACCAGCTCCGCTACGGGCCAGACGGCCACCTGCTGGAGTGGAACACCACCTGGCTGGGCCACCAGGTCGTGCTGCGCGGAGACGCCCCGCCCCCTCGGACCTGGGGCGGGATGAGCGAGATCCCCGACCGCACCGTTGGCGAAGAAGCCTTGTGATTCAGGCGGGGTAGCGCAGCTTTCCTCGAAGGAACGTGTGGGTCACCTTGCCCTTGAAGGTCCGGCCCAGGAAGCACGAGTTCTTCGACCGGCCCTTGAGCTGATCGTCGGTGACCGTCCACGTCTCGGACGGATCGACAAGGACCAGGTCTGCCGGGGCGCCCTCGCCGACCACCGTGCCGACGCGTCCCTCCATCTTCAGGACGCGGGCGGGTCCGGCCGTCATGAGCTCGACCGCGCGGGTGTCCGGCAGGCGGCCGTCGTGCACGAACGTCAGGACCGACGCGAACGCCGTCTCCAGGCCGATGACCCCGAACGGAGCGTCGACGAAGCCCTTCGCCTTCTCCTCGGCCGAGTGCGGCGCGTGATCGGTGGCGACGGCGTCGACGGTGCCATCGAGCAGGGCCTCGACCAGCGCCAGTCGATCCGACTCGGCTCGAAGCGGCGGGTTCATCTTCTTGTTCGGATCACCGCCCGCGCAGGCCTCGTCGGTCAGCAACAGGTGGTGGGGGCTCACCTCGCAGGAGACCGGCAGGCCCTCGAGCTTGGCGGCCCGGATGGCGTCCAGGCTGCGCTTCGTCGAGGTGTGGAGCACGTGGTACCGAGCGCCCGTCTTGCGCGCGAGCGCGACGTCCCGCTCGACCATCATCCCCTCGGCCTCGGAGGACTGGCCCCGAACCCCGAGCGCCTTGGACGTCGGCCCGAGCGTCATCGGCGCGTGCTCGGTGAGGTCGATGTCCTCGGCGTGCTGCATGAAGAGCAGGTCGTGCTCGGCGCACTGCCGCAGGCTGCCCTCCATCAAGCCGTCGTCCATGACGGGCATGCCGTCGTCGGTGATGGCGATGGCTCCAGCGCCCTTGAGCACGCCGTGGTCGGTGAGCTCCTCGCCCTGGATCCCGACCGTCGCGCAGGCGGCGACCAGGATGCGGATGCCGTCGACGCGCTCGGCCTCCTCGGACTCGAACGCGACCAGCTCGGGCGTGTCCAGGCTGGGACGGGTGTTCGGCATGACCACGACGCTCGTGATGCCGCCGGCCAGCGCCGCTGCGCTCCCGGTCTGGATGGTCTCCTTGTACTCGAACCCGGGCTGCCGGAAGTGGACCTGGATGTCCACGAGGCCAGGCATGGCCCACTTGCCGGTCGCGTCGATGACGTCATCGGCGGCGGGATCGGCCGGGTCGATCTGGATGCCGTCGGGGCTGACGAGGAGATCGGCGATCCGGTCGATGCCAGCGGCCGGGTCGATGAGTCGGGCGTTTCGGATGAGGGTCGTCATGCCTTCTACATATCCCGTGATACTGCCTGGGAGATGTCCGCCAAGAACGCCGTGCGCGTCGGAATCCTGATCGCCGTGGTCGCGCTGATGGCGACGGGCTGGTTCTTCGACGTGCACCAGCGCGTGGACATCGACCTGGTCCGGACCACGCTGCTGGATCTGGGGCCTCTCGGGGGCCTGGGCTTCGTCGTGGCCGTGTCGCTGCTCCAGCCACTGCACCTCTCGGTCCACGCCTTCCTGCTGGCCGCCGCGCTGGTGTGGGAGCCGGTCGAGGCGATGATTTACGGCTGGCTCGCCTGCATGGGCTGCGCGCTGACGAGCTTCGTCTTCGGGCGCTTCATGGCCCGCGACTGGGTGCAGGCGAACCTGCCCGCGAAGTTCCGCCGGTACGAGGACGCGCTCGAGCTGAACACGTTCAAGACGGTGCTCATCCTGCGGCTGTTGTTCTTCACGACGCCGATGCTGCAGTTCTTCTATGGCACCGTGAAGCTGCGGTTCTGGCACTGGCTGGCGGCGAGCGGGCTCGGGTTCGTTCCGTACGTCGTCATCATGGTGCTGTTGAGCGACCAGGTGATCGCTTGGCTGGAGCTGGGCTAGCCGGTCGGCGAACAGTGACGACTCGAGTGTCCCCTCCGTCGGTGAGGAGTGCGCAGAAGTCCGAGGCTGACGGTCACCCGACGAGAACTGCGTTGCTGAGTGCGCAGAAGTCCGAGGCTGACGGTCACCCGACGAGAACTGCGTCGCCAGGGACCCAGAAGTCCGACGCTACGGCCCGGATTCGAGCGGCTCGACCGAGACACTGGAACGGCCGAGTGAGATGCCGCGAGTGTCCCTGGGCGGGACGTTCAGCGCGGGTCAGTCCGTGAGGCGGCGCGAGTGTCCGTCATGGGGCCACTCAGCGCGCCTGAGGTCCGGACGCCGAGGCCAGGTACTGGACCGAGGCGTCGAGCTGTCGACCGTCGCGGACACAGCCATGGCCAAGGACCTACGGCAGTCGAGCAGTTGGGGGCGAACTGCCGGAATCGCGCAGTTGGGTGCGAACTGCCGAAGTCGCGCAATGGCGCGAAGCGAGAACATCGTCCGCGGCGGGGACGCTTGCCGAAGGAGCTCGACGTGCACATCCCTCCCCCCGTGCAGCCATGTCGACCCTCCTCCGCCTCCCATTCGGTCTCATCGACCGCGGGTTCCGCATGCGCTCCCTCACCGCGCGGGCCGAGCCCCCCCACCAACAGTTCCGGCTGAGCGGCCCGGAGAGGGCCTTCGTGCGCGTGCTCCTGAGCCGCCGGCGGCTGTGGACCTGGCGCTGCAACCAGAAGCACTACTGCGGTGACTTCGTCGTGGTCGACATGAGCGAGGCGCGCCCGAGCCACCGGGTGGCCCAGGTCATCGAGCTCAAGTCCCGCAGCCCCCTGAAGACCGGTCGGCCCGGGATCCAGATGTCCCGAGCCCACCGCGTGTCGAAAGCCCTGGTCGATCGTGGGGTTCTGGACGTCGGCGCCGAGCGTCTGCTCATCCAGGGAACGATTGACGCGATCCTGGCATCGCTCTGAGCGAGCGTGGTACGAGGTTCCCTTCTTTTGTAGCGAGGATGCCCATGACGACACGCCGATCGTTCCTCCATGCGAGCGGAGCCGGACTGGCTCTCGTCTCCATGCCCACCTTCCTGGCCGGCTGCGGAAACAAGGATGCGGGCATCGAGGCGCTGGCCACGCCGGCCCCCGAGAACCCGTTCCTCAGCTGGTTCGGGATCGACGAGTCGACGATCCAGCGTGTCCTGTCCGAGCTGTCGAAGAACGGCGCCGATCTGGCCGACGTCTACTTCCAGCACTCCAAGACCTCCTCGATCAAGATGGAGGACGGCATCATCAGCAGCGCCTCGACGAGCATCGACCAGGGCGTCGGGCTTCGCTGCGTCATCGGCGACCAGACCGGGTACGCGTTCACCGAGGACCTGACGCTCGAGGCCATGCTCGCGGCCGCTCGGACCGCCGCTGCGATCGCCAAGGGCGCCCCCGTCGAGGTGCCGGCCGCCTTCGCCGCGACGAACAACGACTCGCTGTACGTCACCGCCCGCCCCTGGGCCGACGTCGGCGTCGACGAGAAGCTGCCGAAGATCACGAAGCTCGAGTCCCTGGCCCGCGGCCTGGACGAGCGCATCGAGAAGGTCACCGTCAGCTGGTGGGACCAGGACGAGCGCGTGCTGGTCGCGACCCTGTCCGGCCTGATGTTCACGGACCGCCGCCCCCAGACCCGGCTGTGGTGCTCCATCACCGCCAACGACGGCGAACAGACCGTCAGCGGAGGCGCCAACCTGGCCGGCCGCAAGGGCGTCGAGTTCTTCGACGACGCCAACCTCGAAAAGCTGGCCAAGCAGGCCGTGGACCGGACCACCATCCTCTTCGACGCCATCCGTCCCCCGGCCGGCGAGCTGCCGGTCGTGCTGGCCGCCGGTGCGAGCGGCATCCTGCTGCACGAGGCCATCGGCCACGGGCTCGAGGCCGACTTCAACCGCAAGGGCACGTCGATCTACTCGGACCTCATGGGCGAGCAGATCGCCCCCGAGTTCGTGACCATCGTCGACTCGGGCCTCGAGCCCGGCGAGCGTGGCGCCATCGCGTTCGACGACGAAGGCAACGAGACGAAGAGCACGGTCCTGGTCGAGAACGGCCGCCTGGCCTCGTACATGCACGACGAGATCAGCGCGAAGCACTACGGCGTCGAGCCCACCGGCTCGGGCCGCCGCCAGTCCTTCCGCCACAGCCCGATGCCACGCATGCGCTGCACCTTCATGGAGGACGGCCCGAACACCCGCGACGAGATCATCGCTTCGGTCAAGGGCACCGGCATCATCGCCGAGACGTTCACCAACGGTCAGGTCCAGATCGGCGCCGGCGACTTCACCTTCTACATCAAGAACGGCTGGCTCATCGAGGACGGCAAGGTGACCGCGCCCATCAAGGACGTGAACATCATCGGCAACGGCCCCGAGGCGCTGAAGAAGGTCACGATGGCCGCGAACGACGGCGCGCTCGACACGGGCGGCTGGACCTGCGGCAAGAACGGCCAGTCGGTCCCGGTCAGCCAGGGCCTCCCCACCGTGCTGGTCTCCTCGATGACCGTTGGAGGCGTCGATGCCTGAGTCCACCACATCCGGCAACGAGCTTCTCGACCGCTGCGAGCAGGCCATCGCCATCGCGCAGACCGCCGGCGCCCAGGAAGCCGCGGCCGGAGCGAGCAAGTCCCGCTCCGTCGACTTCGAGTACCGCGACGGCAAGCTCGAGAAGGTGCAGGAGTCGACCTCCCGCAGCCTCGGCATCCAGCTCTACGTGGACGGCCGCTACAGCAGCCACAGCACCACCGACCTGCGCCCCGAGCGGCTCCAGGCGTTCATCGACGAGGCGGTCGCGCTGACCCGCGCGCTCCAGCCCGACGAGCACCGCAAGCTCCCGGACCCCGAGCTCTACGGCGGCCAGGCCCGCATCAAGCTCGATCTGGTGGACGGCACGCTCGACGAGCTGACCGAGGAGCAGCGCATCGCATGGTGCGCCGAGATGGACACCGCCCTGCACGCCGACGAGCAGGTCATCTCGACCACCTCGGGTGTGTCCCAGGCCAGAAACGACAGCGCCAAGGTGACGAGCAACGGCTTCGGCGGCACGCACCGCAGCACATCGATCTGGATGGGCACCGAGGTCACCCTCGACGACCCGGCCGGCGGCCGCCCCGAGGCCTGGTGCTGGACCGGCGGACACCACCGCGACGCCATGTGGACCCCGGCGCAGACCGCGTCCGAGGCCCTGCGCCTGGGCAAGGAGCGGCTCGGCTCGACCAAGGGACCCAGCCGCAAGACGACGATGGTCGTGGATCCCCGCGCGGGACGACGCCTCATCGGCGCCCTGCTGCGAGGAGCCCGGGCGAGGAACATCCAGCAGGGCCGCAGCTTCTGGGCCGATCAGCAAGGAAAGAGCCTGTTCTCCGACAAGCTCTCGATCGTGGACAACCCCCTGATCCCCCGCGGACTCGCCAGCCGCCACTACGACGGTGAGGGCCTGGCCGCGCGCAAGATGACCCTGGTCGAGGCCGGCGTGGTCACCGATCTGTACGTCGACACGTACTACGGGCGAAAGGCGGGGATGACCCCCACCACCGGCAGCGGTTCGAACGTGATTGTGACCCCCGGCGAGGGCGACCTCGCGGCCATCCTCGCGGACGTCGGCGAGTGCGTCTACGTGACGAGCTGGCTCGGCGGGAACCACGACGACACGACCGGCGACTTCAGCTTCGGGCTGCGTGGCCACGCGATCGAGAACGGCGAGATGGGACCGCCCATCGGCGAGATGAACATCACCGGCAACCTGAAGGACCTCTTCGCATCGCTCGTGCGAGTGGGCGACGACCCGTGGCTCTTCTCCACCGTATCGACGCCGACCATGGTGTTTGACGGCGTGCAGTTCTCCGGAGCCTGATGGACCGCGACCAGATCCAACACGCACTTCGAACCGGCCAGGGACTCCGCGCCGCGCTCGATGCTGCGCGTCGGATCGGTGGCGACGAGGAGGTCCTGGCGCTGTCGTTCCTCATGGCCGAGGTGCATCGCCCGCCCTGGGTGGACGACGCCCTGGCCCGGTACTGGGCCCGCTCGGCGACCGAGGACGCCACCACGCGCCAGTTCGCCCAGCAGATGCTCATCACGCTCGAGGAGGACCCGGCGGGACGCGCCCCCGGGCTGCTGGCCGAGACCGCCAAGGAAGCGCGCACCGACATCCCGACCGAAGACACGAAGAAGGCGCTGGCCGCAAGCTGGCCGCGCGTACTCCGGGTGGTGAACCGGCTCATCCAGGACGTCGAGGAGCGAGGCCACAGCAAGCGGATCGAGCGCTGCATCCGGGACTCGCTGGCCTGGCAGGTGCGCTGGTCGCTCACGCCCACCGACGCCGAGGGGCTTCGCCAGACCCTCCTGAGAGCGCTGCGGGTCGGACTCTGCGTCACCGACACGCCTCCAGCTGCGCTCTTCGCGGCCCCCCGCCACGCCGTTCCTCTCCTCGGCGAGATCCTTCGGGCGAGCTCGCGCTGGCCGCACCGCAAGTGGCTGCCGCTGACCCGCGTGGCAGCGAACATGGTGCTCACGGCGCCGCCGACTTCGGCCGACCAGGTCGCGGTGGCGATGCGGTCCGAGCTCCTGACCGACGACGAGGTCCTGCTGCTCGTCGAGGCGTTGTTGTCGGTCCCTCTCTGGGCGCGCGACCCCTCGTTGCTGATGAACCGGACGTCCGAGTCCGTGCTCGTCGCGCTCTACGAGGGCACCCCTGAGCCAGGACAGCGCCGACTCGCCGACTTCGTGGCCCGCATGCGCTCTCGAGAGGAGAGCCTAGACATCCAGCTCGGAGCCTGAGACCAGGCGGCGGATGTTGTCCACGTGCCGGACGACGAGGACGACCCCCAGCACGCCGACGACCGGCAGCACCTCGAGGGCCAGCCATCCGGCGAGCCCGAGCATCGCCACGAGCGCCACGAGCGCGGCCAGGCTGCTCTTCTTCGACACCGCGAACGTCGCGCCCCACACCGCGGCCGCACCGAGCGTCGGAAGCGGCGCCAGCACCAGCAGCACGCCCGCCGACGTCGCGACGCCCTTGCCGCCCCGGAACCGCAGCCAGACCGGCCAGCAGTGCCCGACGACCGCCGAGATCGCGAGGGCCGACGGAAGCCACGGCACCTCGGGCAGCCACACCCCGGCGGCGAGCACGGGGAGCACGCCTTTGGCGATGTCGAGGACCAGCGTGGCCAGTCCAAGCCGCTTGCCCGCGACCCGCGCGACGTTGGTCGCGCCGATGTTCCCGCTCCCTTGTGTCCGCACGTCGATGTCGGCGAACCGGCGGGCGAGGACCAGCCCAAACGGCACAGCGCCGAGCAGGTACGTCAAGAGGATGGCAATGCCGGGGACCAGGGGGCGGACGCGCCTCGGATGGGGCATCCTTATCGCCCGCTGCACCGGAGTTCGCCATGACCTGGCTCCTCGCCCTCGCCTGTACCGACAAGCCCGCCGGGGACTCGGGCTCCACCATCGACTCCGAGTACACGGAGTGCATCGTCGGCCAGGACGACGACGACATGGACTGCGACGGCTGGTCTGTGGCCGACGGTGACTGCGACGACACCGACTCGTACGCGTACCCGGGCGCCGACGACGTCCCCTACGACGGCATCGACAACGACTGCGCGGGCGACGGCGACCTCGTGGACATGGACGGCGACGGCTACGACAGCGACCGCGTCGAGGGCGGCACCGACTGCAACGACGGCAACCCGACCATCTACCCGGGCGCTCCCGAGGTCTGCTACGACGACATCGACCAGGACTGCGCGGGCGACGAGGACAGCGACGACTGCGACGGCGATGGCTTCGACGGCGCGGGCGACAACGCCACGGACTGCAACGACGACGACCCGGAGATCTACCCCGGCCAGGACGAGACCTGGTACGACGGCATCGACCAGGACTGCAGCGGCTACCTCGACAGCGACTACGACCAGGACGGCGACGGCGAGGACAGCGACCAGCACGAGCAGTCCGACGGCACGATCGGCACGGACTGCGACGACGAGGACGAGCTGACCGGCCAGGGCCTGCCCGAGCTCTGGGACGGCGTCGACCGCGACTGCGACGGGACCGTCGACAACTTCTCCTGGGCCAACGCCTGGTCGGCCTGGTCACCCAAGTCCGGCGAGGGCGACGGCTTCATCGGCCTGGGCGGCGCCCTGCTCGGTGACCTGGGCGGCGACGGCTACGCGGACATCGCGATGTGCGGCGTCGGCTCGGACCCCTTCAACGGCACCTGCTTCATCGTCTCGGCCGAGCAGACCGGCATCCCCTCGGCGATGTACCACGCCCGGATCGACGGCAGCAGCGAGTACTTCGGCTCGGATGCGGCGAACATCGGCGACATCACCGGGGACGGCATCGACGAGCTGCTCGTCGGCGGAATCCTCAGCCACAGCAACGGCTCCGGCATGATCTTCGACGGCGCCGACCTGGTGGCCGGCGGGGACCTGGGGTCGGGCGACGCCATGACCTACTTCACCGGCAACACCTACCTCGGCACCGACGTCGCCTATGTCGCAGACGTCGACGGGGACGGGCTGAACGAGGTCGCCGGCGGCGTCGGCTACCTGGGCACCGGCCACACCATCATCTACTCGGGCGCGGAGGCCTCGGGCGGCGGCGTGATGACCTCGATCGAGGCGATGGTGCAGTTCGACACGCCCAGCGGCGGCGATGTCAACGGCAGCACCGTCGGCGGCATGGACTTCGACGGAGACGGCCTGGGCGACATGATGATCGGCGCCTATGTCAGCGGAACGGGAGCGGTCATCCCGGTCACCGCCGACGACATCCTGGCCGGCGGGGCCCAGTCCATCGCCGACATGACCTGGATCCGCGGCGAGACCTCGACCGACCAGGTCGGCATGGTCAACGGCTGGATGGACGACCTCGACGGCGATGGGTACGACGAGCTGCTCATTCACGCGTACGGCCACCTGGGCGCCGCGGGCTACTCGGGCGGCGGCCGCATCTTCCTGCTGGACGGCGACGAGGTCCCCACCGACGGCGAGCGCTACACCGCCGCCGACCTGGCCGACACCTACATCGACGGCACCCTGGACTACGGCCACGTGCACACCGCCGAGGAGAGCTCGGACGTCGACAACAACGGCGTCCAGGACCTCATCGCGGTCGAGTCGGGCGACCGGAATTGGGTGAACCTGTTGCTGCTCGAGGGCGAAGGCCCCGTCACGGCCCAGGCCGGCGTCATCTACGGCGAGGACCTCATCGCCGGCGGCGCGCTGCTGGCCGACATGAACACCGACGAGGCCATCTTCCTGGGCCGCGAGGGCGACGACCTGACCGGGTTCACGACGCTCGCCGGTGACCTGGACTTCGACGGGCTCGGCGACTTCGTCTTCGGCTCGCCCGCGGGCTCGGCGAACGCCGGACAGGTGTACTCGGTGCTGAACCGCACGGGCGAGTAGCTCGACGAAAACGAACGGTAAGCCCGACCGGAGCGACCTCGGTCCATCCTGGTCGCATGAGCACCGAAGTACTTCGCTGGCTGCGCGGTGAGTGGGTCGAGAAGAACCCCGCGTACACGACGTACAAGGCCGTCGGGGTCGCCGACGACGCGGTCCTCCACATCACCGGTCGGGCCCACGTCGTGGAGAAGCGCGCCCTCCATCGGCACGCCACCCGACGCATGATCCGGCTCGAGCGGGCCGTTCATCCGGGCATCCGCGGACCGTCGATGGTCGGACTGGTCGACGGGCGGCCGTACTGCATCGAAGAGCTCCCCCCAGAGGACTCGCTCGAGGAGCACCTGTGGACCACGGGTCCGCTCGACCAGCAGAGCACCATCCGGCTCGGGCTGGATCTCACCGGCATCCTGCAGGCGGCCCACGACATCGGCCTGGTGCACGGCGGGCTCGACCTGCGCGCGGTCCGAATCGACGCCCACGGCGCGCCGGTCATCGCGAGCTGGGGACCGGTCCGCCACGGCCACTGGCACCCCCACTGCGCTCCGGAGACACGACGGAGCCTTCCCCAGACGCCCGCGGACATCTTCGGCATCGGGTACATCCTGGCGAGCTGTCTGCGTGGCGGCCCCATCGACGGAGCCGGGATGGCGCCCGGCTGGGACGGCCGCAAGGGCAGCGTCCACGACGCCGGGACCGGCGACCTCCACGAGCTGGTCACCGAGCTACTCCTCCGCCACCCCAAGGAGCGGCCTCCCAGCGCCGAGGAGGTCTACCAGCGCCTGGCGCGAATGCGGCAGGCGGACCGACCGAGCGTCTTGTCCAGGTGGTTCGCCCGAAGTTAGACCGACGCGGTGGACCTTCCGCCGCTGACTCGAGGCACCCTGCTCCGGCGCTACAAGCGCTTCCTTGCGGACGTCGAGCTCGAGGACGGCAGCGTCGTCATCGCGCACTGCCCCAACCCCGGCCGCATGACGAGCTGCCAGGGAGCGGGCTGGCCGGTGTGGCTGACGCATCACGACAACCCCAAGCGCAAGCTCAAGTGGACGTGGGAGCTCACCCGGAACCCGGACGGCGCCTGGATCCTCGTGAACACGGCGCGGCCAAACGCCATCGCCAAGGAGGGGATCGAGTCGGGACGCATCGCCGAGCTCGCGACGTACGAGACGCTGCGGACCGAGGTGAAGTACGGCGACAGCCGCATCGACCTGATGCTCGACGACACGCTGGTCGAGGTGAAGTCCGTCACGCTGAGGCACGCCGACCGCGAGGCCCGCTTCCCCGACGCCGTGACCAAGCGCGGCACGAAGCACCTGGGCGAGCTGGTCCGCGCCCATGAGGAGGGGCGCCGCGCCGTGCTGCTCTTCCTGCTCGGCCGGGACGACTGCGACAGCGTCCGACCCGCGGATTCTGTCGATTTGGCGTATGGAAATGCCCTCAGGGCTGCGCACGCGGCCGGTGTTGAGGTATTGGCGTATCGACTGGACATCGATGACACCTACATCACGGTCGGGGACCGCGTCCCCGTCCACCTGACCTGAGGGCCCCATGTTCCTTCTTCTTCTCGCTTGCAACGGCAAGGACGACAACAACACCGACAGCGACTCCGGGCTGGAGGTGAACTCGCCGTTCTCGGTCGACACCGCACCATCCGGCAACATGGACTGCGTCCAGGAGGAGCTGACGAGCTCCCCCGAGGCCAAGTACGTCGGCAACGCCGAGATCGCGCTCTCCATCGCCATCCAGGGCAGCAACGACCCCATCCCGGACTTGCAGATCGTCGTCACGGGCTCGGGCGAGGAGCCCCTGACCGTCGACGCCGACGAGGACGGCAACGCCGGTACGCCCAGCCTGCGGGTCTGCACGCCGCTGTCCGCGGTCGTCGGCCACAAGGCCGGCGGCGAGGGCGGCCAGGTCGTCAACACCACCAGCGCCAAGATGCTCGGCCCGGACGACACCCAGTGGCGTGTGGCGGCGGTCACGAAGGGCCAGTTCGAGAACTACGCGAACCAGCTCGGCGTCGAGCGCCAGCAGGGCACCGGGATCATCAGCGGCACGATCAAGGCCTGCGGCGCGGACGGGCTCGACCACGTCCAGCTCTCCGTCGAGAACGGCAACGGCACCGTCGCCTGGGGCTACGTCGGCGACGACGGCTGGGGCTCGGGCGAGTGGACGAACGAGGGCGGCGGGTTCGCCGCGGTCAACGTCCAGGCCGGGCCGAACACGCTGACCGCCTGGATCTGGAACGGCGAGAAGCACGTCCCGGTGGCGCGCGCCGAGATCTCCGTCCCCGCGGACGGTGTGCGGTCCATCCAGCTCCAGGCCGGCAAGAACGGCGAGCTCAACGTGCCCGGGGAGTGCACGGAGACCAACGGCGGCGGTGGTGACACCGGCGGCGGTGGCGGTGGCGACACCGGCGAGTAGACCCGGGCTTCAGTCGGCCCGCGTCCAACCGTCCGGGCCGCGCTCGTAGGTCCGTGTGGGCCAGTACTGCTCGTCGATCCGCAGCGTGATGACGCGCTCGCGGTCCTCGAGATCGACCACGCGCACGCGCACCGAGTCCCCGTCGCCCTTGTCGGCGACGGCGGTGAGCAGCGCCTCGACGCTGGGGGTCGGTGTGCCGTCCACGGCCACGATGCGCCAGGTGGCGCGCATGCCGTAGCGCTGGGCGGGCGTGCCGTACCAGAACCACGCGACGTAGACGCCCTCGCGGGAGATGCCGCGCTGGGAGGCGACCTCGTGGTGGGGAGCGTGCAGGAGCATCCCCGCCCAGACCGTCACCTCGTCGATGTCGGCCAGGGGCAGCGGAACGGTGGGCACCGTGACCGTCAGCTCAGCGCCGTCCCGCAACAGGGTCAGCTCGGCCTCGCCGTCCCGCGACGCCCGCTCGACCTCACGGAACCGGGTGACCGGCTCCCCGTCGACGGCGAGCAGGATGTCGCCTCCCTTCAGCAGCTCGCCGGCGGGCACATCGGCCCAGATCCGCTGGACCTGCAGGCCGGAGAGCTGCTCGGCGTCGTGCTCGACCAGCGCTCGGGCCTGCTCGTCCGACAGGCCCAGATCGCGAGCGTCGGAGAGGCGGATGGGCGCCCACTCGACCCCCAAGGACCGGAGCTGGGGCTCTTCTCCCGCGGAGAGCGGGCCCAAGACCTCGGTGACCATCTCGATGGGCAGCCCACGGAACGCGTTCTGACGGCCGTCCGAGGTCTGCCAGACGATGCTGGCCCACAGCGCGTGCACACGGCCCTTCTTGTCCGCGAGCACACCCCCGACGGTCCCTCCAGTCTCGGAGACCTGGATGGGGGCAAGGTTGGCCTCGCGGAACTGCGGGGGTGACGGCAGCGGCAGGAAGATGGGGTCCGTCGCCGACACCTCGGTCTTCTTGCTGACGAGCCTTCCATCGCGGGCGTGGCCGACGAGGAAGACCTTGTCCCCGCGAGCCAGATCCTGCGGCACGAGCTCGGCGGCGCGCACCGGGGTGTCCCCGAGCAGGCTCGGGTCGTAGCCGAGCACCGCGATGTCGTGCTCGGGGTGGACGAACACCACGTGGCCCGGGATGCGCAGCTCGCCCCCGAACGTGATCTCGATGTCCGCGAGCCCGACCGGCAGCGTGTCGCGGTCCACGACGATCAGCCCCCGATCGGTGTCGACGACCAGGCCGGTCCCCGTGAACTGCGTGGCGGAGACGCCCTCGGTGCGCAGGGGGATGTCGACCTCGACCAGGACGAGCGAAGGCGCGAGCACCTTCTCGGCCTTGTTCTCCCCCGCTGGGATCGAGGCGGTCGCGGGCTCGGCTCCGCTCGACGCGGGGGCCTCGGGCGAGGCGACGCAGGGCCAGCGCCCCGTGGTGTCGTCCCGCACGCAGCGCTGCATGGGGTTCCACAGCCGGTCCATCGTCAGGACGGCCACCCGCTCCTGCCGCGGGTTGTCCAGCGCGACGTAGCGGACCGCCACGCGATCTCCGTGGGGGATGGCGGCGAGCGCGGCCTCGACGGCGTCCAGGTCCGCGACGGGCTCTCCACCGATGGTGCGCAGGACGGCGCCGTCGGGGATGCCGGCCTCCCGCAGGAGCTCGCCACGCTGAGCGACGTAGACCCCCTCGACGTCCAGGACGTGGTTGCGCGCCTGCTGGTAGCTGAGCGCGTGCAGGATGGCGCCGCCCACCTCCAGGTACGAGTCGGGCGTGATCGCATGCAGGTCGTCGACCGGGACCTTCACGGACACCGCCTCACCGCGCCGCTCGAGCTCGATGGGGATGGTCTCGCCGACGCTCGCGTCCAGGGCGGCCTCCAGCGCCACGAAGCCGTCCAGCCGCTGCCCGCCGACCTGGAGCAGGATGTCACCCACCTCGAGCAGCTCGTGCTCGGCGATGGAGCCTCGGACCACCAGCAGGCCGTGCCCTTCGGGGAACGCCTCGCGCGTCGCGGCCTCCTCCTCGGGCGAGAGGCCCAGCCGGACGAGCTCGTCGTAGCTGCTGTGCTCGAAGGTGGTGCGAACAGTCCCGCGCGTCACCTCGCCGTCGGCCTGGAGCAGCTCCAGCGCCCGCACGACACGGTCCAGCGGCAGGTAGAAGCTGCTGGCCGCCCGTCGCGAGCCTCCAGCGTTCAAGGCGACCACCTTGCCCTCAGGGCCGACGACCGGCGAGCCGCTCGACCCGCCCGACGTGCCCGAGGCGGCCTGCAGGTAGAAGGTGTTGAAGTCGTTGTACGTGCTGGAGCCGTAGACGGGAGCGGTCCGATCGAGGCGAGCCAGCGTGCCGTCGAGGATGCTGATCTTCTCGCCGGCGTCGTTGCCGATGACCCGGATGGGCAGGCCGACGCGCGCGCCATCGGGATCGAGCTCCAGCTCGACGAGATCCATGTACTGCAGGTCCTCGGGGTCGAACCGGTAGAACCCGAAGTCGTGCACCGGGTCGCGGTAGATCGCCTCGAGCTCGATCTCCTCGTGGTTGAGGAACACGGCCTCGGCGCGCACGGGGCCCGCGTGGACCATGTGCCGGTTGGTGAGGATGAGGCCGTTCTCGGCGTCGACGACGAACCCCGTGCCGACGCTCGCCGAGGCGGACTCGGTGTCGAAGCTGCGGGTCCCGACGACGCGCAACGCGACGACGCCGGGGACGACGGACTCCAGAGTGGCTTCCCAAGTCGCTTCGGACGGCGTGTCCTGGGCCAGCGCGAGCCCACACATGATGCTGAACATGCAGGAAGCCTATCGCCGTGCCAGGATGCGGACATGTGGCTCCTCGCGCTCGCTTGTACCCCCGTGACCCCCGCGAACTACCTGGCCGTCGTCGAGACGAGCCCGCCCCACGGTGCGACGAACGTCCCGCTGGACGCGCAGATCGTCGCCATCTTCAGTGAGCGGCTGTCCGAGGGCAGCCTGGGCGTCGACAACCTGGGCGTCGAGGACAGCGACGGGAACGAGATCACGGCCGGTGTCTTCTACGAGGACTCCACCCAGTCGATCCGGATGTCTCCGGCCGCGAACCTGGACGAGGGCGCGGACTACACGCTCGTCCTCGGCGGCGCGATCACCGGGCTCTCGGGCGGCACGCTGGGCTCGGAGATCCGCTCCGACTTCCGCACGGGTGGCAGCATCAGCGAAGGCGGGGACGACACCGCCACGGACACGGGTCTCTGAGCCGAGATAGGCTCGCCGCCGCATGAGCGCGGACACCCCGACCCCCAAGGGCCTTGGCCTCGGCACGTTCCTCGGCGTCTACACGCCGACGGTGCTCACGATCCTGGGCGTCATCCTCTACCTGCGGATGGGCTGGGTCGTCGGGAACGCCGGCGTCTGGGGCACGGTCGCCATCGTCCTGATCGCGAACGTGATCACGGCGATCACGGCGTTCTCGATGAGCGCGCTCTCGACCAACATGCGCGTCGGCGTCGGCGGCGCCTACTACATCATCAGCCGCTCGATGGGCCTGGAGCTCGGCGGCGCGCTGGGCATCCCGCTCTACCTCTCGCAGGTGCTCTCCCTGACGCTGTATGCGTTCGGACTCGCCGAGAGCACCGCGTTCGTCGGGCAAGCGCTCCTGGGGTGGGACGTTCCCGCCTGGGCCATCCAGGCGATGGCGGCGGGCATCGTCATCGCCGTCACCGCGCTGGCCGCCAAGAGCACCGAGCTGGCGCTCAAGGCCCAGCTCCCCATCATGGTGTTCATCGCGATCTCGCTGGTCGCGTTCGTGGCGGGCGTCGACTTCGACGTGCAGTACGCCGCCAGCTGGGGTCCTCTCGAGGAGACCGACTTCTGGGGCGTGTTCGCCGTCTTCTTCCCGGCGGTCACCGGTGTCCTGGCCGGCGTCGGGCTGTCGGGCGACCTGAAGGACCCGGGCAAGTCGATCCCACGCGGCGTGCTCACCGCCGTCGCGACGGGCTTCGTCGTCTACATCACGATGCCCTTCATCATCGCGCACGCCGCCCCGGTCCACGAACTGCAGCACGACAAGCTGGTGTGGACCAGCGTGGCCATCGGCGGCTCGTTCGCCATCCTGCCTGGCCTGTTCGGCGCGGTGCTCAGCTCGGCGATCGGCTCGATCCTGGGTGCCCCCCGGACGCTCCAGGCGCTCGCCCAGGACGGGCTCGTCGCCCGTCGCCTCGGCAAGGTCGACGAGAAGACGGGCGAGCCCATGCTCGCGCTCTACATCTCCGGGGCGGTCGCGCTCGGGGCCGTCGCGCTCGGAGACCTGAACGCGGTGGCGAGCGTGGTCTCCATGTTCTTCCTGACCACGTACGGGATGCTCAACCTGGCGGCCGGGCTCGAGGCCTGGATCAAGGACCCGAGCTTCCGTCCGCGCATCCGCGTGCCGTACTGGATCAGCTTCGTGGGAGCCATCGGCTGCTTCCTGGCCATGGCGCTGATCAACCCCATCGCGTTCGTGCTCGCGGTCGTGATCGAGATGGCCATCTGGTGGTGGCTCTCACGGCGCCGCCTCGAGGCGACCTGGGGCGACCTGCGCAGCGGCTTCTGGTTCGCCATCGCCCGGCTCTCGATGGTCCAGCTCCGCGAGGCCAACGTCGAGGCCCGCAACTGGCGACCGCACATCCTGGTCTTCAGCGGCGACGTGAAGCGCGACGTCGGCGTCGTCTCCATGGCCGCCCACTTCGGCCAGGACCAGGGCATCGTCAGCGTGCTCACGCTGCACAAAGGCCACCTCGACGACCGGACCGAGGCGCATCAGATCCTCGAGAGCAACCAGAAGATCCTCGACGACGCCGGCGTGCTCGCGTTCCCCGAGGTCATCATCGGCGCCGAGAAGGAAGACGCCATCCTGACGGCCGCCCAGGCCAACGGCTTCGCCGGGATCGAGAGCAACATGATGTGCTTCCGGTGGCCGAGCAAGGAGTCCAACCGGTTGCCGCGGATGCTCCGATGGGTCCGTCACCTGGACGACCTCGAGAAGAGCACGATGATCATGCGGCCCGTGAAGGGCAGTCGGAAGGCGGGCGCGGGCGAGCTGCTCGTGTGGTGGAAGGGCAAGGAGGCCAACGGCGACCTCATGCTCCTGCTGGCCCACCTTCTGGTCATGAGCGCGTCCTGGCGAGGTGCCCGCATCACGCTCGCCAGCGTCGTTGACTCCAACGAGGAAGGCCGGGCCCTGCGCAAGCGGGTCGAGGAGGGCCTGGGCGAGAGCAACATCGAGACCCAGGTCGAGGTGCTCGTGCGTCCGGCCGACCAGACGCCGCTGGGCTGCATCCGGGAGCGCTCCGCGAGCGCATCGCTGGTCTTCCTGGGCCTGCCGAGGGCGGAGTCCGGCAACGAGGAAGACGCCGCCAAGCGGCTCATGACCCTGGTCGAGGGCATGCCGAGCGTGATCCTGGTTCGCAACTCCAGCCCGTTCCGCGGTCGCCTGGTGTGAAGCTCTCCCGGCCGGACGTCCTGGACGAAGACGGCGTGCCGCTGCCCTGGAACCCGCCCGAGCCGGTGCACGAGGCCCTGGTCGAGGGAACGGACGACGAGGACGCGTTCGAGGCCGCCCCCAGCGACGAGCTCGGAGGCGAGGCGCCGCTGTGGGTGCGCGAGGAAGCGAACCGCCTCGGCGATCTCGCGGGCCTTCCCCCTTGCCCCATCGCCTGGCGACCCTCGTCGAACAGCCGCCGCGGGCTGTGCACTGGACGGGTGTGGATGCGGAACGGGGTGCCGCTGCGCATCCTGCTGTCCTCCTGCCCGAACTCGGACGAAGCCGAGGTCCTGGCCACCCTCGCGCACGAGTTCGCTCACCCGCTGGCGGGCACCGGACACGGCCGCGGCTTCCGAGCCGAGCTGTTGGCGCTCGCCGAAGACGCCTGGCCTGGGGCGTTTCCTTCTGCGGACGTCGGCCAGCCCTTTCGGGACCTGGACCGATGGCTGGCGAGCGGCATCCGGGCAGCTCGACGGGACCGCGAAGCGCCCATCGCCAAGACCAGCAACGACGGCAACACCGCGCGCCTGGTCACGCGCATCCGGAAGCTCCATCGCCTGAGCGACGCCCAGCTCGGTGAGCCCGAGGGCATCGCCGCGGCGGCTCGGGCGAACGACCTCATCACGGTCTACGGCCTGGGCGGCTACCGGGTCGAGATCGCGGCCGGGCTCGACGACCAGATGGTCGACCGGTGGGTCCTCGTGAAGCCGCGCCAGCGCTGGCAGCGGTTCCTGTCCCATGCCATCGCCCGCTTCTTCGGCGTGTTCTCGCTCGAGATGGCCCGGCTGGGACGCATCCACTTCTTCGGTAGGCACGCCGACGTCGTCGCCACGGCCTACCTCGTCGAGGTCACGATGGAGGCCATCCTCCGCCAGTCCGACGACCACATCGCCGCGTGGAAGAAGGTCCGTCGTCGGACCGCCGGCCAGGTTCGCAGCGAGCGGACCGCGTTCTGCGGCTCGGCCACCGTCGTGTTCGGTGATCGACTGCGCGAGCTGCGGGACCCGGTGGCCTCGACAGCTCGGGCCGACGCCGAGGAGTTCGCCGCCGTCGAACACGACAAGCGCGGCATCCGCTGGGGGCGCGCTCGAAGAGCGACCGTCACGCACAACGCCGCGGGGGTCGCGGCGGGAGAGCGGCTGCCCATCGTGCGCGGGATGGAGGGTCGGAGAGCGCCGAAGCAGCTGACCTGACCCGGCGCCTCAACGGTGCTTTCCGTCGCGACGCAGGTGGTGCTCCTGCTGGACGACCTCGATGTCGTCCAGGCCGTCGAGCAGCTTCTCGCAGATCATGATGAGCTTCCCGGAGTCCAAGCCCCCTCCTCAGCGACCGAACAGGCCGCGAATTCGATCGGCGAGCCCACCCGTGCTCGCCGTGTCCTCGGATGGTGCGGGTCGTGGACCGTCGGCCTCCTTCCAGGCCTTCTTCACCTTGCTGTTCGCGAGCCGGATGCGGCGGCTCATAGCCGTCAGCATCGCCCGCTCGATCGCCGCGCCCACGGGGTCCTCGCCGCGCCGGGGCGGGAGACGGAACGCCAGGGCCAGCGTGGCGTGCGAGGCGGTCACCGTGAACAGGGCCGGCATGTTCCCGGTGAGCACGGCGGCCTCGCCCAGGACCTCGCCCGGACGCACCGGGAAGCCGACGCCGTCGAGGTCGGCCTCAAGAGCTCCGCTGACCACCAGCTAGCGCTTGATCCGACGGTTGGCCGGCCCGGAGCACGCTGGCGCCAGGCCGGAAGTCCTTCACCTCGCAGCGCTCGACGAACAGCTCCAGGTCCCGACGCTCCACGAGCCGGAACAGCGGCAGGGCCGCGACGGTGTCCACGAGTGAGCGAGCCATGGGCCCAGCATAGCGCTGGGCCTTGCACCAATTGATTGCCCGAGCAACACTGGTCATGCGCACGC
This sequence comes from Pseudomonadota bacterium, assembly GCA_024228935.1. Classification (GTDB taxonomy): domain Bacteria; phylum Myxococcota_A; class UBA796; order UBA796; family CAJQPC01; genus JAAESX01. The sequence goes on from JAAESX010000051.1 coordinate 49,250, forward strand.
CCCTCAGCCGACCGGGCGACGGTGAAGCTACCGGCCTGGGACTGACCGACGCCGGCTCACGAGCCACAGCCCGAGCAGCCAGGACACGCCGATCGGCACCGATGAACAGCCCGCTGGATCCTCGCTCGACGTGGGCGGCCGACACTCCCCGCGCGAGTCGGACGGGAGCCACCACGACCGGTCGATCTCCCCATCCAGCGTGTCCAGTCGACGCAGGAGACGCTCCCCCCCCGCCGGGTCCCGCTGACGCTGCCACTTGCCCGCGGTGCACAGGGCCTGGGGCAGCTCCGGGTCGCTCGGGTCCATCCAGTCCGTGCCCCGCTCGGCCAGCTCGAAGGCCGTCCAGACCCAGTGGTAGCGGCGGTCCAGGGGCGGCCCGCTCGCCTCGGCCCGCGCCTTCTCGTCGGCGGTCGGGACCACGATGCGGCTGCTGAGGATCTCGTCGGCGTCCAGCCAGTACGGGTCCTCGGCCACCTCGTCAGCACGAAGCTCCGCCGTGTACGGGCCCGAGTAGAAGCCGCGCAACACCCGGAAGTCCGGCTCCATCTCGGTCGCCAGCAGCTCGAAGCCGTCCTGCTTGATGCGGAAGGCCGCGCTCCAGAGGGCCCGGCCGCGCTCGGCCTCCGACAGCTCCTCGTCGTCCCCTCGCCTCAGATCCCACAGGACCTGGCGGGCGCTGTACTGGGTGTCGTACGGGAAATAGCCGATGGCCTCGCTCCACCGCCCCTCGCGGGCCAGCCGGCGGGCCAGCAGGTGGCGCATGCTCGCGGCGACCTTGCTGTCCGGCAGGTCCTGTCCATCGAGCAGGTCGTGGACCGGAGCATGGTCGTACTCCAGGTGCTGCCGTGTCCTCCGCGGGAAGTTCCTCTCGACGAGCACCAGCAGCTCGTCCGTGGTCAACAGCCGCTCGCCCACCCAGGCGGCGTCGAGCCAGTCGCCGCCGTCCAGGAACGCCAGCAGCGCCTCGTCGTAGCGCTCGGTCGCCACCAGCAGGATGCCGAGCTCGATGTGGGCCGCCTTGAGCGTGTCGTGCCCATGGTGCGGACAGCTGGCGTGCTCGGGCACGGGCCCCGCCGTGACCTGGGACAGCTCCTCGACGGCCCGCTCCAGGTCCCCCGAGCGCACGGCGAGCTTCGCCAGCATCCAGTGCGACATGGGCGCGTCCGGTGCCCTCGATGCCCACTCCGCTGCCGCCTCGAAGTCGCCGCGCTGGTAGGCCGCCCACGCCAGCCGGTCCGCGCCCGCGAGCTCATCGGCGGTCTCGAGCCACGCCCCAGCCAGCGGCTCGTCCGGGTGGGCGGTGAGGAAGGCGCTCACGGCCTGGGCGACCAGCGGATCCGCCGCGGCGGCCTCGCGGTCTTCGGCCAGCACGGCAGCGGTCAGGTGGTGGAGATCACTGCAGGACCGGACGCCCCCGGCCGCCCGGTACTGGAGACACGCGGACAGCGAGTCGGCCGGACCGCTGTAGGCCCCTTCCTGCCGCAGGCTGGCGACGGCCAGGCCCAGGGTGTCCTCGAAGCCGTCCTCGGCCAGCTCACGCACCCGCTGGTAGTCCTGCCTCAGCAGCGCGTCGTCGGCGTCCTCGGGCCGGGCCATCGGGAGCATGTACGCGGCCCAGGTCGACCTGTAGTGACGCTCGCCGGCGGGGAGCGCGAGCAGCTCGAGGAACCCCTCCTCCGCCGCCTGCAGGTCGAACGCATGGAGGTCGAGCACAGCCTCCTGGTAGAGCGCGAACTCCAACGGGACCCCATCGGGGGCGGGCGCCTCGGCCAGCCGCGCAGAGAGGTAGGCCTGGACGAGCTCCTCGTCGACGCCAGCCGCCCGCAGATCGATGGCGTCTCCCTCGTCGGTCCGGACGCGTCGCGGCACCAGGTGGGCGGGGACGGACGTCTCGTTCGCGAGCACCCGGATGTCGTCGTCGAACGAGGACGTGGGCGCGGACAGCATCTGGCGGCCGACCCAGGAGAGACGGGGGTGATCGAAGTAGGGCCCGCAGGCCTCGGCGGGCAGGGACAACAGCAGCAACAGCATCAGCGTGAGACTTCGGGCAGCGTCGGAGACCGGACCCAGCCGACGGTCAGCTGGTCTCCAGGAGCGAGGGGGGGCGTGTCGGCGTGCGGGGTGAAGGTGTCCGGCGGGGACCAGGCATACGAGCCGAGCGCGTCGCCGAAGCGGAGAGGGTCTGAGAGGGTGAGCGTGGGGAGAGGCAGCGAGGCCTCGCCTCGATTGTGGAGGATGATCGTCCAGACTCCGTCGCGCTCGAGGAGTTCCAGCTCCTGGTCGGCGATCGGGGTGCGGCCTGCTCGGACGGCGTCGAGCGTGGCGTCGTGCCACGTCCCGGTGTCTCCGGCCACCGGCAGCCGGAACCAGATCACCGACTCCAGGTTCTCCGGACGATCGGCCGTCCAGGCCGCGATCAGCGGGGCGACGGCGGCCGGGTCGGCCATCAGGCGCGGGTAGCCGTACGCCGGGAGCGCGACGGTGAAGCGGCCGTGCTTCGCCGCGGCCTCGACGTGCTGGGCGGCCCGCGGGTCCAGCAGGTGGTCGGGCTGGTCGGGGTCGAGCCAGTGGACCTGCAGGACGGTGTGCTCGGCGGCCTGGACCAGATCGCCGTAGGCGGGGTCGCCCAGCCACGTCGGGAGCGTCGTGACCGACACGTCCAGCGGCTCGATCCAGCGGGCGTAGTCAGCCAGCTGCGAGGTCGGCACGTCCATGTCGACCTGGATGGGATGGCCGGGGTGCTCGGCGCGCAGGCGGGCGACGTCGGCCAGGAGCTCGGCGGACGGGTCCCGCGGCGGCGCCTCGACGCGCAGGACCAGCGTGGTCCCGGCGGCGAGCTGACCCAGCTCGATCCAGGCGACCGCGTCGGGTCCCCACGAGCGCTCGGCGGCCAGGACCGAGAGCGCGCGGAAGTCGTGCTCGGCGACGGCGGACGTGACCTGCGGCGTCCAGATCCGCTGCCACACGTAGGCGTCCTGCGGGAGCGGCCCCGAGCCACGCGGGGCCGTGCAGGCGAGCAGCAGCAGCATCGAACACCTCCGATCAGCGAGGCCGCCACGAGATAGACCACCGACGGAGGCAACATGGAACCACTGAGCAAGGCCTGGGACATCTACAGCAAGGACTTCGGACCCTGGTTCGTGTTCGGTCTCGTCTTCGCCGTCATCGCCGCGATCACCGCGACCGTGCTCCCCGTGGTCGGAGGGCTCATCACCCTGCCGCTGGCCATGCGAGAGACAATCCGCGCGGTCGAGGGCCAGCGCTCGCCGACCGTCGCCGGCATGTTCGACTTCTCGAACCTGGGCGACGATCTGCTGACCTCGTTCCTGATGGTCGCGGCCCAGTACGCCGGTCTCTTCCTCTGCCTCATCGGCTGGCCCATCGCGTGGATGGGCTTCTTCTTCGCGCCCGAGCTGGTCGCGGATGGACGCGTCGGCGGCATGGACGCGATGAAGCTGTCGTGGCGCTACGTCACGTCGAACCTGGGCCCCTCGCTCATCGTGGCGCTCATCGGCTTCGGCATCGCGGCCGTCAGCAGCTCGATCATCATCGGCATCTTTTTCACGCTTCCGCTCATCCTGCTGATGTACGCGTGCCACTTCCTGGCCGTCCGCGAGCAGATCTACGCCGACGCCCAAGCCGCCGGCATCACGCTCAAGCCGCGCATCACGGGCTGAGGCGGGCGAGTACACTGCGGGGGTGCTTTTCCTCCTGCTCGCGTGCTTGAAGCCGCTCGGTATCGGACAGGGCGACGACTCGGACACCGTGCCCGAGGCGGACGCCGACACGGATGCGGACGCCGACACCGACTCCGACAGCGATGCCGATGCGGACAGCGACGCGGACACGGACGCGGACGCGGACGCCGACAGCGACTCCGACGCCGACTCGGATGCCGACTCGGACAGCGACGCCGACACAGGCATCGTGTGGGACCACGAGCTCACGCTGACGACGGACGTCAGCTGCTACGACTTGGCGACCGAGCTGGGCTCGCCGTCCACGGCCGTCCTCGTCCGGGTCGGGGTCGACGCGGGCGTGACGATCACCTGCTCGAGCACGACGACGCCCGCCTGGACCACCGGCTCGCTTCCGGCCGGCAGCACGGTCCGCCTGGAGAACGCCGGGACCATCCACGGCCACGGCGGCGACGGAGCTTGCTCCAACGGCGGCACGGGCGAGTCCGGCGGGGACGCGGTCCAGACGACCGTGGACCTGACCGTGGACAACACCAGCGGGTACCTGTTCGGCGGCGGCGGTGGCGGCGGCTCGGCCGACGACCCCACCGGGGGCGGCGGCGGCGCTGGTGACGGCCAGGGCTGCGATGGCGGGGCCAACTCGTCCGGCGGCAACGGGGGCGACGGAGCCAACCGCTTCGAGACCATCGCCGGAGGCCGGGGCGATGACTACGACGGCAGCGACGGCACAGGCGGAAGCTGGGGAAACCCGCCGTCCGGCGGCGGCGGCGGAAGCGGCGGCGGAGCCCAGAGCTTCGCGACCGAAGAGGAGCAGGGCCAAGGAGGCGCCGGCGGTGGCTGGGGCGGCGGCGGCGGCGGCGGCGCGGCGACGAGCGGCGACCGGAACCCGGGGAACGGGGGCGACGCCGGCTATGCGGTCCGCGTGGTCTCGGGGAGCGTGACCTTCGTGGGCGGAACGGGAACGGACCGCGTGAAGGGCAAGGTCGAGTGACTCACCGGCCGGTCACTACAGGTCGGTCCGCTTGCAGTACGGGGTCTGTCCGTCGGCGATGCTGACCAGCAGTTCGGAGCCGGACAGCTTCAGGTGCCAGCTGTCCTCCCACTCGCTCCGGCTCGGGATTCGGACGACCGTCTGATTCCCGCATGCCCGCGCTCGTGTACGCGGCGCGGAGGCGCGCGACGGCCTCGGGGCACAGGATGTCAACGCAAGGGCTCATGGACTCCTCCGGTGCAAAGCGTACCGCTCGGCGCGATCCGGCGGAATGCGTGTCGAGATGAGCGGCGAGCCGCCTCGGACCCTTCAGCCCTCTTCGAGTGCGGTGGGCTCGTCCTCGGCCTTGGACCACCACCACGGACTCGGGATCATCCATCGCGACCTCAAGCCAGCCAACATCAAGGTGCGAGCAGACGGCACGCCGGTGATCCTCGACCTGGGAAACGTCGGCCCCGCGGCCGATCGCTACGCCCTGGGAGTGATCGGGTGCGCTGGATTCCTGGTCTCCTGAACGCCCGACACGTCACAGACCCCACGAGGAGGCCCCTCGCGCGAGAATAGGATCCGTCGAAATGGACTTCGTGATTCCCCTTCCCGCCCTCGACTTCTGGCAGGGACTCGGCGCGGTGGTCGTCTGCGTCGTGGGCTGGTTGGTGTTGCTCGTCCCCGGCGGCCACCTGTTCGCCAGCGCAGAAGAGCTCAGGTCCACCACGCGTGGCGGGCTCCGATTCTGGTCGGCCACGGTCGCCAGTGTGCTTGCACTGATCGCTGGCCTGGTCGGGCCCCTGTGGCTCGAGATGGCGGAGACGACGGATGGTGCCGCCTGGATTGGCGGAGGACTCGTCGAGTGGTGCGTAGGAATGGTCCTGGGGATGGCCTCGCCGAGTGTTCTCTTCGGGCTCGTGGTTCTCCGCGGGAATCAAATCCCGAGGCTGGAGGAGCGGCCAGGAGCGCGAGGACGAGCGACGTCGAGCCGAAGCCCAACAGGCGGAGTCGGCTCGAGTCGCCGCACTGGCGCGACTGGAGCAGGAGGTCGCACAAGCCGAGCAGGAAGCCGACCGACTCGCCGAGGAGGCCCGAAGAGCCGCTCTCGAGGCGGAGCGGAAGCGAGACGCAGTCCCGACAGACGGGAGCTGAATCAACGCTTGAGCGCGTGGTCACCGAAGCCGAAAGGGACGGCCAGATCGCTCACGCCGGGACCCGTGCAGGCAGAACGACCACGGGCCACCCATCTCGACGCGCTGACCGGCGGCCCACTCACGCCAGAGAACCATGCACATAGAACAACCACGAACCACCGATCTCGAGCCGCTGTCCCGGACCGAGCATCTGGCCCTGACCCACCGGCAACGACTCACCGTCGATCCGGGCGGACCGGTCGCCGTGGTTCTGCACGCACGGCCCACCGCGTAGCCACGTCAGCGTCAGAGGGGCCAGCTCGCCGCCACGACGCGGCCGACCGACGACCCGCGCCCGCTCGGGCCACAAGCCGACCTTGCCCTGGAAGAGCAGGTACGAGCGCGTCGGGACGTTCTCCAGCCGGCGAACCCAGACGCCGAATGGCTCGCCATCCTGGCTCAGCTCCTCGGCCTCCAGCGCGAGCGCCTCGCCGAGAACGATCCGGTGCGACCGCTCGATCGGCACCGGCGTGTGGGCCTGGAGTGGGCTGCCATCGAACACCGTCCCGTTCGAGCTCCCCAGATCCTGGGCGAAGCCGCCGGCCACGCCCAGACGCACGCTGAGGTGAACGCTGCTGATCTTCATGCTGAGCGCGACGTTCCCGCGATGGCGCTCGGCCGGAAGGTAGGGCTCGACCGCGGCCAGGACGTCGGACCGGCGACCATCCCGGCCGAATGAGAGCTGCGTGTCGTGGACGAGCCACAGCTCGCGCCGATCCTCTGTCTCTCCGCGACGCAGGTGCAGCTGGAGGCCACGGCAACGGTGGGGATCGCCGACCACGGCGCCGGGCACCGCAGGGGGCCCGCCGACCCGCGACTTCCGCCAGGCCTCGACCTCGTCCGCTCGCGCTGGGTGGAGCTCGATGGGCGTCCAGTTCCCGCCACTGGCGAACACTCCGCCGCGGTCCTGCTCGACACGCACTCCGACGTTTCCGATGTCCTTCACCATCGCCGCGTTGTGCGCGTCGACGTTGAGGTGGAACTCCCGCGGTGCCTCCTGACGCCCGGCCTCGGACGCACGAAGCGCGGGAAGCTGGAAGCGCCCTCGAAACACGCGCCCGTCGCGGAACGCGGCCACCGCGAAGCCATCCAGGCTGTACTGCCCTGCGCTCGGGGGAGGATCGATCGGCACGGACAGCTCGCGCACCTGGCCCTTCCCCAGGATGGAGCTGCTCCGGGCGACCCGCAGCCGTCCGGACGTGCTGCTTCGCGTCACGATGTCGATCCCCTTGATCACATCGCGAGCGGAAGCCGCGGCGTTCCTCAGGCGAACGCGCAGCGTCGAAGGCTGGCCAGCGACCAGGTACGTGCTGTCCAGATCGAGCTCCAGCGACGCCGGAAGACCGAGAAAGCACCGGTGTCTCTGCACCGCGGCCTCGTGCTGCGCGTCGCTGATCCCGAGCTCGCGCCGTTCTGCCGCCAGGACGTCCAGCTCGGCCGGGACCAGGACCCCGTCCGCAGCGAACTCGGCGACGGACTCCGCGTAGGCCGCCAGCGCCGCCGGGCTCGCGGCGATGGGCGCCTCGACCCTGGTGCCGCACTCACCGCAGAACTGCGCCCCGGCGTCGAGCGCAGCGCCGCACGCGCAGGCGAGCAGGGTCGGCTGCTCGCCCACCTTCTGACCGCAGGCCCCGCAGAACTTCGCGTCCGGGGCCAGGTCTGCCTGGCAGCTGGCGCACGCCACCGGTCGCTCAGGCCTGCCGTGTGCCGCACTCACCGCAGAAGACGTCGGCCGCCATCAGGCCCGCCCCGCAGCTCGTGCATGCCTTGGATGCCCCAGGCGCCGCCTTGCTGGCCGCGACCTTGGACATCGCGTCCATCGACTTCTCGGACATCGACCGCGCCGAGTCCGCCGCACCGGCGTGGGCCTCGACGACCTGCGCCTGCGTCTGCTGCGCCTGGCCCGCCATCGCCTGCGTGTTCTGCGCCATCAGCTTCATCATCTGCTCGAACATCGCGGCCTGCCGATCCGCGTCCTTGTTCTTCTGGTCCGCGGTCTGACCGTGCAGCTCCTTCATCATCTCGACCAGCTCGGTCTTGGCGCTGTCCTTCTCCTGGACCAGCTTCTCCAGGTACTCGATGGCGCGCTTGTCCCCGTCCGAAGCCGCCTGGGCCAGCGCCCCGGCCTCGGCGTCCGTCAGCGCCCGGCCATGGGCGGCGGTCGCGATGATCTGCCCGGCGTCGAGGTCCTTGAGCTTGTCGAGCCGCAGACGCTCGGCCTCGGCCTCGGCGGCCAGGCGTTCCTTCTGGATCTCGGCCGCAGCCCGCAGCTCGGAGAGCTCACGCTGGCTCGAACGGTCCGCCGCATCCTGCTCTCTCTCGAGGGCCAGCCGCTCGGCGTGCTCCAGATCATCGGCAGCAGTCCGGGCGCGTTCGCTGTCCAGGGCGATCCCGGCGCGTGCCTGCTCGGCGGCGTGCTCGGCGGCCTGCTTCGCCAGATCGATGCGGTGGCCCTGGTCGGTCTGCTCGGCCTTCCGGGCCGCGTCTCCGCGCGCCTCATCGACCGCCGCTCCCTGCGTCACCTCGGACAGGCTGTCCGCGTGGTCCTGGTCACGGAGGTGGCGAGCCGTGCTGCGCTCGGCAGCGTCGACCGCGACGTCACGCTCGGCCGCCCGAGACGCGTCCTGCACGTCCAGCTCAGCGGCCGTGTCGGCCTGATCGGCGCGGGCCGATCGATCGGCCAGCCGTGCCGCGTCGAGACGCCGTGCGTGGTCGATCTCGGACTGGACCCTGGCGAACTCGTGGTCCCGCTGGACGACCTCTCGACGGAGGACGACCTCCAGCGTGAGGGCCTCGAGGTCGAGCCGCTCACCGTCGACCTCGAGCCACTCCCGTCCCACGGTGAGCTCGCCGCGGGCCCGCTCGATCTCGGCTCGGGCGTTCATCGCCCAGATGCCATCCCGCGACCGGACGTCGAGCACGCGCAGGTCGAGTAGACGCAGGTCGAGGGCCCGGACCGCCTCGAGCGCGACTCCCTGCAGCTCGTCGTCGAGGGCCGTGAACCCACCTGGCGAAGCGAGCTCCTCGTAGGTCCGAAGGCGGACGCCACGGGAGGCAGCCGAGGCGACCGAGGCGATGAGCCGGTTGGGGTCCTTGACCTCGCGGTCGCCCTGGGCGCGCAGCACGAGGTCGAGCTCGATCTGCTTGTTGTCACTCGTGACGAGGCGCAGCTCGCGAGGGTCCCCACCCGTGAACGTCGTGCCGCAAGCCGTACAGAACGCCGAGCCCATCGGGACCCGTGCATCGCAGGCCGAGCAGCCCCGGTTCGGGGAGACCGGCGTGGGCTGCTCCTGGGCACAGCCGGTGCAGAAGCGCTGCCCCAGCTTGATCTCCGAGGAGCACGTGGCGTTGACGCACGGTCGAAGGTCGGGCGTCTGCGCCTGGCCCAGATGGATGTTCAGGCTGATGACCGAGGCACGGGGAGCGACGAGCACGTCGAAGCTCAGGCCGTGCTCGCGCCCGAAGTCGGTGTCGAGGCGGTTCCGCAGGAAGTGCTCGAACCGCTCGAGGTCCAAGCCGTCCTCACCCTGGAAGCGCTGGGCGGCGTCCTTCGAGATGCGATCGACATGGGGCAGCAGGCGCTGGTGGATGACCTCGGCGTTCAGCGACTCGCGGTCGCCCATCAGCCGGTTGATGAAGGTCGTGAGCCCGTCCACAGCCGTCTGGTCGTCGCCCCCGACCAGGTGGGCCGTGACGATGACGCCCAGCGTCGTGGTCTGGTCGTCGCTCTGACCCGGGGAGCTGATCTGGAGCTGGACCGGGATGGGCCGTCGGTCGATCAGGAAGAAGCTGGTGCGGTCGAGCTGGTCCGAGAGGACCCGGTCGACGACGTCCTCCACCATCGCCACGCCGCCGCTGGCGAACGCAGCCTTGGCCCGATCCCACAGGGACTTGGACGGGTCATCGGTGCCGCGGACCTCCTCGAGGATGCGCTTGAACGAGCCGATCGTGGTCTGCCGCCCGGGGGGGAGCAGCTCGGTGACGCGACCATCGACCATCACGGCGGCGACGCAGCCGGTGGGCACCTCGATCTTCATCTCCTGGGCCTGCTCGAGGCCCAGCTTGCCGGCCTTGAACAGCAGGCCCCACAGGCCGTCGCCCGCCGCTTCGTGAAGAGCATCGTTCCGCAGGACGCTGTCGAACTTGCCGCCCATCTCCTTCAGCGAGACGCGTCGAACGAGCTCGCCGGCGGCCTTGTCCCAGATGCCACCGGACACCGAGCCCGGGCCTGGAGGGATCTCGCTGTCGCGGACGCGACCGCCACAGCCCGTGCAGAAAGCCGCTCCGGCAGCGAGCCCGGCTCCACACGCTGCGCACAGGTTGACGGAGCCCACGGCGCCGCCACACTTCACGCAGTAGCGACTGCCCGGTTCGTTCTCATGGGCGCATGCGCCACAGGTCAGCGAGAGTCCCATTCTCAGCCTCCAAGGTCGAGGAACCTATCACGTGGGTGCGTTCGGTTCGGGGGCCTCGACTATTGCCGGTCTCGTCAGGAATCCCTGCCTACTGCCGCTGCAGGCTGAGCCTGTCGCCCTTCAGGGTCGAGCCAGACAACACCGCGCTGAGCGTGACCGGCGATGCCGTCGGGTCGTCGAGGAACGTGTAGGTCCCGTTCACCCGTCCATCCGCGGCGACTCGCCCCGCGAACGCGATGGTGGTCTGGACCCCCAGGTAGTCGGTCTGGCCCTGGCCGCTCAGCTCCCCGAACTCGGTCTCAGGCCGCGCAGCCCGCGCCGGTGGTGGTCGAGCCGCGCGTCGAGACCCCGGCAGCTGTGGAGGTGGCGGTCGACGAGGCCGAGCCAGAGACGGAGGAGGTCGTCGCCGAGGCCGAGCCCGTGATGCAGTTCCCGGACGCCAGCGGCAAGTGGCGTGGCGCGCACGATGGCGACATGCACTTCGAGGGCACCGCGACCGGAGACCCGGGCATCGAGAACTGGAGCATCACCATCGCCGACTCCACCGCCCTGGTGTCCGGCTATCCAGAAGGCACCGAGGACCCGGTCGACGAGACCGTCGACACCTCGGAATGGGAAGGCACGGGGGAGCAGACCGCCGCGTTGTGGGTGCGACCGACCGACGGGACCGCTGTCGTCATCGACACCTGCGACATCGAGGTCGCCTGCACCGAAGAGGCCACCGAGGCCTGCAGCGGCGGCGACCCCAACTACTACGACTCCTGCGGAAACAAGGGCTCGCGCATCGACACGTGCTCGTCATCCGAGAGCTGTGTCGAGTCCGGTGGCTCGGCCACGTGTGACGCCGACTGCGGCAACGGCACCGTCGACAGCGGCGAAGACTGTGACGGCACCGACATGGACAGCAACACGTGCCTGACCGAGGGCTACGACAGCGGATCCATCAGCTGCTCGTCGTCCTGCACGCTGGACGTCTCCGACTGCTGCACCGACGACGCGTACACCCAGTGCTACGACGACGACGTCTACTACTACGACTCCTGCGGTTCGCGCGGCTCGAAGAAGACGGACTGCGGGACGACGTCCGGGTGCGAGAACACGAGTTCGTCGAGGTCGGTGTCCAGCTCGAAGGCCAGGGACGGCCCTGCGTAGATGTCGCTCGCGGGGTTCCGAACCAGCTCGACGAGGTCGACCTCGTCACCCGCCTCAGCCAACAGCTCGCGTGCCTTGTCAGCCCCAATGAGGAACAGCGATTCGCGTCCGGCCAACAGGTTGGCGAAGACAATGGCCGCTTCCATTCGGCGGGCGTACTCCCGAAACTCCACCCGGCTGTCGGGACGCCGTTGCCGCCAATAGCAGTCGAGAATCCAGGTGCGCAGCGTCAGGTAGCGGACGTGGGGGGTCACCGTTGTGACGCCATCCATCAGCGCGTATCCGATGCGCTCGGCGGCGGTCCGGAGGCCCAGGAAGTCACGGCCGCCGGCCGGTCGTTCGCGCGTCGGGACCCACTCGGGTGGTCCTGGGATGTCAGGCAAATCTCCCCCAATTCAAGCGCTCATCCTACGCCGAGTGCTCGATGTGACTTCCCGTCGGAGACTTCACCACCTCGATCCGGGTCGGGATCCGATCCCGAAGCTCCCGCACGTGGCTGATCAGCCCGATCATCCGGCCCGCCCCCATCTCCTCGAGCGTCGTCAGCACGCGGTCCAGATCCTCTTCGCCGAGGCTCCCGAAGCCCTCGTCGATGAACAACGAGTCCATGTGCACGCCGCCGCTCCGAGCCTGAACCGTGTCCGCAAGTCCGAGGGCGAGGGACAGCGCTGCCTGGAAACCCTCACCACCGCTCAAGGTGGCTGCCCGACGTCGGGTCCCCGAGTGCAGGTCCTCGACGGCCAGATCCAGACCACCCCGCTTGCGCCCGTCCACCTCGTCCGAGCGGTGCAAGGTGAAACGCCCGCCCGTCATCTTCTGGAGGCGCAGATTCGCCCGGGCAAGGACCTCGTCCAGGAACGAGCTGAGCACGTAGCGTTCGAACGGCAGCCTGTGCGCGTTGTCGCCGCGCGCGGCCCCTGCCAGTCGGTTGGTGGCGAGACGCCGTTGGTTGCGGTCCGCGAGCTTCTGCTCCGCAGCACGCAATTCGGCGAGGGCCGTGGCGACTGCGGCGCGTTGGTTGGTGAGCTCACCGTGCCGCCGATTGGCCGATGAGAAGTCCTCCTTGGCCTGTTCGTACCGGCCCTCCAGGAGAACGAGGTCCGGCGCCACCAAGCCCACCGCAGCCTGCTCGGCGCTCCGCTGTACGGCTTTGGCCTCTGCCAGGGCTTCGTCCCAGAGCCGCAGCGCGTCACGACGCCTGTCAGCGTCGGCGAGCTGTGCCTCCTGCCACGCCGCCTCATCGGAGAACGCCGCATCGTTCAGAGCTTGGGCCAGCTCGCGATCGGCGCGGCCGGCGTGCTCGCTGGCGGTCTGGGCCTGCGCCAGCCGGTCGTCGCGATGCGCCCGGGCGGCAGCGACAGCCTCGGCCGCAGTATCGGATGCCTTGTCAGCCTCGTGGAATGCCGTTTCCAAGGCCTCGAGCCTGGCGCCGGCCTGGGCCGAGGCTGCTTCGATGGCACCAGGCCCACGCAGTTCTTCCGGAACTCGCGCGCGGCGCTCCTCGAGTCGAGTGGCTGCCTGGGTCAGCTGCAGTCCAGCAACCTGCAGGGTCTGCCTGCGCCCCTCGAGCTCTCCGATGGTCCGCGTGAGAGCAGCGAACGCCTCCTGACGAGCGGCGAGAAGCTCTTCGACGGCCTCGCTGGCCCGCTTCGCATCGGCGAGGGTCTGGCTGGCTTCCTGGGCGTCGCGCCGAAGGCCCCGCGGGTCCTTCTCCTCGGGCAACGAAGACACTTGGGCTTCAAGCGCGGCGAGTGCCTTCTCCGCCTCGGCGTGCTCACGCTGCACGCTCTCCAGGGCCGTATGGGCCCGAGCCTTCTGCCGACGTACGGCGTCCAGGTCTTCGCGACGGCCCCCAGGTGCCCCCAACGCCTTGTGAGGATGTTCCGTGCTGCCACACACCTGACAGGCGGCGCCATCCTCGAGGGCGGCCGCGAGCGTCCCCGCGAGTCCGGCGACGTACCGATCAAGGCACCGCGCTTCCTCGGTCTGGGCTGCCTCGTAGTCCACTCGCCGACTGCGCAGTCGTTCATCGACTTCGCCACGCGACGTCGCCGCAGCGGCGACGGCGCCCTGGACCTCGGCGCGCCGCCCGACGGTCTCCAGACGACCGTCGAGGACACCCATTCGGAGCTCGGCTTCGTCCAGAATATCGGCCCGCTTCTGCGTCTCTTCCAAGCTCTCGGTGGCGGCGTCGTGGGCAGCCTTGAACCGCTCGTGCTGGACCGCGGTCGAGTCCACGGCCGTGCTGGCCGCCTTTGCAGCGCGCACGGCCTTGGCGTGGTCCTCGGCAGCCTCCGCCAGCCCCACGGCGGCAACCTGCTGGAGTTCGTGCACGCGTTCGGCGAGCGCCTTTCGCTCGTCCGACCTGCCCTGTTCCAGAACCAAGGCGGCCGCCGCTTCTCGAGCGACGCGTTCCGCCTCCTCGCCTGTGGCGGCGGCAAGCTCGGCCTGGGCCCGGGCCTGGTGGGCCTCATCCGCGCGCCGGTCCCGGTCGCTGACCAGCGGCTTCACAAGCGCTGCTGCGTCGTGGCGGTCCAGGGCCTCTCGGTCTGCATCTCGAGAGGTGGTCTCCCCGAGCAGCTGTTGCGTGGCGGCGGTCGCGACCTCCAGCGCCTGAAGGGCCGCCGAGGCCGCTCTGCCCTCGTCGACGGCGGTGTCCGCGAGGTCGCAGCTCGCCCTGAGGGTCTTCAGGTCAGCACCCGAAGCCTTCAACTGTTCGTCCACGGAGCCCAGGCGCTCCGCCAGGTCCTGACTGGACCCCACTCCCGACACGTTCCGCAGGGTCTCAACCTCGGTGTCCGCCTTCGCCAGCGCCTTCCCCGCCTGCTTGTCCGCCTCCACAAGCGTGTCCTGCAGGGCCTTGTGCGCCTCGGTGTCGAAGAGGTTGCGCAGGATGGCCTCGCGCTCGGTCGAGGAGCCTGTGATGACCTTGCGGAACTCGCCCTGGGGCAGGATTGCGGTCTGTCGGTACTGCTTGCCGTCCAAGTGGAGCAGCTCGCTGACGCGCGCCTTGACCGCAGAGACGCCGCCGACCAGGTGCTGCCCATCTTCGCCGTGGCCCGTACGGTCGTAGAGCTCGGCTTTGTGCGCAGACCCAGCCTGCCGGGGTGTGCGCCGGATGCGGTAGCTCCGACCTGCGAGCTCGAAGTCCAGAGTGACTCTGGTGACCGCTCCTGGACCTGCCAGATCGCTGCGCAGGTCCGCGGCGCCGCGGTCGGTGCCCGAACCCACGCCAAACAGAGCGAAGGCCAGGGCGTCGAACACGGTGGTCTTCCCGGCGCCCGTCTCGCCGCAGATAAGGAACATGGCGTCGTCGATCGCGTCAAAGTCGATGGCGACGCGGCCTGGGAAGGGACCGAAGGCTTCGAGTACGAGATGGGTGGGCTTCACTTGGCGGCCTGCTGAGCGGAGTGGACGAGGGAGTCGAGCAGCGCACGGTCCGCGGACGTCAACGGCTGACCCGTCACCTCGCGGAAGAAGCGTGCGAAGAGCTCGTGGGGCTCGAGGGCTCGGAGGCGGAGGTCCGGCGCGTCCACCGCTCCATCGATGGAGAGGGAGGGCCGCTCGATGTGCAGGCAGTTCGGGAACACGGTCCGGAGTCGGCGCATGGCCTCGTGAACCGGCCCCTCGTCCATCAAGCGAACGATGAGGTAGTCCTCGCTGCCACCGAGACAGAGAACATCGTCGATGCGGCCCTCGATGCGTCGAAGAGCATGGCGCGGTGCGATCGGCTCCCGCCGCACCGTGAGACCGTCGGCGTCGAGGTCCACAACCGCGACGGACTTGCCGTAGCCGATCTCCGAGGCGGAGTACGGCAGCAGCGACCCGGCGTACACGATGTGACCGATCTCCTGAGGCCGGTGCAGATGCCCGACGGCGACGTAGTCGACGTCATCGAACGCGTCCGCGCCCACCGTTTGCACGCCGCCAATGGCCAGCGGGCGCTCGGACTCGCTGTCCGAGCCCCCCGTCACCCAGGTGTGGGCGAGCACGACACGAGGTCCGTCGCAGGGCTCCAAGCCCTCCAGGACGGCGCGGGTCACCTGGTCGCGGGTGCGCAGCTCGGGCTGCTCAAGCACCGCTCGAGTACGCGCCGCGTCCAGGTAGGGGACCGGGTAGACCATGGCGTCACCGACCGGAATGGCCTCGACCTGGCCCGTGAAGCCTGGGGCTACATGCAGCCCTTCGAAGAGGCGCCCGCCGAAGCCGAGACGCTCGGCGCTGTCGTGGTTGCCCGGGATCATGACGACCTGCACGCCGAGCTCCTTCACCACCTGGTGCAGAAAGGTGTCCAGCAATTCCACGGCGTCGCTCGGGGGAACCGAGCGGTCGTAGACGTCGCCCGTGACCAGAAGTGCGTCGGGCCGGTTGCGCTCGACGCAGGCGAGCACCTGGTCCAGCGCGTGACGCTGGTCCTGAAGCAGGCGGTGGCCGTAGAGGTGCCGCCCCAGGTGAAGGTCGCCGATCTGGACGAAGCGTGTCATCGCGTCTCCTTGGAGATGGGGAGACGCAGGCGGCGGCAGTTCCTGACAGCCCGAGCAATTCGGCTGTCAGGAACTGCCGCCGCCTGCGTCTCCGGGACATGCGCCCCCGCTACCTCCGCATCGTCCTGACCCCCCGCTGCACCCTCGCGTGCGGTTTCTGCCACATGGAAGGCGACCCAGGTCGGGGCTCGGGCTCGTCGCGAGAGCTGGTCGTCGACGCGATCCTCGCCGCCCATCAGAACGGCGTCCGCAAGCTCAAGTTCCTGGGCGGCGAGCCTCTGCTGCGTGGCGATCTGCCGGACATCATCCGTGCCGTCCGCCACCTCGATCTCGACATCAGCCTCATCACCGGCGGCGTCGGGAAGCCGGGCCTGCTGGGCGCCGCCTTCGACGCGGGGCTGGACCGCGCAAACATCTCGATTCATGGGTGGAGCGAGCAGGCCTTTCGCGCCCGCACGGGTCGTGGCAGCGCCGCCTGGGAGCGCCGCAACGCCACGCTCGCCGTGCTCGTGGAGCGAGGGCGCGAGCTCAAGCTGAACTACGTCTACACGGGCTCTGGGGACGAAGACGATCTTGCCGAGTTCCTGAGCGAGGCCAGCTACTTGGAGGCCACGGTCGCGGTGCTCGACGACCTGGGCCACCCCGACCTCGATCACGCCGCGGCGCTGAACGTCCTGGTCGCGCTTCGAGGGATGCCGTTGGCTCGCTGGATCGAGGAAGACCCAAACAGTCTCAGTACGTTGCGCCTCCGATGGTCCGACGGACTGGTGGTGGAGCTCAAGGACCAGCAGCTCGGACAGGCGGCACCGTGGTCCGCGTGCGGAGCCTGCCCTGTTCGTGCGCGGTGCCGCGAAGGGATCCACGCCCTGAGACTGGGCCACGACGGGCGCCTGCGGGCCTGCATGGACCGCTCGGATCTGTCGGTCGACCTGTCCGCGGCCTGGACCAACGCGGGGCGTGACGGGCTCGACCGGCTCGTCGGCGAGTTCTTGGATGCCAACGTCCGGAGGCCCGCGTGACCCTCGTCCTCATCGGGCCGCACGGCGTAGGGAAGTCGAGCTTGGGTCGCGCCCTGGCCGACGAGCTGGGGTGGACGTTTCATGGCGAACTCGGCGAGGAGCTCGCCCGTTCGATCCGGACGGACGGTGACGCCTCGTCTCCTCAGCCCGAGTTCGACCGCCAGCTCTTCGAGCTGGAACACGCTCGGGACAGATCGTGGTGCGGTGCCCCCCGCATCGTCGAGACCTGGCACCCGGGAAACCTCGCCTACGCCGAACGCCGGAGCCCGTCTCTCGTCGAGGGGTTCCAGCTCTCCCCGCGGGGCCGGGTGCTGGTCTTGCCGCTTCAAGCACCGGTCCACGTACTGGCGGCGCGGAAGCACGAGCCGGGACCGCTCGAGTTCTTCATGCACGTCGGGCTGCGCGCGCGGGTCTGGGCGTCTCGCCTCGGTCTGGAGCTGCTCCCCGACCTCTCTACCCACCTCGGTCATCCGGACGCTCTGGCGCAGCGGCTGGCCCCCACTCTCCTGTCGCGGAGCTCCTGATGTCTGAACGCTACGTCTTCACCCCTGGCGGCCTGCGCCGCCTGTACCGGCGGATCGCCGACAGTCGTGCGGCCTACCAGGCCATCGCCGACGACAACCCCGAGGCGCTGGAGTCCGGCGACACGTCGGGCTGGCACGACAACTTCGCCTTCGAAGAGAACCAGCGGCAGATGCACCAGTTGGCGCGGCGGGTGCGTGATCTGGAGCGCATCCAGGCCCTGGCCGAGGAGGTCCCGGTCCACCTCGAGGCTCCGCCGCGCGCGTTCCTGGGGGCGGCGGTGACCTGGTGCTACCTCGATGAGCCCGATGTCGAGCGTCTTGTGTGGATCGGCGGCTACGACGACGGCGCACCCGAGCGGGGGCGGATCTCGTACAACAGCCCGCTTGGAGCGGCGCTCGTCGGGGCCCGGGAAGGCGAGGAGCGGGAGGTCCTGGTCGCCGACAGGCAGCGGAGGATCGAGGTCCTGGAGATCGGTCCCACCCCAGTCGGTGGGGACGACGACGACCAGGTGAACTCGTGAGTCGTCTCGTGGTCATCGAGGGGCTGGATGGCAGCGGAAAGAGCACGCTCGCGCGCGAGCTGTCCAGTCGCCTGGACGCCGCCTTGCTCAGCACACCGGGCGAGGACTTCAGCGACCTGAGAGCTCGTATCGACGAGCTGTTCGGCGACCATCCCCACGGACGTCAGCTCCTCTACGCCGCAACCGTGGCGCGCTGTAGCGACCTGGCACGTGAGCACCTCGCGTCAGGACGCAATGTGGTGATCGACCGGTACCTGCTCTCGACGCAGGTCTACGCGTCGCTGCGGGGGCCGTACCTGCTGCTCGAGGAGCTCACCGGCCGGCTGACGCCCCCCGACCTCACGGTGTTCGTCGATTGCCGCGACGAGGAGCGTCTTCGGCGGATGCGGGCGCGACGGCACGTGACAGCGGACGACACGTTCAGCATCCGGCTCTCTGAGGATCTACGCAGTCAGTACCTGGACGCATGCCGAGCGCATCCGTTGGTCGGCGAGCTGTTGCTCCTCGACAGCACCGACACCAGCACACAGCACCTCGTCGAGCAGATCGTCGCTGGTCTGGAGGAGCCGGCGGCATGGCGCGTCTGAGCATCCTGACCTGGAACGTCCTGGCCGACAACCACGTGCGGCGGGACTGGTATCCGAACGTCACCGACGCAGACCTCATCCCCGAAGTCAGGCGCCGCCGAGTCCTCGCCGCGCTCTCGCAGGCCCCGGACCTCGTCCTGCTGCAAGAGGTGGAGCCGAGTCTGCTCCGAGTGCTCCACACCGAGCTGACCGACTGGCAGTGGATTCACGCCTCGCACCAGGGCGAGGGCGTCGCCATCGGCCACCGCGGTGGGTTCGAAAGCTGGCAGGAGCTCGACTGCGGCACCAAGCGCGCGCTGGTCGCGGACCTTCCGTGCGGGGCCCGCGTGGCCTCGGTTCACCTCAGCTGGACCGGGCCTCCGGGTGCCGGCCGCCGCCGGGGCCTCGAGCAGCTTCGCCTGGTGCTCGCGGCCCGCCCCGACCTGGTGGCCGGGGACTTCAACGCGCTCCCCGATTGGCCCGAGAGCCGCCGGATGCGAGCCGCGGGGTTCACCAAGGCGGGCGCACCCGGGCCGACCTGCAATGTCAACGGCTGGTGCCAACGCCTGGACGAGGTCTGGGTGCGCGGGCGGGTGCTGTCCGCGCCCCCGCTGACACCGATCGACGCCGACACCCCGATGCCTGGGCCCCTGTGTGCCTCGGATCATCTACCCGTCGAGGTCGAGGTGAGCCTCGACGTGCGGGCCGAACGGCCGTCGCTCTTCAACGGGCGCTTGTTCTGACCCAAGCGCTGGGCCTCGCGGTACCATCCGATGGATGGGGAGCAGCTCCGAACAGGTCCTCTCGAACGAGGTGCCTACCTTCTTGGCCGCGGCGTGCCGCGCCGCCTTGGTCGATGGGGGCACGCCGTCTGAGCAGTGGCGGCGGCAGCGTGCCCTGCTCGAGGTCACCGTTCGCTGCTACGTGGCCGTGCTCGCCAGCGAGCCGACGCGCCCGTTCGACCCCGAGCCACTCGAGCGGGCCACCATGGGTACCTGGCTCGAGGCAGCGGTAGCGTTGGCCCGTCCTGGGAACCACCATCCCGCTACGGCAGCGGTCGCGCGCACCCTGCGGGATCCGGACGGGCGAGCCACGAACGCCGAGCGGGCGCTGCGGGAGCTCCTTCAAGAGCGCAATCACGAGGCACACGACCGCGTCGGGACCTCGCACCACGAAGTTCGGGCGTTCCTGGAGCGGCACAAGCAGGACTTCGCCTGCGTCCTGGAAGCGCTCGAGGCGTTCCGAGAGCTCCGCGCGTGCATCTTGCTGGGTCTGGACACGAACCGCCGCGGTGAGGAGTGCGCGCTCTGGCTCCTACGCGGGTTCGATCCCGAGCCGCTGGGCCGGCTCCCCTACATTCCTGGCGAGATCTGGGACACGCCCTTCCTGGTCGGTGACCAGGGCGAGGTATTGCCCTTGGCCCCTTGGGTTGTCTCCAACGGGATGCAGCGCCCGAGCCTGCTCGTGTTCGATCACTGGCGAAGCAACGCGCCCAAGTACTACGACGTCAGCCTCCGAGGCGGCACCGACTGGGTCGGGCAGCCCTCCAGCGATGCGCGTCGGCTCACCGAGTTCGTCCCCCAGTACCGGCGTTCGTTCCCCGCGATGCCCGTGGTGGCGGACCGGGCTCATGACGACCGTCCCCCCGCGCCTCCGGACATCCAGGGCTACGACATCCGGGAGTGCCTGGGCCGGGGGGCCAGCGGAACCGTCTGGAGCGCGGTCAGCGGGGGCCAGCGGTGTGCGTTGAAGGTGCTGCACCCGCAGCTGGTCGGGGACGCCGTTCAGCGGAGCCGGCTGCGCCGCGAACACAAGATCCTGGAACAGCTCCGGGACGAGCCCGGAATCTGCACGGTCCATGCGCTGGTCGACTCGAACGCGGGCCCGACGCTGGTGATGGACCTGCTCGACGGCCAGACTCTGGACCAGCGTGTCGAGCGAGCTCGCATGGACGAGGTCGAGGCGCTCGAGCTCGGCGCGCAGGTCCTGCGCACGCTGCGGATCGCCCACGGCCGGAAGCTGGTCCACCGGGACCTCAAGCCCAGCAACATCATGCTGGTCGACGGCGCCCCGGTGCTCATCGACTTCGGCCTGGGTGGCGGCGAGGGCTTCGGCCGGTTGACCCAGACCTCGACGCGCCTGGGCACGCCGCACTTCGCTGCACCCGAGCTGCTGCACAGCACCCAGCAGGCCGACCACCGCGTGGATCTCTTCAGCCTGGGCAAGATCCTGGCGTTCTGCACGACGGGTGAGACGGATCAGGACCGCCAGCGCGGCCAGCTCAGCGGGGGGCTCCTGGCGCTTTACGACAAGGCGACGAGCAAGGCCTCCGCAGACCGACATGGCGACGCCGCAGAGATGCTCGCTGCCATCACCCGCTTGCTCGATGAGGGCCTCGATGGTCCACCGCTGGCACCCGGCGCCATCCTCTCCGAGACCTACCGGGTTGGCGACGAGCTGGGCGAAGTCGAAGGCGAGGGCATCTGGGTCTTCCGTGGCACCTACATCCAGAAGGACCGGGCCGTCGCCATCGTGGTGGCGCGGAAGGACCGACAGGAGCGCCTCGATGCTGTGGTCGACGGGCTGAGCGGCTCGGTTCGCGCCAAGCTCGGGGGGCCCACGGTGTTCGGGAAGGGAAGCCCTCGATGCTGGTGCGTGGTCGATGGCCCCGAGCCGGAAAAGGCCGCGGGCGAGCTCTTCGCCAAGAAGACTGCGACGGACTTCACCGACTGGTGGCCGGCGGCACTCGTCGCAGCGCCCGTGGTCCTTGGCGTCGCGCTCGCAGCGCTCGGTGGCGGCAAGGCCAAGAAGCAGAAGGCTGCTCACGCCGGCAAGCCGTCGCTCAAGATCCCGGCCTACCTGCGCGGGCTGCCCACCTCGCCGAAGACGACGCGCGAGCTCGCCCAGGCAACGCACCGGGTTGGCCTGATCCTGGCGGCTCAGTCGCGAGCTCGCGGCGAGATCCGCCTGGACGACGCTGGGTGGTACACGCTCCAAGGCACGCTGTTCGCAGCGTTGCAGGCGGGGCTTGCCGGCACACTCGGTAGCAGGGTCCAGAAGGCGTGCGCACCGGGTCGGCCAGAAGTTCTCCAGGCCCTGGCCGCTGCCGCCAAGAAGAACGTGCCGCTGCCACGAGCACTCCGGCCCGCGAAGCAGGCCTACCTCCAGCTCCTACGCAACGCGGTCGCGCTGGCTGCGGAGACGCCCGCCGAAGGTCTGGGACCGTACGTTCGGAGTTCGCCGCTGGGCTGGCAGCTGCGCGTCCGACGCGGCCACAAGGCGGCCTACGTCTCCATCTGAGCGTCGGCGACGAAGCGCCTGGCCTCCTCAGCGACCCGCTTCGGCTCGAGCCTCGAGCCGTAGTTCCAAGGCGAGCCGAACACGGTGCGTCGGCCTCCCCAGTTCTCGTTGGCGGGAACGGGCTCAGGCCCCAGGCAAGGCGCGCCCGCAGCGTACTCGAGGCGCGCGAGCTCGTCGAGCAGAGGTCGAAGGTCCCGATCCTCATCGGGTGCCAAGCCGATGGTGTACCTCGGCCCACCGGCCGGGTGCGGCTCGGTCACGATCACCACGACGCACCCGGTCCGGTCGTAGACGTGCTGCGGGTCCA
The DNA here is from genome assembly GCA_024228935.1 of Pseudomonadota bacterium. Lineage (GTDB taxonomy): Bacteria > Myxococcota_A > UBA796 > UBA796 > CAJQPC01 > JAAESX01. The sequence continues at coordinate 71,408 of JAAESX010000051.1, forward strand.
CACGCTCGCCGTCGCGGAGCTCGACGAGCGCGACCTGGGCCACCACCGTCCATCGACCCGCAGTGGAGACCTGAGGGCGAACGGCCTGGGGCAACGGCTGGCCGTTGGAGAGCCGCGCATGGAGCTCCCACGCCAGCGCGGAGAACCCGTTGTCTCCCCGTGCCAGGAGCTCACGGGTGACCCAGTGGTGCAGGTGCTCTCCGGCGGCCGCGTCCTCTGGCGACACGTCGTCGGCAGGCCTCAGGTGGTCACACGACCAGCACGCGGACCGCAGCGCCGCCAACCGCGGGAGTCGAGACACGCCGCCGAACAGAACCGCCAGGACGCTGACCAGGGCGTCGGTGTCGGCCAGCGTGGTGCCGACGCCATCCAGACGTTGGTCGATGAGCGCGGGAATCACGTCGAGGTTGATGGCGTGGCCCGTGACGTGGTGGTCCCAGGTCACCGTGGCGCCCGGGACCGAGCCGTCGACGCTGGCGTAGCGGATCAATCCGGTCGGGACATCCTCGCGGCGCGTGGCGACGAAGATCTCCACGTCAGTAGCGCCACCACCGCGCGACCGCGGTCGGGGGCACCAGATCGAGGAGCCGGGACAGCTCGGCGGGGTGGTTGGCACGCAGCGCGTCGAGTGCGCCGAGGTCGCCCTGGTCGAGACGGGTGAGCGCCAACTGCGTCCCATCGGTGGGGGGAGTTGCCTGAGCCCCGAGTCGGGAGAGCTGGCGCAGGCGACACTGCTGGACGGCCCTGGTCGTCCAGTAGTCCCGCACGAGCCAGTCTCGCGCCCGCTCCTCCTGACCCACATCCAGCAGCGCCCGACCGGCCGCCAGCGCCAGGAAGGAGCGGGAGATGTCCGTGGTGTCGGGGTGCTGCTGGATGCGCCGAACCGGGCCGTCGAGGAGCTCGTCGAGCTCGGCGGAGCGACCCGCCGCGCCCAGGATACGGAGCCACTCACACACCGCCCGGTTGGCTTCGTTGGCGGAGAGCAGGTCGAACCAGCATTCGGTGGCCCGAGACAGGTGGGCGATGGCGAGCTCGTGCTCGTGCCAGGCGGCGTGGAAGCGCCCCAGCGCACCGAGCACCTTCAGGGTGCCGGCGTGGCCCGGGTGATCCTCCACAAGTCGCTTGGCGCTGACGATCAGTTCGTCGGTGCCGACCGAGCAGGCGTCGCACGCCGCCTGGACGCCATGCGCCACGAGCTCGAGCTGTAGCGCCGCCGGGAGGCTGTGGAGTCGGTCCAGGGGCAGGGGCCGCCCCCGGCCAGCGTGTCGGCTGGCGATGAACTGGGCCACGCGAGCCTGCCAGTGGAGCTCCAGATCGGCGAGTTGCTCTCCGAGGCGTGTCGCGAGCCTCTCGACGAGAGCCCATGAGATGACGTGCGGTGAACCTCTCACCGTCAGGCGGAAGAGCGTCCTGGCGAAGTCTGCGCGCTCAGCTTCGTCGAGCTGCTCGACCACAGCAGCCTCGACGTCGATCTCGAGCGCCTCGCTCAGCGCCTCGTCGAGCCGCTTCAGCCGGACCACGTTGAAGCCCTGGGCGTCCTCGAGCTCCTGGTCATGGGCGATCAGGAGGGTCGTGACACAGCTCGCCCAGGACCTCAGCCCACGGAGCTTGACGTCGAGCCCGCCGACGGGACCAAGGCGCCCATCGGCCTCGATCGTGGCCAAGGCGGCGACCTCGCGTCGGAGGGGCTGCTGCAGGACGTAGGAGGCAACGGCCAACCCCTGCGCCAGGCCAAACGAGCGCCCCGTCAGCCTCTGGAGGCTCCCCCCGGACTCGTCCTCGATCTCCTCGGCAACGAGCCGCAGGGGCTGACCGAGCAGCTCGGGTCGAATGGCCCCAAGCTCGCGCAGCACCAGGCGCCGGGCCAGGGCCTCGGATTCCCTGGCGCTGTCGACGAACTCGGCGTGCTCGCGGGCTGGAGCCTGCTCCACGACGCGCAGCTGCCAGACCGCGGGCTTGCCCTCGCGAATGGACACACCGACCGCGCAGCCCGGTTCCGTTGCGGTCCCAGCGTTGTGGCAGGCGACACGAGCGAGCCTCGCTTCACGTCGCTTCTCGAGGAGTCTCACGCCAGATGGCCCCACCAGGACTCGGGCTCCTGGCTGGAGACAGCGCGTAGGCGCTCACGCATGGCGGAGGGATCGAAGAGCGCTCCAACGAGGCTCAGATGGCCCGCCCAGCGCTCGTCCGCAGCCGCAAGAGCGGCTCGTAGCGCTGGAGCACAAGGGCGGCCGGCCAGGTGGAGGCTCGCTGAGAGCGATTGGAGTGCGTCGCGCTCACGGATGAGGTCGAGCAACAGCGGCTCGGTCGCGAGCTCAGGTAGGCCGTCCAGCCGTTCCTCGTGGAGTTCGACGCGCGCCATGGCCGCAGCGTCGACGTCGGTCCAGTCCCGCACCTCGTCCAGCCAGGCCGCTACGTGGCGTTGGACGGTCGCATCGCCCGAGAGCGTGGCCTTGAGGGCTCGTCCCCGTTCTTCGCGATCCCTGGGAGTCCACAGCCGAGCGAGCAGTCCGGCGGCCGGAAGGCGGTCCAGGGCCGCCGACGACGAGCCGAGGCGTTCGGCCTCGGTCTCCAGCCAGCTCGGCACACTCCAGGCTCCGGTCAGCGCGGTCGTCCCTGGCCAATCCGGAAGCTGCAGTGCGGGGGGGAGCCCGATGTCGACGAGCTGGTGGAGCGCGCCGGCCCCATCCTTCAACACCAGCGCGTGGTCGCCTATGCGCAGGACGACCTGCTCCTGGGTGTCGAAGAACCAGGCTTGTTCGGCCTCGTCGTGGTGCACGGTGCCCTTGAGCACCTCGACGGGCTCCTCGGTCTGCAGCACGAACGCCGTGGGCTGGGTGGCAGCCCGCGCGAGCTGAACTGTCGCCTCCCCGGTCGGCACCTCGCGTGGGCGCGGCCCCTCGAGGAAGAGGGTGGCCAGGGCCAGTAGTGGTGCGGGCGTGAAGCCCTCGCCCGCCTCGCTGCGGGGCTTCTCGATGGGCGTGCTGTGCTCGACGTCCTCGACGCCGAGCAGCTGTCGCAGCTCCGGTGAAAGGCGGCTCATGTTGACTCCTCCGGGGCCGAGACGCGTCAGGTCTTGGACTTCTGACAGTAGACGAGCGCACGGACGGCTTCACGCAGGCGCGCCGTCGTGTCTTCGTCGAAGGGAGAGTTCGCGCTCAAGACCTGCAAGAAGCCCTCTCGGAGGCGCTGCTGGCGCTTGTAGAACGCGTTCTCGGCGGTCTTCCAGGCCTTGTCGCCCTGCTTCTCTGCGATGAGCGTCGAGTACTGCTCTCCACCGAAGACGGCGCGTTTCAACAAGCGCCAGTCCTCGCGGAAGCCTTCGCGGTGGCGCTCGACTTTGCGCGCGAAGAAGGCCTCGGCCAGCTCTTCGAGGGTGGCCTTCGCCTCAGCAGCGTCGCCGCTGGCCTCGCGTTCGAGTTCGGGGGCCTCTTCCCGCCCCGACAGCTCGGCGAGGGAAGCCTGCCTGCGCCTCAGGTCCATGTGCTTGTTGTGGACGGCCCTCCGGACGTAGCCCACGGGGTCGTTTACTTCGGCATCCCCCCGCTCAAAGCGGTTGTACAGCGCCAGGAAGGCGTCGGTACCCACGTCCTCTGCCAGCTCGGGCTCGCGCACCATGTGCCGCGCCATCGCTTGGGTGTGCTCGTACAGCGCCTGCATGGCGTTTCGGTCGCCAGCGTCACGAAGGAGGCGGTGGACGGCTTCGCGAAGCTCCATCACCACCCTCCCTGAACCGCGCGGTGGACCCACTGCTCGGCCTGAACACGAGCCCAATCGGGCCGGATCTGGCGAGTGGCGACAGGGCCACGCTTCTCGAAGGCCTCGTGCTCGCACCGTCGTGCCTCGCCGTCGAACGCGACGGTCGTCAGGGAAGGAAGACCGGGACACAGGGCCATCGGTCGGCTGCGCCCCAAGCCGTGCAGGATCTGGTGATCGAGGCGCTGTGTGAGGCGGGTCCAGTCCCTCGTCCGAAGCACCCGCCCGACTCGGTTGGCGAGCCAGTCGGCCAGCACCACGCCCGCCAGGACGTCGTCTCCCCGAAACACGGTGCGGCCTGGGGAGACGTCCAGGTGGAACGAGTCGCGTCGCGCGTCGGTCGCCGCCAGTGCCGGATGTTCCGAGGCCTCGCGCGCGACGTCCTCCAGGAGGGCGCGGCTGAGAGGGACGGCCCGTGGCATGCCCTCCACCCGCACGCTGCGATCGCAGATCCGAGCGGTCAGGCGTCGGGTGCCGGCGTCGCTCCAGGACAGCGCGTGAAGCCGCTCGATGAGCAGTCGGAGTGCGCGGACATACGTGTCACGGACGAGCTGTCCGGCTGCGGCGGGCTCGTCCGGAGCCCCGACCCGCGTCGCGGCGACCAGCACCCACGCTCCCTGGCTCCCGAGCTTCCGTAGGACACGGGCCAGTCCGGCCTCACGGCGATCATGCAGGCCGATGAGCTCCTGCCGGAGTTCGGGATGGGCCACGGCGAGCCAACCGTCCCAGTCCTTCAGCTGTCTCTGGCTGGCATGCGCCGGCAGCGAACCGCCGACGTGCCTCTTGAGCGGCTTGCCCACCTTGTGCGCCAGCTTCTTCACTTGCCGAGGGAGCCTGCCCCCGCCCAACTCGAGCGCGCGCACCGCATGGGCGATCGGGATGTTCAGATCGGTGGCGTGGGGTGGCCACGGCAGCCCGACGAAGACCTCCCGAAGTTCGTCATCGAGGCCCTCGACGAGGCGGCCTTCCGGGCCCGTCGGCGCCACCAGGCCGACCACCGCGCCGTGGCTGTCAGGTGTCCTGAAGTCGCCCGTCTCGTCGACGAAGAGCGTCGGCACTCTGCCCCCGGTTGAGAATGGACGCAGCCTACAACACGCCCAATTCGGGCAGGCGAACCCGGGAGGGGAGCATGGATCGAGAGCTGTACGACGAGGTGATGCAGGCGCTGGACGAGTCCGTTCTGGCCGCCGGTGAGGTGCGCTGCGTACACGCCGCGGTCGCGGGCGAGGAGGCTGTGGATGCACTCCTGAACGGAGAGGAATTCGAATGCCGCCCACCCGTCCCGGCCGCGGCCAGCGCCCAGGAGACCTGGCTCACCCACATCGCCGTGCAGGGCTTCCGCGGGGTCGGACCGAGGTCGGAGCTGAGCATCGATCCCAAGCCCGGTCTCACGGTCGTGCTGGGCCGCAACGGGACCGGCAAGTCGAGCCTCGCGGAGGGACTCGAGGTCGTCCTGGGCGGGCTCGACGACAGCCAGCGCTGGGATGGCCGTGAGAACGAGAAGGAGTGGCGGCAGGGGTGGCGGAATCTGGGATGGAAGGACGACGTCTATGCCGAGGCTGGCTTTTCGGGACCTGCGGGCAAGACCGTGGCCCGGCGATTCTGGAAAGACGGGGATGAGGCCAGCGAGTCCTGCGAGAACATCGATGGGGCCTGGTCGCGCGGCGTCACGGAGGCGGACCCGGTTCTCACTTACGCCGAGCTCGGCCGCCTTCCGGACACAAAGCCCACCGAACGGTACAGACAACTCGCCCACCTCCTGGGACTGGAAGGGGTTGGCTCGGCCCGGAGCCTCCTCGCCAAGCAGCGGATTGCGGTGGAGGGCAAGGAGCGCGACCTCAACAAGGCCCGCAAGAAGCTCGACACCGAGCTGACGCCGTTCGACGACGAACGCGCTCGAAGGGCGCAGGAGGCGCTGGCGCTGCGTGGTTGGTCCCACCGGGCGAACGCGCTGAAGCTCGTCCTGGATGGGGAGAACAAGACCTCAGACGAGGGCGAACTCGCTCGCCTGAAAGCCCTCGTTCGACTCAACGCCCCGGCAGATCCGATCAACGAGGCGACGGAGCTGCGGAAGGCGCTGGAGCAGCAACGAGCCGTCCAGGGGACCGCGCAGGCCCGTCTGGACCAGCTCGCCAAGCTTCTTGGCCGGGCGCTGGACTACGCACCCGAGACCGAGCCCTCGGACTGTCCTGTGTGCGCCACACCCGCGGTCCTCGACCCGATTTGGAGGGCGGAGGCACAGGTCCGCAAACAGGAAGCCGAGGCGCTCAGCCTCAAGGCCCGGACCGCGCAGGCGCGGCTGAAGGTCGCCACGACGGCCGCGCAGCGCCTGTGCGTCGGCCCAGACGTCCATCTCGAACGGGACGACAGGACGGGTCCGTGCCTCACGCTTTGGAGAGCGTGGGAGGAAGGTGAACGCCTCACGGGCGATGCGCTCCTTGCACACCTGGAGAACAACCATCGCCCGCTCGCGGAAGCCGTCGAGGCGCTCGTCGCCGAAGCGACAACGCAGCTCTCAGCCCTCGACGAGGCCTGGCGCCCGGTTCGTGCGCGCCTCCAGGGACTCTACGAGCGAGCCGTCGCGAACCTGGAGGCGAAGGAACGCGCCAAGCCGTTCGGGAGGGCAGAAGACTGGCTCAAGCAGCTGGAAAAGGAACTGCGCGAGCGCCGCCTGAAGCCCATCAGTGAGCGCTCCCAAGATATCTGGGAGACGCTGCGGCACGACAGCTCGGTGGAGCTGGACGACCTCGTCCTTGGCGGCAGCACCACGAACCCCACCCTCGACCTGACCGCCACGATCGATGGTCACGCGGCCAACGCGCTGGCCGTCATGTCCCAGGGGGAGCTCAACGCGCTGTCGTTGGCTCTGTTCCTCCCCAGAGCGACCCAGGACTCCAGCCCCTTTCGTTTCGTCGTCGTCGATGACCCGGTGCAGGCGATGGACCCCCACAAGGTCGACGGTCTGGCGAAGCTGCTGCACGAGCTCGCTCGCGACCGGCAGATCATCGTGTTCAGCCACGACTACCGTCTCGGCGAGGCGCTGAGGCGACTGAACCTGAAGGCAAACCTCGTCTCGGTTCAGAGGCGGGAGCAGGCCGAGGTCGTCTTCCAGTCCACAGGGACTCCCGTCGAGACCTACCTGGACGAGGTCCAACTCGCGATGTCCGAGGGACGCGTGAGCGACGAGGTCACCCGCCAGGTCGTGCCTGGGCTGTTGCGCATGGCGCTCGAAGCCCACTTCAGCGATCACGTTCGCAGGCGCGAGCTGGAGACGAGGAGCCACGCTGAGGTGAACGAGCTCCTCGGGAACACCAAGGGGCTTGTTGCCCTCGCTGCGCTGGCCGTCGGCGGCGAACCTGAGCTTGCAGACTGGCTTCCAAACGGCACCGATGGGCTGCTCGCCGAGCTGGCCACGGGCGCTCACGAGGGGACGCAACGAAAGCTGACGACGCTGGTCCGCCATTCGACATGGCTCCTGGAGCGGGACCTCCCGTGACTGCGACCCAGCGCATCGCACTGGCGCGGCGGGAGCTGGAGAGCTCGGTTCGCGACGTCGGTTGGGAACGACGGCTGGTCCTTCTGGTCCGGCAGGCTCTCGAGCACGCCGTCGCCGAGCACCTCGCCGCCCGGATGCCCAGTGCCGAGCGAGCCAGCTTCAGCTTCCAACTCATCGCCCTGCGGACGACCCTGGGCATCGACCACGCTCGCCGGGTCGCGTGGTCCTGGGACAGCCTGAGCCTGGTCTGCCACCACAAGGGCTACGCTTTCACGCCTCGATCCAACGAACTCGACGCGTGGCTTGAAGAGGCGGAGGGCTTGCTGTGAGTCAGTTCGAACATGTTGTGGACGCACACCTGCGCGAGGTCTTCAAGGACGCCGAGAGCGCCCTCTATGCGCATCCGCTTCACGCCCTGGTTCGTGTTCGCCAGGTCTTCGAGAAGCGAACCTGGAAGTTCCAGCACGCCTGTTGTGCCACTCACCAGGTGAGAGCTGTCGTCGTCCCATCCTCTCCTCCGGCATGGATCAACCCCAAGCCCGCCCATGGTGTTCGGCAGGCCCTCGGACCAAGCGTCTCGGATCTCAGACGACCGCTCGGCGGGCTCGCTCGTGCGGAGGACGGTGGCCCACACTTGACCTGCGCCCAACCCATCATCGGGGGCAGACCGCGACACACTTCGTGTAGTCGGTCAACTCCGTCGAGCTGATCTGTAGCCCAGTGAGTTCGGTATGGAGCGAGCAGGGCGCAGCGTCAATGCAACGAAGTTCGCATCGTCTCCGCTCGGCGCTCTCGCTCGAGCAACCTGTCAGAGGACCGGACGTCTCGACGTCGCACCTTGCGAACGCGTCAATCCAACGCTCGTTGATCCGCTCACAATCCAAGTCACAGGCCGTGTCGACCAAGAGCTGAGACTCTGGCAACGACGGCGACTCGGGCCGACGAGTGTCAGACGCACAACTGAAGCAGCCAACCAGCGTGAGGGGGCTCACCATCTCGTCTTCCCCATGAGTCCCAAGGCCCCGAGTGCAGCAAAGGCGAACGCGAACCCCACGCCGTTCCTCGGGCTCATCTGCACCTTCGTCTGTGCTTCAGTTTGGGCGCATTCGGGAGTGCCGCTCGGACGCAGAGGAATCGGGACCGTGCAGAGGCCCGGCAGCTCACCCCACGTCACCTGCTGTACGACCTGACCGTCACAGCACCAAGCGAGCTCCTCCGACGTGTGCCAGGTCTTTCCGACGAGCTGTCCCTCCTCGTCAAACTGGTACACGCGGCCATACCAATCCTCCCACCCGGTTGCTACATAGCGGTGGTCGCTTCCAACCTCGCACGCGTACGTTGGTAGTTCTGCCGCTACCTCGTCCAGAGACCGCGACTCCGTGAGATCCGCGACGCAGACTCCGTCTACGTAGGTAGCCTCGGGGAAATCCGTACCTGGGCACGTGAATCCGGTGTCCGCGTTCGCGCCGGGAACGACCGACCACACGACGAGGAGCGCTCCCTAGACTACCATGACGACTGGAACACGTGGCGCAACGTTCCCTCGCTGCGAGCAAAGTAGTCTAGGTCCAAGTAGTTGGCGCAGTCCGTGTTCTTGACAACGCACGGATAGCGCTTCGCGAGCGCCCACCGGAAGACAGCACCGGTCATGCGGGGCTCGTCCCAACACGTCTCGCTGTAGAAGAATGTCGGTCCTCTGGCGTCTGTAGGGTCACGGCGCATCGGAATCGGACCCTACTACAGGCCATGATCTGGGCCGAAGCACAAAAAGAGCCCGTAGCGGGTGGCGTTTCGGCAGCGCGCGAGACTCGCCGACTCGCCGAACGAGAGAGGTACCAGCCGTCGACAAACGCGTTCAGCGCCTGTGGACAAGTCAGTCTGATCCAGCACTGCCAAGGGGCGCCCAAACTGACCGGGTCGGGGCAACTGATCGAGTCAGCGCACGCGACAATGCCGGGCGAAACGCCGCAGAAAAGAGCGGACGTTCGGCCGGTCTCGGCTTGCTGGGAGGGGACGGGCGGTCGATCACGACCGGC
>JAAESX010000052.1 GCA_024228935.1 Pseudomonadota bacterium
AGAATGAAGCGCTACAGCGCCATCGATGGTCGGACCACGCGGCACGCCAGCTACCGCCGCAGTCTGGCCTGGCGCCTTCTGGTCGAGAAGCCCTTCGGCTGGCTGAAGACGACAGGCAACGGACGACGAACTCGCTACCGCCGCCGGGACCCCACACGACAGTCGGTGTTCCTCGGATTGACGGCTCTCAACATCCTCCGAATCGCACGGCTCACCGCCGCCTGAGGCCCAGATACGCCTTCCTCCCAAGGCTTTGCCGGTACGGAGCGTTCGGGCCCCCTCAACCCCCTACTTAGAGACGAAAGAACCCCGAAAATCAGGAGTTCTTCAACACCCTGCTAGTCGGGGTCGCTCGCAGGAACGCCGACGGGGTCGCCTACCACCGCGGCGGAGATGGCACCCGTACCGTCGAGGCCTCATCCAGAAGTCGACCCAGCACCGGGTCGCTCAGCCAGCACAGCGCCCGGTCGACCTCGGGCCGAACGTCCAGCCGCAAGGACTTCCTGACGGCATCGCCGGACACACCTCGCACCCGGGCGATGACGTTGTGCCGGTACCCGCAGCGGTTCGCCAGCTGGTGTACGGCGACCGCATTGTGGCGGCTGGACGCAGGCCGACCCGTCGCTGCGTGTAGCGCTGACCGCATCCTCGGCCACGTGACGCCTTGCGGACCCTCCAGGTCCCGACTGGGCGCGGACACTGGGGCCGCGAGCAGGTGCTGCTCGGCAGGAATGCGCTCGGTCGGGTCCGGAACACCGGGCCAGGCCCGGACGGACAGCGCCTCCCACACCGAGGACCACGGGCTCCGGTCGGCCCGGTGGTAGAGGATGGCGAGGGCTTCTCCGACGCCCCCCATCGGGATCGGGACGGGCGAGTCCCATTCGACGTAGTCCCGCCCTCGGTGAAACAGGTCGACGCCGTGACCGCTCTGCACGAGGCGGACCCAGACCTGGAGCGACCCAACGTCGCACTCCACCAGGATCCTCGCGGACTCGTCCTCCAGGCTCCAAGCGAGCAGGTGGATTCCACGAGAACGCGCGAGCCGGGCGGCTCGGCTCAGAAAGCGGACCCGCTCGTCCAGATCCTCGAACACATCGCTGCTTCCGCGACGACCGAACTCCAGGAGAAACATGTGGCCTCCAAGGCCAGAGCGCCGCTGCAGTGCGACGCTCCGGAAGAAGGCAAGCCGCATGCCAGACGCGCGGCTTCGTGATTCCAACGACTTGCAGACGCATAGCGTCGACGAGTGTCGAATAGCCGCCACCCCCCTGTCGAACAGCCGCCACCCCCCGGACACCCCCATGACTTGTTCCGGGGAGGTTCATTTCTGGTCGATCCGCGGCCTACTCCACACCCGGTCCCCGGCGCTCCGTCCGAGGCACAGACGAGCGTCCAACCCTTCCAGGAAGACCCACATGGATGACCGACCCAGGGACCGCGGGAGCCCTTCAGGACACGAACCGCCCAGCTCGAAGCAGGCTTGGCACGTCCGCCACGCCGCCCAGGATTCCCGCCGCGAGCTCCGCCCCAGCTGCTGCCCCCCACGCGAGCTCGTGCTCGCCGAAGCCGACGAGGACAAGGACCCGGCCGCCACCAGGAGGTGCGCCAACGAGAGGCAGCTGGTCGCAAGAGAAGCTCTCGATGCGAGCGCCCTCCCCTGCGGCCCTCCCGACCAGAGGTGGGAACACCTGCCCGAGCACCGTCTCCAGCCTGGAAGTCACGGCGGCGACTGGGGTGGGTTCTGTCTCTCCGACCTCGAGATGCGGAGTCGCCCAGCGCGCGCCTCCGTGCAGGACCCGACCGCCGCTGCCTCGCCACCAGAGGTGGCCCTCCTGGGCGACGACCCCGAGCCCGGTCCAGGGCCACCGGGTCTCGACGGCACGCGACTGACAGCGCACGGGCCAGAGCTTGTCGCCCAGCCAAGGTACGAGCGCACGCGCCGTATGTCCGCACGCCAGGACGGCGAGCTCGCAGGAAATCGCGCCCGTTCGGGTGTGCAGCAGGACGCCATCAGCCTCGTCCAGTCGCTCCACACGACAACGATGCGCCACCACTGCTCCGCTCTCGACCGCCTCGGCGACGAGACGTCGCTTCAACGCCACCACGTCGACAAGGCGGTCATCGACAAGCACCCGGGACAGACCGAAACGAGCGGTGCCCAAGAGGCCTTGCGCGGGCTCAGCGGTCCACGTCACCGATGCAATGCCGAGAGCCTCGCTCGCCGCGAGCGTCGCCTCATGCTCGAGCTCGCTCCCCTGGAGGGTGGCTCGGAGGACGGTGCCTTCACTCGGCAACATACGGACAGAGCGCCGGGAGAACGCGGTCAGCGCGCCGGCACGCTCGAGGCCGAGGCCCTCGACGAGCCGCTCGGGGGACTCGGCCGTTCCCACCAGCGCGAAGCCGGGATTCGCGCTGCGGACTTCCGGGGCAGCCTCGACCAGGACAACCCGCACACCGTCCCTTGCGAGGTCTCGAGCGCAGTACAGGCCCGCGACGCTCGCACCGACGACGACCACATCTGCGGAGTCTGGAGTGCTCATCGGGAACCGAGGACGTTGGCCGCGCGTCTCACGTCGCGAGCCTACCCGGCCCGTAGGGACGCCTTCAGGGCCCCGCGGTCGGTATCGTCTCCGCGGAGGTAATCTTGCTGAGCATCATCCTGGCGCTGTCCTGCACGGGCGAAGACGAGAAGTCCCGTCCGAACACGCCGAAAGGCAAGAAGAACGCCGGCGCTCCGCTGGTCGAACGAGCAGCGGGGCCGGCCGACGGAATCCTGCCGATCGGCCCGGACGACCTCGTCCCGCCGGACATGGACTTCGGCGACGGTCTGGCCGCGCTCATGGTCGGACCGATCGGGCAGCAGGACAAACCCGTGCAGGCGGTCGTCGTCTTCGACCGACCGATGGTCCCTCTGACAGGGCTGGACGACACGAACGTCGCTCTCAGCTGCGACGTCGATGGAGTCGCGCGCTGGGCCGGGACGAGCACCGCCGTCTTCAGCCCGAACGGCGGCCGATTCCCACGCAGCTCCCAGATCACATGCACCGCGCCGCAGGGCACCGCAGGGACCGACGGGACAGCGCTCGTCTCCGACCTCTCCTGGACGTTCCAGACGGACCCACCGGCGATTCGCCGAACCGTCCCCAGCGCCGGGGCGACACAGGTTGATCCGGAACAGCCGATCCTCATCGTCTTCGATCAGCCCGTCGACCCGGGCGCCGTCCGGGTGCGGATGTCGATGACCGGCTCGGACGGGAGCTCCCCGAAGCTGAAGGTCGAGCGCCCGGACCCGGAGTGGGAGGGAGGACGCGTCCCGAAGGAGATCGAGCGCGCGGTGCTGGTCAGCGCCGACATGGTTCCGAACGTCGAGTACGAGCTCACGGTGGCCGCCGGCCTGAATGGCCTGGAAGGGCCGGTCGGCACGACGGACGCAGTGTCGTTCTCGTTCGAGACGTACCCGCCAGCAGCCGTCGAGGACTACCAGCCCATCGGTGCTGCCGTCGATCCGTACTCCTCGATCCGCATCGAACTGGCGACCGTGACGGACGCCGAGGAGATCGCCAACCGAATCACCATCGATCCGCCGCCGCCGGACGGGTTCGACCCCGCCCGCGCCTACAGCTGGCGGACCTGGTCCTACGGCACACGTCTCGCGCCGATGACGACCTACAAGGTCAAGGTGAAGGGCGGCTGGAAGGACACCCACGGCCAGGTGATCAAGGACGGGCTCGAGTGGGAGTTCACGACAGGCCACCTGTCACCCCTCGTCGACAACGCCACGGGCTTCCGCCTGTACCCCTCGAACAACCCGACCGAGCTGCCGACCCGGTCCCGGAACGTCTCCGAGGTGTTCGTCGGGGTGAAGCCGCTCACGCAAGTGCAGGCGCTGGCCGCCCTCGAGCAGAACGACTTCTTCCGCTCGGACCATCGTGAGACCACGGAGACGATCACGGTCGTCAGCGACCGGGAATCGGACGACACGATCCACGTCGACACGGTGGACCTGGCGGAGCACCTGGACGACGGGCACGGCCTGGTCGTCGTGGAGACATGGTCTCCCGAGATCGCCCGCCGCGATGGGACCCCGTACTACGAGCGCGCCCTCCTGGTGGTCACGGACCTGGGCGTCACCCTGAAGTCCGGCCCAGGAGGCGTGACCACCTGGGTGACCCGACTGTCCGACGGCACGCCCGTGCCCCGCGCCAACGTGACGCTGTACAAGGACGGCCGGGTGGCGTGGACCGGCGCGACGAACGACGAGGGACTCGCGACCTCGACCGACATCGTCGAGTCCGGCTGGCGGTACTGGAACGATCCGATCCTGGCCGTGGTCGAGTTGGACGGCGACATGTCGATCACGTCGACGGACTCGCCCCACGACCTGTACCTGTGGGACTACGGGCTGTCGCACACTGGCGGCGCCGACGAGGAAGCCGAGATCCGGACCTTCTCGTTCTCGGACCGAGGAGTCTACAAGCCTGGGGACGTCGCTCACATCGTGGCGACCGCTCGGCTGGCCGACGCGGACGGCCTGCACATCCCCGAGACCAACGCATCGTGGGCCTGCACGGACGCGCGTGGGAACGAGATCCAGAGCGGCGAGACCGAGGTGAGCGGCAGGCTCTCCTTCGACGTCGAGCTGCCCGAAGACATGGCGCTCGGAAGCGCCGGCTGCAGCATCGAGTTCGACGCCGGCGACGACCTGTACGGCTCGACCTGGGCCGCCATCCCTGTCCACGCCTACAGAGCGCCCACGTTCCGCGTGGACGTCGAGGCGGAGGCCGAGGCGTACGTCGGCGAGACGTTGAGCGCGATCGGCGAGGGCCGCTACTTGTTCGGCGCCGCGATGAGCGGTGCGAGCGCGACCTGGACCGTTCGTGCACAGGACACGACGCCCCGCCCAGAGGGCTGGGACGAGTTCCGGTTCGCAGGGGACGAGAGCTCGGGCTGGTGGGAGCGAGAAGCGGCCTACCAGGAGACCATCGCCCAGGGCGAAGGGCAGCTCGATGCAGACGGCGCAATCCCGATCGAAGCCGTCCTGGAGAGCGAGAACGGCGCGACGCGGACCCTGGAGATCGAGGTCCAGGTCACGGATACCTCGCGGCAACGCCTGGCGAACCGAAGCCACGTGACGCTGCACCCGGCCTCGTTCTACCTGGGCCTTCGACCGACCGCGGGCATCGGCCGAGCGGGCGACAAGATGACCTGGGACCTCATCGCGACCACGCCGGAGGGGCGCGCCTCCACCCGCGTGCCTGTCGACATCCAGATTGCTCGGCGCACCTGGGACGTCGTCCGGAAGAAGGGGATGGACGGACGCTGGACCTGGGAGAGCACATCGACGGACGAGCCAGTCCACAGTGCGACCGTCGCGACCACAGCAGGACCCGTCGCCGTGCCGTTCACGCCCAGTGAGGCGGGGTACTACGTGCTGACGGCGACGGCGAAGGACGACAGCGGACGCCTGGCGAAGAGCCAGGATGGCCTGTACGTCGCCGGTGCGGGCGCCTCGTGGGCTCGCAGCGACGACAACACCGTCGAACTCGTTCCGGACAAGCGCTCGTACGCGGCCGGGGACGTGGCGAGCATCCTCGTGAAGGCGCCCAAGGACGGCATGTCCGCCCTGGTGACGGTCGAGCGCGAGCGCGTGCTCGAGCGCCGCGTGGTCCAGTTGAAGGGCGCGGCGGACGCGATCGAGATCGAGATCGGCGAGAGCCATGCTCCCAATGTCTTCGTGAGCGTCATGCTCACCGAGGGCGCCCCGCCCGCCGAGTCGCCGGACGCAGGCATGCCGAGCTGGCACCTGGGCTATGTCGAGTTGGACGTGAGCGCCGAGGGGCGCCGACTGGATGTGGCCATCGCTACGGACGCGAAGGTGTACCAGCCCGGCGAGGACGTCACCATCACCCTGAAGGCCCTGAAGGGCGAGAACGCGGCCGCGGGAGCGGACGTCGTCTTGTACGCCGTCGACCACGGCGTGTTGAGCCTGACGGCGTACACGACCCCGCAACCGTTCGACAGCTTCTGGCGGGACCACAGCCTGAACGTCCTGACAGCAGACAACCGCACACGGGTCGTCGATCGGGCAGCACTGCTGGCCAAAGGCGCGCCCGCTGGCGGTGGAGGAGGCGACGGCGGACCGGCGCTACGGTCTCGCTTCGAGACCACGCCGCTTTGGCGCTCCGACCTGAAGACCGACGCGGAAGGCGAGGTCGAGGTCACGTTCACGCTGCCGGACGACCTCACCACGTTCCGAATCATGGCCGTGGCCGAGCACGGAGACGAGAGCTTCGGCTCCGGCGAGCACGAGATCCGTGTGACCCGACCGCTGATCGCCAGCCCCGCGCTGCCACGGGTGTTGCGGCCCGGCGACCGCGCCAGCGCCGGCATCGTGGTCCACAACAACCGGGACGAAGAACGCGAGTTCGCCATCGTCGCCGAGGCCTGGGGCGTCGATCTGGCGGACGGACTCCGTTCGGTGACCGTGCCTGCGCAGTCCGCGCTCGAGGTCCCGTTCGAGCTGACGAACCCTGTCCCAGGTGAGGCGACGTTCCACTTCGACGTGGAAGCCGGAGAGGACCGGGACAAGGTCGAGATCAAGATCCCCGTGATCCTGCCGGTGCCAGTGGAGACTGTGGCCACGGCCGGGACGTCGACCGAAGCGCTCTCCGAGGAGCTCGAGATCCCCAGCAACGCGCAGCCGGGTGTCGGCGGCCTGGCGGTTCGGGTCTCTCCGAGCGTGCTGGTCGGAACCGACTCGAGCCTGGACTACCTGGTGGACTACCCCCACGGCTGCCTCGAGCAGACGAGCAGCAAGCTGTTGGCTGTGGTCCTGGCCAAGGAGCTCGGCGAGAAGGCCGGGATCCAGCGGTCGGGGGTTGAGCTGGACGCCATCGCAGCGGCCGGCGTGGCCCGGATGGAGCTGTTCCACCACCCGAGCGGCGGGTTCACCTACTGGCCCGGTTCGACCGAGCCGTCCGCCTTGCCGACCGCGCACGCGGCCGAGGTCCTTCATCACGCTGCGGAGCTGGGCGTCGGACCCGGCGTGAGCGAGGAGACGGTCCGCTTCCTACGTCAGTTCATGGACGGTCGCTGGACGCCGACCTGGTGGGGCGAGTCGACCCGGGAGAGTGCGCGGGCTCGTGTCGCGCTGACGCTGGCTCGAATCGGCGAGGGAGACCCTGGCTACAACGAGGCGCTTTACGAGAGGCGGGCGAAGCTGTCACTGACAGGCACAGCGGAGCTCATGGAGACCATCGCCCGGACCGGTGGCCCGGACGACCGGACGACCGAGCTCTCTCGGGTGCTGGAGAGCCACCTGCACGTAGAAGCAACGCGGGCCGTCATCCACGACGAGGACGCGGGCAGGTGGTCCGCGCTGTTCGACGGGGACTCGATGCCCACGGCCGCGACGCTGCGCGCACTGATGGTCGCCGACAGGGACCACGCGCTGGTTCCCCGACTGGCCCAAGGCCTGGTCGCCAGCCGCCATCAGGGACGCTGGGGCAACACGTACACGACGCTCAAGAGCTTTCAGGCACTGTCGGACTACGTGCGCGACTACGAGGCCCAGCCAGCCCACGGGGTCGTCGTCAAGCAGGCCGGCGTCGAGATCCTGGAAGGCACCCTGGACAAGGTGCTGACGGTGGACGTGCCCATGGACCGACTGGAGGCTGGCCCGCTGGAGTTCGAGCCCATCGAGGGCCGCTTCTACTACGAGGCCCGGCTTGCCTACGGCTTGGACGAGATGCCGCCGCGCGACGCTGGGTTCACGGTACAGCGCACGCTGACGGTGCTCGAAGGCGAGGGTGGCGCAGGGGCCGTGACCTCGGGCGCCCTGGTCGAGATCGAGCTCCGGATCACGACGCCGATCGACCGGACGTACGTCGCGGTCAACGACCCGATTCCGGCGGGGATGGAGCCCGTGAACACGTTCTTCGCCACCACCGCAGGGTCACTCGCGGATGGTGAGATGGAGGACTCCGGCTGGGGCTACGGGTACGGGTACTACTACGACACTGGCTGGTCGGACGAGCCGCCGACATGGAGCGACTGGGTGTTCAACCACCGAGAGATCCACGACGACCGCGTGACGCTGTACTCGAACTGGATGCCCGCTGGGATCCATGTCGTGAACTACGTCGCTCGGGCGACGACGCCGGGTGACTACAGCCACCCCGCGGCGACGGCAGAGGAGATGTACCGCCCGGAGAACTTCGGTCGGACCGAACAGGGACGCTTCACGGTCGGTGCGGCGCCGGTGGCCCAGGACTGAGCGCGCGACGAGGGCGCGGGCTGGAGCCGCGCTTCGTGACGGCCCTGCTCAGTCGGCGCAGTAGCGGCGGTTCGAGAAGATGTCGCAGCCGTCGATGCCGCGCGCCCGGTAGACACCGCTGAGCTCCTCGAGTTCGAGGCGCCAGAGGACGTCGCCGGAGTCGGGGTCGACCTCGACGAGCTGGGACGGGCCGTCGCCCGCGCCGTTGCAGTCGATGCAATGGCCACGGCCGACGAGGAGGCGACCGTCTGGCCTGGGGTCCACCGAGCCCCAGATGGACTCGGACCAGTCGGCCTCGAGCCACTCGAAGGTCTGTATGGCGGTCTCGGAGCCACTGTCCAGCTCGAACGAGACGATGCGCGAAGGCTCGCCGTTGGTGCCGTTGTCGTAGAAGATGACCTCGTCGCCGTCGATGTGGGGGTCGTGGGCGTGGTCGAAGGGCCGGGCGATTCCGCCGGATTCGTCGACGAAGCGCCACTCGTGGTCCACGACCTGGACGATGTCCCGGAGGCCCGGGTCGATGCGGACGAGCTGGTTGGCCGCACGCAGGTTGACCCAGATTCCCTCGAGGCGACCATCGACCTCGTCGACCTGCATCGCGTTGGCGTGCCACGCGTCGTAGGCCTGGAGGCTCGGCTCGAGGTTCATGTCCTCGGAGTAGGCCGTCCACACGGGCTTGCTCTTCCCGACCTCGTAGATCTCCACGCCGTAGCCGAACACGTCCGGTGCCGGGACTCCGACGAGCACGGCGACCTGGCCATTGCTGAGCACGTCCAGGTCGTGGTGACTGTCCCGAGCCGGGATCTCCCAGACCGTCTCGCCGGCCAGGTTCACGGCGGACGGAGGGTTCACGCCTCCGGAGATCGCGACGAGGCCGTCGTGCCAGTTCGCGTCGACGACCGTCGCCTGGTCCTCGAGCTCGTGGTACCAGCGGACCCGGCCCTCGGCGTCGACGATCAGGATGGTGTGGTCCCGGACGCTGCGCTGGTTCTCCGGGTCCTGGTAGAAGTGCCCGAAGAGGCGGTACTCCGAGGTCGGGTCATCGGCCGTGACGAGGGTCTCGGGGATGTGCGCCGGGAGCGGGTCCGTCGTGACGTGAAAGCGCTCCAGACCCGACGTACAGACGTAGGTCTCGTCGGCGAGTAGACCCTCTATCGACCAGTTGCCCTCGGCATCCGCAGTGATGTGGTGGTCTTCTTCCGGGTCGCCCGGGAGATGGCACACCAGGTCCGACGACAGCGTCCCAGCCTCGACCACGACGGTGGTGACAGGGGCGTCCTCGGGCGTCACGTCGGACGGCGTCGAGGTGGGCGGATGGCAGGCGAGCAGGAAGGAGAGCAAGGCCTGCTGAAGATAGCGGCTCGACCGGGGCCTTCCCGACAAGTCGAGGACAAGTCAGAGAGCGTCGCAGTACCGCCGGTTCGCGAACAGCGCGCAGCCATCGATGGGCTCGGCTCGGTAGAGCCCCGACAGCGGGTGCAGGTGCAGCCGCCAGACCGTCTCGCGGTCGGGGTCGATCTCGAAGATCGTGCTCTCCCCTTCCTCGGCCTTCTCGCAGTAGGTGCAGTGCCCACGGGCCACGAGCAGGTTGTCCCCGGAGGTGCGTCGGACGCCCCCCCAGATGTTCTCGTACCAGCCGCCCGACCAGGACCACGAGGCCACCGCGGTCTGCCCGTCCTCGTCGAGTTCGAGCTCGATGATACGCGTGCCCGACTCCGGTGTGCCGTTGTCGTAGACGAGCACCTTGCCGTCGCCGACCACCGGGTCGTGGGGGCCGTTCCACCAGCTCACCTCGGCCCCACCGGCCTTCTCCAGGCTCCAGTCGCTGTCCGGCCCGAGCTCCAGGTCGATCTCCAGCGTCCGCGGGTGGATGCGGATGAGCTGACTCGTCTCGCGCAGATTCACCCACAGTCGGACCAGGTCCCCGTGCCGCTCCTCGACCACGAGCGCATTGGCATGGAAGGCGTCCGGGTCGCTGTCGTCTGGGACCTCGAGGTCCAGCTCGTCGCTGCGCAGACGGAACGTGTCCTCGCCCGTCTCCGGGTCCACGACGCGGATGCCGAAGCCGACGTGGTCGTCGTAGTCCACGTACACCAGCGTCGCGATCTGCCCGCTCGGCAGCATCTCGACATCGTGGTGGGCGTGGGAGATGTCCCACTCCCACAGGGTCTCCCCCGACAGATCGATCAGCCGCGGCTGGCCCCCTCGCCCCGCGAACAGGACGCGTTGCCCCTCGACAAGGGAGACGTCCGCGACGCCGTACTCGGCCTCGATCTTGTGAGCCCACCGCACCCGACCGTCTCGGTCCGTGACCAGCAGCGCCTGGTTCGTCAGTCCACCGTTTGGACTGTTCAGGAAGTGGTTGAACAGCACGTAGTCCGAGTCCGCGGCCTCAGGGTCTCCACTCACGTAGGTGTAGGGGACCCAGTCGGGCAGCGGCTCGGTCTCGATCTCGAACTCCTGGGCACCGCCGATACACTCGTACACCTCGTCCGCGAGCAGACCGTGGAGCGTGTACAGCCCGTCGTCGCCGGCCTGGGCGGTGTGGACCTCTCGACGGTCGGACTCGAGCGCGCAGCTGATACTCGCCACGCCGGGCAGGACCTGGACCTCGGCCGGACCGGTGGGCCCACCGGACCAAACGTCCGGCTCGGGCGCGCAAGCCAGCCCGAGGAGCCACATCAGTGCGAGACGGTCGTCGCCGTCCAGGCGGAGAGCGCGGGCAGGTAGACCTTGGTCCACGCGTAGACGAACTGCGGGTGCAGCTTCTGCGGGATGCGGTCCTGGATGATGGACATCCGCGTGCCGGCCTGTGTCGGCTCGAACGTGATCTCCAGCCGCGAGTCCGGGACGTGGTCTCCGAAGTCGTGGGTACGCCATGTCTGGGCGATGCGGGCGTTCGGCGCGAGGAAGACGATCTGTCCCACGACGGAGCCCTCCCAGAGCGAGAAGCCCCCGCCGACACGGGGCTCGACCATCGCGGCCGCGCCTGTGATGGTGGTCTGGTCCGAGCTCGAGAGCCAGGCGCTGTACAGCCGCTCGCGGGGTGCGAACAGCTCGATTCGAGTCTGAAAACTGGCGGGCATGGTCCCTCGTGCGCGCTCACGCTATCTCAGTGGCCGTGATCAAATACCACTCCGGAGCCGAGATCGACGGGATGCGACGGGCAGGACGCCTGGCCGCCGACTGCCTCGTCATGATCTCCGAGCACATCCGTCCCGGCATCACAACCGATGAGCTCGACCGGATCGTCGCCGAGTACACGACGTCACGACACGCTCGCTCGGCCCCCCTTGGGTACAACGGCTTCCCGAAGTCGTGCTGCACCAGCGTCAACGACGTCGTGTGCCACGGCATCCCCGGCGCCCGCGTCCTGAAAGACGGCGACATCATCAACGTCGACGTCACCCCGGTCCTGCCTCGCGCCAACGGCTTCCACGGCGACACGAGCGCGACCTTCTACGTCGGCGAGCCGTCCCCCCAGGCCCGCCACGTGGTCGAGGTGGCGCGGCAGTGTCTGGAGATCGGCATCGACGCCGCCAACCGCCGCAACGCCCGCATCGGCGACATCGGCGCGGCGATCCAGGCGTACGCGGAGGCCCAGAGCTGCACGGTGGTGCGCGCCTACTGCGGCCACGGCATCGGACGGGTGTTCCACAGCGAGCCCAGCGTTCCTCACCACGGGGTCCCTGGATCCGGCGACAAGCTGAAGCGCGGCATGTGCTTCACCATCGAGCCGATGATCAATCTCGGAGACTGGCGCTGCCACGAGCTGGACGACGGCTGGACCGCGGTCACGACCGACGGCTCCTTGTCCGCTCAGTTCGAGCACACGCTCGCCGTGACGAAGCGAGGCGTCGAGGTCCTGACGGCTCGCTCGGCCGTGCTGCAGAACAGCGAAGAGAAGCCCTGGGCCCAGTTGGGTCCCCTGGCGTGCTTCATTCCCTAGCGCCCCGGACAGGGTGCTCGGCCCGAGGGTCGGTCGTTCGGCCTCACGGCGACGACAACTCGGCAGTTGGCCGGCAACTCGGCAGTTCTCGGCTCCTCTGCGACGACAACTCGGCAGTTGGCCGGCAACTCGGGAGTTCTCGGCCTCTCGCCGACGACAACTCCGCAGTTGGCGCCCCGCGTCGCGGATGAGGAGCCAAGACTCCCATCGTCGAGCTCAGGAGCAG
>JAAESX010000053.1 GCA_024228935.1 Pseudomonadota bacterium
CCACGACGGCAGCGCCCGCGGCCGGGAAGTAGTGGACCTTCGGGTGGAAGCACCGGCCGAGCCGAACGGGCACCAGCTGGTAGTCCCGGCCCGCCCCATCGAGCAACGCGACGACGTGCAGCGCGGCCTCGTACCCCTCGTTGTCCACGAACACGACGATGGGGTGGGCTCGACGCTTCTGCAGCACCGGCAGGACACGCATCTCGAAGAACGGCGCGTTGAACGTGAACGTCGTTAGCAGCGCAGGCCCGGCGATGACTTCAGGCCAGATGTCGAACAGGGTCCGGTCCATCGAGCAGGAGTGTACGCATCGGGCCGAGCCGAGGACGAATCGGGACTCTCGTTGAATGCCTGCGCGGCCCTCGCGTCCCAACGCGCCTGGAGGTCCCCATGTCCCTGACGAGCGTCGTCAACTCGAGCCGCCCCTTCTTCAAGCAGCACGTGACCCGTCCGGCGGTCCGCCCCTCGCTCCCGGTGCGCGTCCCCCGGACGTCCGACCCCAGCCGCATGGGGTCCTCGATCGACTACGCCATGCGCTACGGCTGCGCGGCCGAGTTCGACACCGTCTCGCACCGACCCACGGCGCACACCGCGCTGCAGCGTCTGGCCCACGCCCTGGGCCCTCGCTCGACGACGTTCCGCCGTACGGCCAGCGAAGTCCGAAGCGCCGAAGCGCTCCTCAGCACGCTGGACTCAGCCGAGGCGTTCCGGCCGGAGCACGCCGAGGCGGCCTTGATCCTCGGCCGCATGGAGGTCTTCGCCCGCGGCGGAAGGCACACCCTTCAGTACGCCCACCTGCTCGACGACCCACCGACCAACGAGCAGATCGCCGAGTTGATGGCGCTCTACGACCTCATCACCTGGGACGCGCTCGAACCCGCGTCGTTGATGGCGCTCAACCCGACGTTCGGCGACGGCTCGCGCTGGGTCGGAGGAGCCGACGCCGACCTGG
>JAAESX010000054.1 GCA_024228935.1 Pseudomonadota bacterium
CCTTGGGCTCCCGACCGCCGCTCTCGGCCTCGGCGCGGCGGATGACCGACTCGACCGTGGTGCCACCGATGCTGTAGAAACGCTCGGCGATCTCGGGGGCCGGCGTGGTGTCCCAGCCCTGCTGCTCGAACGCCTGGGTCCAGGCGCGCACACGCTCGTCGTAGGTCGACTTGCCGCACAGGATGGTCACGCTCGGCCGGTCCGAGCCCAGGAGCGTCTTCACGCTGCGTCGGTCCGCGGCGCCGACCAGGACCGGCCCCTCGATCG
This sequence comes from Pseudomonadota bacterium, assembly GCA_024228935.1. Lineage (GTDB taxonomy): Bacteria > Myxococcota_A > UBA796 > UBA796 > CAJQPC01 > JAAESX01. The sequence goes on from JAAESX010000054.1 coordinate 268, forward strand.
AGGCGATGGCCGAGCCCAGCATGATGACCTTCATGCGCTGGCCGGGGTCGTCCTGGGCCTCGATGAGGTTGACCAGGTACGGGATGGCCCGAGCGAGCCGACACTCGCGGATCAGGTCCCACGGCTGCTCGAGGTACTCGACACAGCGCTCGAGGTCGATGCGTACCAGTGGCCGGTTCACCTTGCGAGCGATCGCCAGCGCGACCCCCTCGCGCGAGCCCTCGGCGGCCCCGACGATGACGTAGGTGACCTTCTTGTCGAGGCCCCCGGCGAGCTCCTCGATCCGAGCGGCGGTCGCGGCCGGAACGAACGGGTCGAAGCTCGTGTCGCGGGGCTGGAAGCCAGCGCTGGACGGGAGCTCCTCCTCCTCGAGCAGCCAGCGCAACAGACGGCTGCTGGGGTGCACGCGGCGAGACGTGTGGGTCTCGGCCCCGTCCGGAGGGTTCAGCAGCAGCAGCCGGTTCTTGACCAGGGGCGAGCTGCTCATCAGCCGCGCCTGGAGCTGCAGGCGCTGAAGACGCTCGGTGCGCAGGACGCGCGTCGCCAGGTCGACCGTCAGGTAGCCCTGGTTCAGGTTGTCGTTCAGGTAGGCGAAGATCTTGGCGTACCCGGCGCTGATCTCCGGGGC
>JAAESX010000055.1 GCA_024228935.1 Pseudomonadota bacterium
GCGTGCACGCCGCCTTCGCGTTGAAGGAGGAGGGCCTCGAATCGCTCATGGTCAACTCCAACCCGGAAACTGTCTCCACCGACTACGACACCAGCGACAAGCTTTTCTTCGAGCCGCTGACGCTCGAGGACGTACTGCACATTTATCACCGCGAAAAATGCTGGGGCGCGATCGCGCAGTTCGGCGGGCAGACCCCGCTCAACCTCGCGCTGGATCTGCAGGCCAACGGCGTCAACATCATCGGCACCTCGCCGCAGAGCATCGAGCGCGCCGAGGATCGCGAGATGTTCGCCGACATGCTACACGCGCTCGACATCCCGCAACCGCCCAACGGCCTGGCCACCAACGAGGCCGAGGCACTCGAGGCGGCGGCCAAGCTGAGCTACCCCGTTCTCGTGCGACCGTCGTTCGTGCTCGGTGGCCGCGCGATGCAGATCGTCTACTCGGACGACGAACTGCGCTGGTACATGCGCACCGCTGTCGAGGCATCGCCGGAGCGACCGGTGTTGGTGGATAAATTTCTCGAGGACGCCATCGAGGTGGACATCGACTGCATCGCCGACGTCGGCCTTCACGACGATCCCGCCGACGCCACCGTGGTCATCGGCGGAATGCTCGAGCACGTGGAGTTCGCCGGCGTGCATTCCGGCGACGCCGCGATGGTGCTCCCGCCGCACACGCTCTCCGCCGAGCTCATGGACACC
>JAAESX010000056.1 GCA_024228935.1 Pseudomonadota bacterium
GCCCGTCGGCTCGTCGGCGACTCCCTCGTCGTCGTCCCGGGACCCGTAGGTCCGTGCCTCGGAGAGCCGGTCGCGGAGGAAGTTCACCACCGACGCCTCGGTGGTCGGGTCTTCCTGCACTTCGGCGCTGGGGTCGTCCTCGTCGTCCTCGAGCCCGGAGAACGCCAGGTCGACCTCGTCGGTCTGCAGGTCGACGTGGCCGAGCTGCTTCGCCTCGTCCCGCGAGGGCAGCGGCGCCATGCGCTTCTCGTAGCGCGTCAGGATGCGCGCCTGCTCTTCCTTGGTGATCTCCGGGGTCGAGACCACCAGCTGCGTGCTGGTGACCCGCACCCGGTTGACGAAGATCCAGTACAGCAGAGCGGTGGACAGGACAACGAGCACTCCCACGCGGAAGTACAAGAAGAAGTCCGTGTAGTACAGACCGAAGATCATCTCGGCCTTCGTGCTCCCAGCTCAGCCGTTCGCGTCGAGCGTAGCACAGCCTGGACGCGTCAACGGCCGCGCTCGAGGCGTCCCAAAGTCCGCCCCCGACCGTCCAGATCGTAGAGCTGGCCATCGACCAGGACGTAGACACGACCGCGACCATCGACTGCGAGGGCATCCGCTGCGGACCCCAGCTCCGCCACCACGACAGCGGCGTCGTCGCGACGGGTGTCGAGCCGACGGAGCGCCCCCTCGTCGTCCACTCCCCACCACACGGCGCCGTCGCGTGCCACCCGGCCGTCCGGGAGCGCCGCTGGCGGGTCGCCGTCGGAAGGGGACGCCAGACGCAAGTCCACCGGGACCTCGCTCCCGTCCACGAGCTGCAGCGCCTGGGAGCCGA
>JAAESX010000057.1 GCA_024228935.1 Pseudomonadota bacterium
GACCCTTGGTAGGTTCCTCAGGGCAGCATGTTCGGGCCCGTGCTCGGACACATTGGCTCGTGCCTCGCCAACGTCGGTAATCCCCTGGCGTTAGTCGAAATCCGGCCCTTTGCATCAAGAGGAGTGGGGGTTCAAGGTGAACGGTTTCGGGTGGTTGTAGGCGACCGAGTGGTGTTTCGTCTGCGGTGGGCGGCGTGGGCCGAACCTCAGCGGCGGGTCGGTGAGCGCCCGCCTGCTTTCGGTCCGACACCAGCAGGTTGACCGGGCTCGGCGTCGGCTCGAGCTCCCAGGTCGGTCCTGGACGCGGACGCCAGCGGCCTTCCCAGCGGACCAGGCCGTGCCGGGGTCAGCGCACCGCCTGGCGATTCTCCCGGGCTGGCCCCGCGGGCCCGCTGAAGTACCGGCTCGAGAGAGCGGCGCCCCTCCGCTTCGTTCAGCCGGGTGAGCTCCAGCCGTCGCGGCCCACGCCAACCGTGGTGGTGTGCGGAGGGCGCCTCCAGCGGGCCGCGCGCACCGGCTCCCGACGGGCGACATGGCTCGACCCGCTCAGCATGGCGACCCCTCGAAGAGCCAGGCTGTTGCTCACTGTTCTCGGGGTCGCACTACGCCCACCGCGGCGGCCACCTCTTGGTTGCCGGACGGCGAGGGCTTGGGCGTGGCTTCATGACCGCTCATCAGGCCGGACATCGACTAACGAGGGATCTACCGCTCGGGCTTCGCCCGGGTCCTGCGCGCGGGCCCCGGAGACTGTCAGGTCTTGGAGATCGAAGCGGTCCCGACGCCGGGACTGTTCTCCCTGCGCCTCCGGGTCGCACAACAAGCCCCTCGCAAGCTCGGGGACCCTCCTTCGTCGGGTTTGTGCTCGCCTCCGGCGGCCTTCGGCCGGTCGCACAGACCCTTGGTAGGTTCCTCAGGGCAGCATGTTCGGGCCCGTGCTCGGACACATTGGCTCGTGCCTCGCCAACGTCGGTAATCCCCTGGCGTTA
>JAAESX010000058.1 GCA_024228935.1 Pseudomonadota bacterium
CGGCGGTGGTCGCGGCGGCGGTGGCGGTGGCTACGGCGGCGGCGGCGGTGGTCGCGGCGGCGGTGGCGGTGGCTACGGCGGCGGCGGCGGTGGTCGCGGCGGCGGTGGCGGTGGCGGTGGCTACGGCGGCGGCGGTGGTCGCAGTGGCGGCGGCTACGGCGGCGGTGGCGGTGGCTACGGCGGCGGCGGCGGCGGCGGCGGTGGTCGTGGCGGCGGTGGCGGGTTTAGCCCGGCTCCCCCCGAGGATGACGGCTGGGGCAAGGACCGCAGCAAGAACCGCAAGCACGACGGCGGCGGCGGCGGCAAGCGTCGCGACCGGAGCGACGACGAGTGGTAGCCATCGCAGACGGCAAGGTGGGACTGCTCGTCTACACCTTGACCAACGGTGAAGGCGAAGTCATCGACCAGAACACGGCCGATGACCCGCTTCCGTACCTCCACGGGGCCGGGAACATCGTTCCGGGCCTCGAGGCGGCGCTGACCGGCAAGAGTATCGGGGACACGTTCGAAGTGAGCGTCGCTCCGGAGCAGGGCTACGGCCCCCACGACGGGCGGGATCCGCTCGGCGTGCCCAAGGAACACTTCCCGCCGAACGTGGCGATCCAGGCCGGAATGCACTTCATGGCCCAGGGCGAGGACGGTCAGCCCGTCATCGTCTGGGTGGATCACGTCGAAGGCGAGGTGGTCTTCATCACGCAGAACCACCCGCTGGCGGGCGTGACGCTGAACTTCGCGGTCGAGGTCGTGGGCATCCGCGACGCCTCGGACGTGGAGCGTGAGCACGGCCACCCGCATGGGCTGGACGGGACTGCAGGACACGGCCACGACCACTAGGTCAGGCTCTCCTCACTCGATGACGATGGCGGTCCGAATGGGCCGCTTTCGTTCGTTCTGGACCGAGCCCGTGATCAGCTCGGTCGAGGACAGGTCGACCTCCTTGCCCTTGACCCACATCCGCTTGGACGAGCCGCCGTCGAGGTTCATGGCCGTCGAGCATCGCAGCGAGCGCAGCAGCATGGCGCTCTGACCGAGCGTCATGCCGGGGGCCCGCTCGAAGTTCCGGCCATCGATCGCGGCGAAGAACAGCGTCTGGTCCCGCAGCCCGACCACCATCCGCGGGAGCAGGTTCTGGTCGAAGGTCTCATCGCGCGAGAACGTGATGGGCGGTGCGTCTCCGGTGAAGTCCTCGCGCGCGAGGTCCAGCGTGACCTCGCCGCGCTTCAGGAGCATGGGACCGCCTGCCATCGCCTGATCGAGCTCGTTGACCGGCCAGTCGACGTCGAGTCCGTCGGGGACAGCATCCCCGGCGGGCAGGCTCAGGACGAAACCGTTCATCGGGATGGGCAGCTGCCCGGGGGCGTCCTCGAGCCGGTGGCCGTGGGCGAAGGCGATGGCGTGGCCGCCGTGCCGGGGGGTCATCGGCCCATACGCGCGGTTGAAGACGACCGGGACGCGGCGCATCAGCGACGGGTCGTTCACCGCCCGGACCATCACGCCCAGCACCCGCCAGCCCTCGAGCGAGCGCGGCTGGATGTAGCGCTCGCTGCCCTTCCGGAAGAGCGCCGCTCGGCGAAGGATCGGCGGGACCTGGACGTGGCCGTCCTGGATGAGCATGCCGACGGGCTCGCCGCGCTCGAACGGTGGCTCGACGTTCGGCTCGCTGTACAGGAAGAACCCGCCGGTCACCGCGGCCAGGGGTCGCCCCAGCCGTCCACGCCGCAGATCGACGCATCGGAACGATCGGCGCGGGTCCACCCGCAGCAGGTTGACGCGAATCGGCCCCTGGTCGGTCAGGCCCTCGACAAGTGTGTGCGACAGGCCGGTCTCGACCCGGTGCCACTTCGCCTCGGCCAGGAGCTCGGGGGCCGAGGGCAGGCCGGGCCGGGCGTGGTGGAGCAGCGCCGCGTGCGACGTGTAGAAGTCCACGCAGGCCCGGACCCGCAGCGCCCTCGGGCGGTCCGCGGCCAGGATCTCGTCGATGCGGCCGTGCAGTCCGATGTGCAGGAGCTCGGACTCGGGGGCCTCGAGTGCCGCCAGCATCTCGGCCAGCGAGGTGAAGCGTCGGGAGAACAGCTCGGCCTGATCGCGATCGACCTCGTCGGCCAGCACGTCGACGATGCGCCGAGCCAGGGTCGGTGTCGGCTCGATCAGCCCGCTGGCGACGTCGCCTCCGAAGGCACGGCACACGTCGACCACCCGGCGATCCAGGCCGCGTCGTGACACCTCTTCGACGACCTGATCCAGCCAGCTCATGTCTCAGGTGTAAGTTGCTGGCACGCCAGGGCGTACTGTTCCTGAACGGGGTCTGTGCCGTCCGCAGCCCATGGAGAATTCGATGCTGACTTTCGTTCTCGCTCTCTCGCTCGGTTGCACCCGAACCGCGGCTGATCTTCTCGACACCGGCAAGTCCGGACCGGCCGTGGTGGTGGCCGACGACGACCCGAAGTCGGGCTCCGGCGAGCTCGTCGAGGTCATCAACCTGCCCGAGGACCAGGCGGGCCTCATCTCGGCCCTGGCCGACGCCGACAACGCGGGCCAGGCCGTCACCAAGCTTGCGGCGATGGGGAACGCCGCGGTGCCCGCTCTCCGCGACACGGCGCTGCACGGCAAGGACATCACGGCCCGCGGCTGGGCCATCCAGGCGCTCTCGCAGATCGAGGGCCAGGAAGCGGACACCGCGCTGCTGGGCATCCAGGACTACGGACAGGCTCCCGAGCTGGTGCGCACCTGGGCCGCCGCCGCCCGAATCAACCGGACCGAGAGCGTCGACGAGGTCCTGGCCTTCGCGCCTCTCGCCCAGACCTGGCCGGCGCTGAACCGGCCCATCCAGCTCAAGGTCGAGTCGATGGCGAGCGAGCTCTCCGATCCGGGCGCCGCCATCGCCGCGGTCCAGCTCAACCCGAACCTGGCGACCATCATGGCGCCCATCATCCTGGGCGGCGGGGCGGATCCGCTGCTCGACACGATGCTGCACCACGAGAACACCGAGGTCCGACGGATGGCCGCGGCCTACCTCGGGAGCTGGGCGGGCAGCGACAACATGAACGCGATGGACATCGCCAAGGGCTACGCCTACACCCCGGGCGCCGAGGCCGTCCTGTGGGAAGGCGGCGCGCTCTACGTGCCGAGCATCGCCTGGCGGAAGAAGGAAGCCCAGGTCCTGGCCGGGCACCTCGTGAGCTGGCACCTCTACTGCGACCTGCAGGGGCTGTTCAACGAGAAGAACCAGATCTTCAACAACATCCAGTCCATCAACCTCCACCAGGCCGCGGGCTGGCCCGGCTGGCCCTCGACGGACACCAACGAGCTGCTCGTCCAGTACGGCCAGGCCGCCGGGAAGGACGCGCTTCAGAAGGTCCTGTCCGAGCACGGCGTCGCGGACGACGAGAAGTACGTCAAGCTCATCAAGCAGGTGCGCTGATGCTGGCCCTGCTGCTGGCTTGTGCCACTCCTACCGTCGAGACGGCCGAGGCGTCCGCTGAGTCCGCGCCCTCGGGCAGCGTCGACCCCGCGGACTGCAAGACGACGTGCAGCCTGGGCGACCACGTCGAGGACGACCACCTGGACCATGGGCAGATCGGCGCCCTGTTCGAGATGTGGAACGAGCAGCCCGTCGGCGAGCCGACCATCGAGCTCGAGACGCTGTTGTTCTATGCCCCGGATGTGCTGGAGCACCTGGCCGAGCGCGGCTCCCCCGAGCTGGACACGGTGCACCAGGCGTTCTTGACCCGCGAGCTCGCTCGGGACCGGGCGACGATGGAGATGCGGCTCCTGGCCGAGGACGGGACCGTCCGCGGCACGCTGGTCGCTCGGGACATCCCGCTGAAGGAGAAGCAGCACATCACGTTCGAGGGGACCGGCTCGCTCGGTCACCTGGAGACCGGAGGCAAGGTCAAGCGCGTCGGGCTCGACCACCTGTGGTCCCGGTGGTGACTGGAGGGAGTCCACTTCGCCGCGGGTCCGTGGTTTTCAGTAGTCGAGAGTGGAGAGCAGGACTGGCAGGACTTCGGTCGTGTCTGGCTCAGTGACGCCGAGGAGTCCGGTCCGGGGCTCCTGCAGTACCGGGTGAAGTTCGCCGACGAGTCGTTCCCGTCCGAGGGGGGGCCGGCATGAGCCTGCTGTTCGCCCTGTCCATCGCCCAGGCCGACCCGTGCGGCATGGTCCCGCCCATCCAGCTGACAGGGCCCGTCCCGCGGCTCGAGCGCACCGGTGCCCAGCGCACCTACGTCATGCACAAGCGCATCGAGGGCGTGGGTGGCGTCGAGACCATGGTGCTTCGGCCCGGCTTCACGGGCTCGGTCGAGGAGTTCGGGATGCTCATCCCGTTCCCCAGCGCGCCCGCCATCCGGAAGATCGAGGACGACACGTTCGCGCACCTCGAGGCGGCCGTCGATCCGCCCGTGGTCAACGTCCACCTGTACGAGCCGTACGCCTACTACGACGACTACGATATGGCCGAGGCCGAGGACGCGCCGCGCTCGGTCTCCCGCAGCACCGGCCGCCGCGAGGAGAAGCTGAAGCTCGACGAGGTCCGCGTGGTCAGCCAGGAGGCCGTCGGGATGTACCAGGTGGCGGTGCTCGAGGCGGGCTCGCCCAAGGCGCTCGGCGTCTGGATGGAGGACAACGCGTACCAGTACCCCAAGGGGATGGACGAGACGGTCCAGGACTACGTCGACAGCCGCTGGTTTTTCGTCGCCATCAAGGCCAAGGTCGGCTCGGCGGACGGCGCCAACCCGGCACCAGGCATGCGCAAGACCGACACGTCGCGACCTGCGGGGAGCAGCTTCGAGGGCCACGTCCAGGGCATGGGCTTCCGGTTCCGCACCGACGAGCCGGTCGTGCCGATGCGGCTGTCCGTGTTCAACGGCGAGGACCCCCGCAACGTCGTCTACATGCTGAGCGACGACCCGGTTCGGCTGGACGACATCTCCGACCAGCTCGTCGTGCGGCAGGTGGACGGCGAGCAGGTCTACCAGAACCTGACCGAGCCGCTGCCGGTGGTCTTCCACAACGGCACCCAGGACGAGATGGACCCCAGCTACGTCGAGCACCTGGCGCGGTGGCGGGACGTCGAGCCCATGAGCGGCATCGCGCGGGACCTCATCGCCGCGGATCTCCTGGCCGCCCGCCGCATCCGAGGCGGCGAGCTGAGCCTCGAGTTCGAGGAGCAGGAGAAGGAGCTGCTGAACATCTCCGAGGCCTTCGGCATGCGCGGCACCGAGGCCGATGCGCTGCACGCCCAGGTCATCGCGGACGAGCGCGCCAAGGCCGTCGACGGCGCGCTGGACGACCTGCGCGAGATGCACCTGACGGTCCTCGACGGCGTGTTTCCACAGCAGGTGCTGGCTCGCCAGAACCTGACGTTCTCGACCTACGAGATGCCCGACAAACGGAACGTCGCCCGGCTCGACCCCATCCGTCCGATCGCCCAGACCGTCTCGGTCCCCAAGACCACCGACACCAGGAAGCGCCCGTGGTAGCCCTGCTCGCCCTCATCGGAACGACCTCAGCCGACCCGTGCGGCATGGTCCCGCCCATGCCCATCGGCAACGTGACCCCGCAGCTGGAGCGCATCGGCGACCAGCGCACCTATGTCATGCACCGGCAGATCCCCGGCGTCGGAGGGGTCGAGACCATGGCGCTGAGGCCGGGCTTCGTGGGCGACGTCGAGGAGTTCGGGATGCTCATCCCGTTCCCCACGCCGCCGGCCATCCGGAAGATCGAGGACGACACGTTCGCCCAGATCGAGGCGGCTGTGGACCCACCCCAGCTCCACGTCGAGATCTACGACCCGAGCCGTCGGTACCGGTACGACTACGCGATAGCCGACGGCATGGCGATGCCCGTCCCCGAGGCCGCGCCGATGGGGAGCCTGGGGTACATCGACAAGGACGAGGTCGTCGTGCTCCGCGAGGAAGCGGTCGGCATGTACGAGGTCGCCGTGCTCGAGGCCGGCTCGCCCAAGGCGCTCGAGCGGTGGATGTCGGACAACGGCTACACCTACCCGGACGGCATGGACGCCACGGTCGGGGACTACGTCGACAGTCGCTGGTGCTTCGTTGCCATCAAGGCCAAGGTCGGCGGCGCCGAGGGGGCGACCCCGACGCCCGGCATGCGTACTGCGGACACCACGCGTCCGGCCGGCTCGACCTTCGACGGCCATGTCCAGGGCATGGGCTTCCGGTTCTTCACCGACGACCCGGTCGTGCCGATGCGCTTGTCGGTCTTCAACGGCGAGGACCCCCGCAACATCGTCTACGTGCTGGCCGACGACCCGGTCCGCATCGACGACGTGCCGGACAGCCTGGTCGTCCGCCAGGTGCAGGGTGAGCAGCTGCTCTCGAACCTGGTGGACCCGCTCCCCCTCGTCATCAGCGGCGGCGAGAAGAAGGACGTCGACAAGCAGGTCTGGGAGAGCACGGTCGAGTCCATGCGCGACCCGTCGCCGTACAGCGGTGTGGCCCGCGACCTGTTCGCGGCGGACCTCCTCGCGGCCCGCCAGGCGCGCACCGGCGAGCTGAACCTCGAGATCGAAGAGGAGGCCAAGGAGCTCCTCAACATCTCGGAAGCGTTCGGGATGCGCGGCGTCGAGGCCGACCAGCTGCATGCGGACATCCTGGCCGAGGCACGCGCCGAGTCCGTCGCCGGGGCGCTCGACGACCTGCGAGAGATGCACCTGACCGTCCTGGACGGTGTGTTCCCGCAGGACGTCCTGGCCCGCCAGAACCTGGGCTTCTCGACGTACCGGATGCCCGCAAAGAAGAACACCCGTCGCAACGACGCCATCCGCCCCTCCGACCTCTGGACCTCGGTCCCGAAGAACGGCGGCGGGGGCCTTCCGTGGTGAGAACATGATCGGACTTTTGCTTGCGCTTTCAACCCCTGCCGAGGCCGACCCCTGCGGGATGGTGCCTCCGATCCTGGTCAACACGCCCGGGTTCACGCCAGAGATCCAGCGCGAAGGGGCCCAGCGGACCTACGTGATGCATCGCAAGGTCCCGGGGGTCGGCGGCATCGAGACGATGGCCCTTCGTCCTGGATTCGTCGGCAATGTCGAGGACTTCGGGATGCTGATCCCGTTCCCCACGGCGCCGGCCATCCGCAAGATCGACGACGAGACCTTCGCGCACGTCGAGGGCGCCATCGACCCGCCCGAGGTGACGGTCCAGGTCTACGACCCCATGCCCATGGCGTCGGTGTCGAGGAGCTCGGGCGCGGGTCTGTTCGGCCGCGCTAAGTCCAGTGAGATGGACAGCATGGGCGCCGAGCAGGCCCTTGGGTACATGGAGGTCAACGTCGTCCGCGAAGAGGCCGTCGGGATGTACGAGGTCGCCGTGCTCGAGGCGGGCTCGCCCAAGGCGCTCGAGCGCTGGATGGCGGACAACGACTACAGCTACCCCGAGGGGATGGACGAGGTCGTCGCCGACTACGTCGACATCCGGTGGTGCTTCGTGGCCATCAAGGCGCGCGTCGGTGGGGCCGAGGGGGCGACTCCGGTCCCGGGCATGCGAACGGCGGACACGTCACGACCTGCCGGCTCGCAGTTCGATGGCCACGTCCAGGGCATGGCGTTCCGGTTCTGGAGCGACGAGCCGGTCGTGCCGATGCGCCTCTCGGTCTTCAACGGCGAGGACCCACGGAACGTCGTCTACGTGCTGGCCGACGACCCCGTCAAGGTCGCCAAGACACCGGAAACGCTCGTGGTTCGCCAGGTCGGCGGCGAGGAGCTCTACGGCCACCTGACCGATGAGCTGACCGTCAACTGGATCAACGGGGACTGGAAGGACCTGTCCGAGCCCACCCAGCAGTTGGTGCGCGACAGCCTGGACCCGGCCACGGCCAACGGCATCGCGCGGGACCTGTTCGCCGCGGACCTCCTGGCGGCTCGGACGGGCCAGCTCATCCTCCCGTTCGAGGAGGAGGAGAAGGAATTGTTGAACATTTCCGAGTCCTTCGGGCTTCGAGGTGTCGAGATCGACGCCATGATGGGCGAGGAGGCCATCACGCAGCGTGCCCGCGCCGTCTCGGGGGCCTTGGACGACGTCAAGGAGATGCATCTCTCCGTCATCGACGGCGTCCTGCCGCAGAAGCTGCTCGCCACGGAGAACCTGGCCTTCGCGACCCACGAGATGGACTCCAAGCGGAACACCCCGCGCGACGAGCCGATCAAGCCCGTTGGCGCGTACCACTCCTTCTGGCGCGGTCAGTAGCCCCGGACGAGCGCTACAGCTCCACGCACTCGTTCTCGGCGCACGTGAAGCTGAAGCCTTCGCCGGCCTCGAGCTCGTGTCCGTAGTCCTCGGGCTCGTAGTCCGAGACCCAGATGTCGTTCGGCGTGTTGCCCGAGAAGTCGCAGTCCTCGCCCGTGATGACCGAGTTCCAGTAGACGAACAGGCCGCCGTCGACCGGGCCCTGGTTGTCGATGAAGTCCACGCGCACCAGCGAGCCGACGTCGCCGTCGAACAGGATCGCGCCGCCGTTGGTGCCGTTGTTGACGTTGCGCTCGAACACCGTGTCCGTGAGAGTCAGCTCGGTGTTCAGCGACCACATGCCGCCCCCGAAGTTGTCGGCGACGCTGTCCCGGATCTCGACCCCGGTCCCCGTCAGGACGCTGTCGAACGCCGCGATCGCACCGCCGTCCAGGGCCTCGTTGTTCTCGAAGACCACGTCGGTCAGCGTCGCGGTCGAGGACCACAGGGTCAGCGCGCCTCCATCGTCCTCGGCCAGGTTGTCGACGAAGGTCGTGCGCGTCAGGTCACCGGTGCACGACGTCAGGTACATGCCCGGTCCGTCGTTGGCGAAGTTGTTCGAGAAGATGACGTCCTCGACCAGGACGCTCGCGTTCTCCTCGCAGTAGACGCCACCGCCCCCGCTGTTGTGGTCGACGTCCAGCCCCGCGCCGCGGTCCAGGGTCAGGTTCTGGGCGGTCAGCAGGAGCCCCTCGCCGGAGACGTCCAGGATGGTGCCTTGCTCGCCCCCGGACAGGACGGTGTCGCCAGGCTCGGCGCCGAGTCCGATGACGTGCACGTCCGAGCGGATCAGGAGTCGTGCCCACCAGGTCCCGGGACAGACGTACAGCGTGCCCGGCGACTCGAACTTCGTGTAGACGCCCGTCAGGAGCGCTTCGGACAGGTCGGTGGCCAGGCCGTCGCCGTCGACGAACACCGCACGCGTGGTGCTGCAGTCCTCAGGATCGATGGCATCGCCGGTGTCGCCGGTCTCGCCGGTCTCGCCGGTCTCGCCGCTGTCTCCGGACTCCACGATCCCGCTGTCCTCGGGCAGATCTCCGCTGTCGGTCGGAGCGGGGTCCGTGCACCCCAGGAACGCAATCCAGGTCACCAAAGCAGCCTCCCAGGACCAGGGCTCTGATCCGCATGCCAGAATGCCAGAATGATTCCGATCCTGCTCCTGGCTTGCGGCGAAGAACCTGAAGACTCTGGCGTCGAGGTCGAAGAGCCCACCGCCACGTTCGCGTACGAGCTGACGCCCGACGCGGTGGAGTTCGGCTCGGTCGAGCTCGGGACCTCGGGCGTCCAGCAGGTCGTCCTGGTGAACAAGGGCAGCGCCTCGCTGTTCCTCGCCGAGTTCGGGGCCTCGGACGAGCGCCTCGACGTCGACAGCGGTGGGGTGTTCAGCATCTCGCCGAACAGCTCGGCGACCATCGACGTGACCTGGACTCCGAACGAGCCGGGCTCGCTCGTCTCGGACGGCTGGATCTCGCTCGGCTCCTCGCCGACGTCGCTCGAGGAGCTGGCGTTCGCGATCACGGGATCGGCCGACGGGCCGCAGATCGCCGTCGCAGAGGAGGCGCTCGACCTCGGCACGGTCACGGTCGGTTGTCAGGGCGAGGACAGCATCAGCATCCTCAACACGGGCACGGAAGCGCTCACCATCACCGACCTGTCGATGGACTACGCGCCCGAGCTCCTCATCAGCCACGACGAGCTGCCGGTCACCATCGAGCCGAACAACTCGTTCCTCATCGACGTCGCGTTCACGCCGACGGCCACGCAGTCCTCGTCGACGACGCTCTACATCACGAGCGACGACCCGTTCAGCGAGGTCCTGACCGTCGGCATCGACGGCGACGGCTGGATCGAGGCCGAGAACGAGATGACGTTCGAGGCGAAGGAGCGTCAGCCGATCACCATCCTGATGATGATCAACGAGATCGCGATCTACCAGACGCACGCGAACAAGCTGAAGAACTCGATCGAGACGTTCTTCCTGTACCTGGACGAGTTCGACGTGAAGTTCCGGATGGCCTGCTTCCTCCACGAGGACGGCACCCAGTACTCCGAGACGCTCTACATCGACGAGACCTATGACTCCGAGGACAGCGTCGACGTCTTCTACGACATGCTGTCTGGCAGCTCGCTGTACGGCGACAACGACGCCAACATGTCGACGCTGGACAACGCACTGAACAACAGCGTCGACTGGCTGTTCGAGGGCGAGTACGCCGACAGCAAGCTCAACATGTTCACGATCAACGACGATCAGGACACCAGCCAGCTGGCCGGCACGGTCTACGTGAACAACTGGCGGGCGTTCAAGGACGACGACGACGACGTCCAGGTGCACGCCATCGCCGGGTTCCCGAGCAACTCCTGCGGCGCGGTCTACTTCAGCAAGTACGAGGAAGCGATCGACGAGACCGGGGGCCAGTTCCTGGACATCTGCGCGTCCGACTGGACGATGTACATGACGACGCTCGTCGAGTCCTTCCTGGGTGACATCCAGCAGTTCACCCTCGAGGGGAGTCCTGCTCCGAGCACCATCGAGGTGTACTGGGACGGCATCGAGCAGTTCGACGGCTGGGAGTTCGACGAAGACGGGAACGACATCGAGTTCGACCCCGCGCAGTACCCGCCGGATGGGACCACGGTCCGCATCTACTACATCATGGCGACGGAGTGCCCGGGCTGAGCGCTACTGCAGGACCAGCAGGGTCCCGCGCTCCTCGCCCTTGGCCCAGCCGAACACCTCGGGCCGGCCGTCGCCGGTGACGTCGCCGATCGTCAGCTCCTCGACGCCGTTTTGGACCGTCCACTCCTCCAACGTGCTGAAACCGTTCAGGTCCGAGCGCGCGATGGTGATGTTTCCACCCTCGGACAGTACCGCGTCGTCGATGCCGTCGCCGTCGAAGTCCGCCTCCATCTCCCAGGCGACGTCGAAGTCCTCGAGGCTCACACGGACCTCGCGCAGGACCGTCGGCGAGCCGTAGGCGTCCCCGTCCATGGGGAACTTCAGGAGCTTGATGGTGAACGAGCGGGACAACAGCGCCTGAGCCGCGTTCGCGAAGCTGATGTCGACGCTGGGGACGAGCAGGTCCAGATCGCCGTCGCCGTCCACGTCGCGGGGGAAGGACTCGGCCGAGCCGGTCTCCAGCTCGAGTGTCTGCATGGTCTCGAAGCCCGAGCCGGTGTTCCGGTGCCACTCGACCTCGCTGGTGCTCCCGAAGAAGCCGCCCTCGCTCACGATGCGATGCACGAGCAGGTCGTCGCGACCGTCGCCGTCCAGGTCGCGGAAGTGCACGTCGGTGATGGACTCGAAGCCCTCGCCGGCGTCCTCGTTCCGGCTGAAGAGCTCGTAGGGGAGCTCCCATTCTGTCGCCGTGGCGCCCAGGCCCTGGGCAGTGGTGCGATGCCAGAACAGCGTGGTTCCCGACGGGCGCAGCACGTCGATCAGGCCGTCGCCGTCCAGGTCGGCCCAGGCCGTGGTGGGTCCTCGGACGGTCGTCTCCAGCCCGACGCCACCCTGCGAGCTCTCGCGGCCGAGCACGATGGTCGAGGGGCTCTCGATGCTGCCCCGGTCGTCGCCGGCGGGTGTGCGCGCCCACAGCCGCCCTTCGGCCTCGACGACCAGCCAGGGGCCTCGGCCCAGGTCGCGGACGAGCTTCGTCCGGACCGGCGTGCCGTCCATGCGGTCCAGACCGGCGCCCAGGACGGACTCGCCGTTGCGCGTGACGCCGCTCGGTCCGTGGATCCAGAGAGCGCCTTCACGGGCGTCGAAGCGCACCGCGACGTTGCCCAGGTCGATCTTCTTGCGGGCCTCGATGCGGCCCTCGGGCGAGAAGTGCACCACCGTCAGTCGGACGGCGTCGGGCTCGCCCTCGACCGGCAGGCGCTCGACGAGGACCAGCTCCTCGCGCCCGTCCCCATCGATGTCGCCGATGGAGACGCCGTGGAGCTGGGGTGGGAGATCGATCGGGACCGGCAGCATCAGAGGCCTCCGCCCAGGAAGATGTGGATGGCGCCGCTGCCGCTCATCCGGCTGGTCACGGCGTCGTCGACCCCGTCCCCATCGACGTCTTCGATGGCCACGTCGGTGCCCTGGTACGACTGCCCGGCGGCGGGTGCGATCACGGCGCTGGCATCGCTCTCGGCCCAGGTCCCGGCGGAGATGGGGCCGAAGAACGCGAACGCCGCGCCCTGGGAGTAGACCCCGATGCTGCCGCTCTCCCAGGTCCGGGCGCCGACGAGCAGGTCGGCGTCGCCTTCTCCGGTGACGTCTCCGGCGTCGACGGACCAGCCGAGCGCATCCGAGACGGTGCCGCCGTCGATGGCGGCCCACGACGAGGTCGGGCCGTAGGCGAAGACGTGGGTCACGCCTCCCGTGCCGGCGTAGGTCGCGCCGACGAGCAGCTCGGCGAGCCCGTCGCCGTCCAGGTCCTCGACGACGCGCACCGCGTGTCCGAAGTGGTCGCTGCTGCCCGTCCCCGCCAGGACCAGGTCGGCGTCCTCGACGTCGCCCGGGGTGCTGCCGCCCAGGAAGACCCAGGCGCCACCGACGTACCCATCGTGGCCCTCGCCCCCGACGACCAGGTCATCGGCGCCGTCGCCGTCCAGGTCTCCGTGCGTCAGCGCGTGCCCGTAGCGACCGAGCTCAGCGTCCGCGTCGGCGCTGACCACCCACGTCGCCTCGTCGCTGTCCAGCGCTCCGGTCCAGGGGCTCGAGTCCGCGTAGATCCACAGCTCGCCGTCGGCGGGGGAGGACACCGCGAAGTCGTCGACGCCGTCCCCGTCGCGGTCGCCCACCGGGCCGGTCGCCGAGCCGACATACGAGGGGCCGGTGAATGTCGCCGCGTCGTCCAGGTCGCCGACGCCGGACGCCGTGCCCGCTCCGTAGACCAGGTAGGCCGAGCCGCCGGAGCCCTGGCCGATGAGCAGGTCGACGGTGCCGTCGCCGTCGAAGTCGCCGTGCCCGACGTCCCAGCCCGCGTAGGAGGAGGGGCCGTACCAGACGGCGTCGGCGCCCTCGGCGTCCTGGCTCGTCAGCGGGCCCAGGAACAGGTGCACGGCGCCGCCGCTCCCGACCTTCTCGTCGTTGTAAGGCGAGCCGGCGAGCAGATCTGTGACGCCGTCCCCGTCGATGTCGGCGACCTCGAAGCGGAACCCGAAGTTGTCCCCGCTGGACTCGCCGTCCAGCTCGATGTCGTGGTCGTCGTCCACGTCCACCTCGCCGACGAAGCCGCATTCGGGGCTGTCGCCCGAGCAGTCGTTGTCGAGCCCGTCGTCGCAGATCTCGGGCTCGCCGGGGTTCACGTCCGCGTCGGTGTCGTCGCAGTCGTCGCCGTTGTCGACCGTGGCGCTGTTGCCGACACAGGACAGAAGCGGCTCGCCCGCGCCGTAGCCATCGCCATCGGTGTCGTCGTACCAGGCGAGCCAGGTGCTCTCATCGACGTCGTCGTCGTCGTCGACCAGGCCGTCGCAGTCGTTGTCGCGGCTGTCGCAGACCTCGGTCGCGCCCGGGTTCACCTCGGCGTCTCCGTCGTCGCAGTCCCGGTCGTCGAGCACGTGGTCATCCGGCCGGTCGCACTGGATGACGACGTAGTCGGTGGCGCCGTAGCCGTCGGCGTCGCGGTCCTCGTGCCAGGCGGTGTCGGGCGAGCGCTCGGCATTGGAGTCGTCACAGTCCCCGTCGGCCAGGACATGCCCGGCCGGCTGCGAGCAGCTCCCGGTCGGGTCGCCCGCCCCCCAGCCATCGCCGTCGGCGTCCAGGTACCACCGGTCCAGGTGCGTGATGTCGACGTCCTCGTCGATCTCGCCGTCGCAGTCATCGTCGACGCCGTTGCACCATTCGGGGACACCGGGGTGCACCTCGGTCCAGCCGTCGTCGCAGTCGTCGTCGTTGTCGACGAAGCCCTCGGGCTGCTCGCACGCCTCGAGCGCGAGCGAGCCGCCGAAGCCGTCGCCGTCCGCGTCGGCGAACCAGGTGGGACAGGCCGGGTCTTCGACCGAGCCGGTGCAGGCCAGGAGCAACAGCATCTACAGCCCCTCGCCGCGGAACAGGTAGGCGCCGCCGTTGTAGCCGTTGGCGTAGCGGGCGCCGGCCAGCAGATCGTCCAGGCCGTCTCCGTCGACGTCACCAGTCGCCAGCGCGTCCAGGTAGCCCAGGTACGCGTACGAGCTGCCGGCGATGCGCAGGTCCGCGCTCGAGCCGGTCCAGGTGCCCGGTGAGAGCGGGCCGTAGAAGCCGTAGATCGCGCCGGTGCTCTCGGTGTCCGCGTTGTCGAAGTACGGCGCGCCCACGAACAGGTCGTCCTGGCCGTCGCCGTTGAGGTCGGGCGTCGCGGTGCCGTGCCCGAAGCCGTCGCCCGAGAACTCGTGCTCGAGTCGGAGCTCGCCGTCGTCGACGTCGATCGAGCCGGACCAACGAGCGCCGTCGCCCAGGTGAACGAGCACGGTCCCGCCGCCATCCGCGCTGTACTGCGGCATCACCAGGTCCAGGTGCCCGTCGCCGTCCACGTCGCCGGCATCGGCGCCGGTGTACGCCAGCCGCGCGCTGCCGACGACGACCGCGTCCAGGTCATCGGTGGTCGGCCCCCACGAGTCGCCGCCGTACCGCACGAACATCAGCCCGTCGTCGTCGTTGGCGCCGTAGGCCCCGATGCCGACGTCGTCCAGACCGTCTCCGTCCAGGTCGCCCAGGGGCGCCAGCGTGTCCCGGTAGCCGACGTAGTCGTAGGCCCCGGTCCCCGAGATCAGGTGGTCGGCTTCGTCCTGGGCCGCGCCCGTTCCGGTCCGGCGCGAGGCGTCGCCCAGGAACAGGTAGACGGTTCCGCCGTTGGTGGCCGCGTGGTCCGCGTTCGCGGCGCCCACACCGATGTCGTCGAAGCCGTCGCCGTCGATGTCGCCCAGGCCGCGCACCGTGCGTCCCAGGTAGTCGTTCGAGGTGTCGCCCAGCACCGAGGGCAGGCCCTCGTGCGTCGTCGAGGACACCGACGTCGCGCCGTACAGCCACACCGCGGCGCCCGCGTATTCGCCGCCGTCGTCGTTCCCGTAGGCGCCGGCGACCAGGTCGTCCGCGCCGTCGCCGTCCAGATCGCCGACACCCAGGCCGCCGCCCAGGTAGTCCTGCGCGACCCCGCCCGAGAGCACCACGTCGGCGGTCGAGCCCCCCGTCGAAGGCCCCAGGAAGACGTGCACCGCGCCGCCCTTCGAGGCGGACTCCGACGCGTAGTACTCGCCGACCAGCACGTCGCCCAGGCCGTCGCCGTCCAGGTCGGCGATGGCCACCTCGTCGCCGAAGTAGCCGTAGCTGGCGCCGCCCGAGAACGAGACGTCAGCCTCGTCCGGGTCGAGCTCGCCGTACCAGCCACACTCGGGGGCGTCGCCAGAACAGTCGTTGTCCAGGCCGTCGCTGCAGACCTCTTCGGCTCCAGGCGAGACCGCGGGGTCGGTGTCGTCGCAGTCGCCGAGTTCGGTCGCGTGGTCGCCCGGGTTCAGGCACTGGACCACCGGCTCGCCGCTCTCGTCCGCCCACCCGTCGCCGTCCTCATCCGGGTACCAGGTGGGGTTCGTGGACGTGTCCAGCGAGTCGTCGTCGGCGTCCGTCAGCCCGTCGCAGTCGTTGTCGGCGCCGTCGCAGACCTCGTCCCCGTCCGGGTTCACGGTGTCGTCCAGGTCGTCACAGTCGGCGTCGTCGGCGACGTGCCCGGTGGAGGCCTCGCATTCGATGCGGTAGCTCGTGGCGTCGCCGTACCCGTCGTCGTCGCGGTCTGCGTACCAGCGTGTGTCGGGGCTCAGCGAGGCGTCGTCGTCGTCGCAGTCCCCGGCCGTCGTGGTGTGTCCCGCGGGGGCCTCGCAGGCCGAGAGCGCGTCGCCGGTGCCGAAGCCGTCGTCGTCCGCGTCGACGTACCAGTCGGTCCAGCTCGCCGGGTCCGAGTCGTCGTCGATCGCGCCCGAGCAGTCGTCGTCGACGCCGTTGCAGGTCTCGAGCGCGTCGGGATGGACGTCGGGGTCCAGGTCGTCGCAGTCGTCGGCCGTGGCGTGAAAGCCGTCGCCCGGGTCGCATCCGGTGAAGACCACCGCGTCGCCGCCGAAGCCGTCTCCATCGGTGTCGGCGAACCAGATCGCGTTGCAGGCATCCGGCTCGCCGGTGCATGAGAGCAACAGCCAGATCAACGGCCGAACCGGGACTTCAGCAGTCGGTCCATCAGTCGGCGCCGCAGCGACGGCTCGGGGTCCCACTTGCGCTCGACGTACAGCCGGTCGAGCTCGGAGTAGATGTTCTTGGCGACCCGGTCCCGCAGCTCGGTCAGCGCGGCCTGGTCCTGTCGGCCGGCGTACTCCCGGGCGTCGATGGGCTCACCGATCGAGAAGTACAGGCGCACCGGCTTCGGGAACATGCTCGGACCCACGCCCTTGGCGATGGGCATCATCGAGTCGCGCGGGACGCCCAGCGCGTCGTAGGCGGCGGCGAAGAGCGAGGCCAGCGGCGAGCTCATCAGGTCCTCGGCGTCCCAGACGATGTCCCAGGCGTCGTCCCCGCCCATCATCGCGAACGGCACGATCGTCGCCCCGTGCTCGATGGCGAGCTTCACGAAGCCGTATCGCTCCTTCCAGACGAGCTGGTACTTCTCGCCCTTGCGCTTCGCGACCTCGCGTGCGCCTCCGGGGAAGACCAGGACCGGCTCGCCCTGAGCCAGCAGCTCGCCGCAGGCCTCGCGGTCCCCCTCCACGACGCCGAAGCGCTCCATGATGTCCCTCCAGCCAGGGACGCGGAAGTGCGCGCGGTCGCCCATGCTGCGCAGCCAGATGTCCTTCTTCCGGTAGAGCTCGAAGTACAGGTGCGGGACGTCGAGCATGCCGTACAGGGTGTGGTTTCCCACGAACAGCAACGGTCCCGGTGGGTTGGCCGGGATTCGGTCCATGCTCAGGAAGGTCGGATTGAGCAGGGTCCGCCACGGCTCCATCAGGCCGTACGCCAGGCTCATCTCGAGGTCCGTCGGGCGCTTGAAGTCGGTCACGGTGGTCACGTTATCCGCCATGTACGGAGGTGGGCATGAAGGTCCTGGTCCTGAACTGCGGCAGCTCGTCGCTCAAGGCAGATATACTCGACGAGAATGGCGTCCGGCTGGGCTCCTTGCGGGCTGAACGGCTGGGATCCGACGACGCGCGCTACCGGCTCGATGGGGCCGTGACCGAGCTCCCTGGGGCCGATCACGGCGCGGTGCTGGCCCACGCGATGGCGGGGCTCGTCGGCGACCACCAGCTGGACGCCGTCGGGCATCGGGTCGTGCATGGCGGTGAGGCGTTCTCGGCTCCGACCCGGCTCGACGCGCAGGTCGAGGCGGCCATCGAGGAGCTCATCCCGCTGGCGCCGCTACACAACCCGGCGAACCTGGCGGGCATTCGAGCCGCCCGCGAGTTCCTCCCGGCCATCCCGCACGTGGCGGTGTTCGACACGGCCTTCCACGCCACGCTGCCCCACCGCGCGCAGGCCTACGCCATCGACCATGACGTCGCGAGCGCGCACGGCGTGCGCCGGTACGGCTTCCACGGGACCAGCCACGCGTTCGTGTCCCGGGCCGCCGCCGAGTTCCTGGACGAGGACCCGCGCGAGCTGCGTGTCATCACCTGTCACCTCGGCAACGGCGCGTCCGCCTGCGCGGTGGAGTACGGCCGCTCGGTCGAGACGACGATGGGCATGACCCCGCTCGAGGGCCTGGTCATGGGCACCCGCTGCGGTGACCTCGATCCGGGCGTCGTCATCGCCCTGGCCCGCGAGCTGGGGCTGGACGAGGTGGACCGGATGCTGAACCGCAGCTCGGGGCTCGCCGGCCTGTCCGGGGTCGGGAACGACCTGCGGGACATCGAGGAGCGGGCGTCCAAGGGCGACGAGCGCTGCCGCATGGCCCTGCACGTGCTCACCCACCGCCTGCGCAAGCACATCGGCGCCCTGGCTGCGGTCATGGGCGGCGTCGACGTGCTGGTCTTCACCGCGGGCATCGGCGAGAACTCGGCGCTGGTCCGCAGCCGCGCCTGCCAGCGGATGGAGTTCCTGGGTGCCCGGCTGGATCGGGACGCGAACCGCGACGCCAAGGTGGACCGGGCCACGCCCGTGATCGAGATCAGCGAGCCCCGCTCGCGCGTGAAGATCCTGGTCGTCGCCACCGACGAGGAGCTCGAGATCGCCCGCCAGGCCTGCACCGTCGGGCTGGGGCAGGATCAGATCGCCGGTGGCCTGCCGTCGATCCCGATCGGGATCTCCGCCCGACACATCCACCTCACCCAGGAGAGCGTCGAGGCCCTGTTCGGCCCCGGACACCAGCTCACGCCGCGAAACCCGCTCTCGCAGCCGGGCCAGTTCGCCTGCGAGGAGAGGCTCACCGTGGTCGGTCCCAAGCGCCGGATCGAGGGCGTGCGCATCCTGGGTCCGGTCCGCCCGGCCAACCAGATCGAGGTCAGCCGGACCGACGAGTTCTTTCTCGGCGTGGACGCGCCCGTGCGGAACTCGGGCGACGTGAAGAACACCCCTGGGGTGACTTTGATCGGCCCTGCAGGCCAGGTCACGCTGTCCGAAGGGCTGATCTGCGCGCGGCGTCACATCCACATGACCCCCGAGGACGCCGCCGTGTTCGGGGTCGAGGACAAGGACGTCGTCGACGTCGCGATCCACTCCGAGGGCCGCGACCTGGTCTTCGGTGACGTGCTCGTCCGCGTGAAGGCCAGCTACGCGCTCGAGATGCACATCGACACCGACGAGGCCAACGCCGCGGAGATCAAGCGGGGGGCCTCCGGGAAGATGATCGACGCGACTGGACGGGTGGGCCGGCTCGTCCGACGCAAGGCCTGGCGCTGAATCAACGGCGGGGTCGGGACGTACCTCCCTCGGGAGGTTCCATGGACCCGCTTCAGACCGTCGCCGCCGTTGCCCTCGGACTCGTGCTCGCCGCCACGTGCGGCCTCCGCGCATTCCTGCCGCTGGGACTCATCTCCGGACTCGGGGCCTCGGGCCTGCTCGAGCTCCCCGAGATCCTGACCTGGATGGGCGAGCCGCTGGCGCTCCTGTGCTTCGGCATCGCCACCTTCGCCGAGGTCCTGGGCGACAAGATCCCCGCTGTCGACCACGCGATGGATGTCGTCGGCACATTCGTGCGTCCCGCCGCGGGCGCGGTCGTTGGTGGTGCGCTGATGGCCGGCGCCGACCCGATGGTCGCGTGTGTCTTCGGTCTGGCCGGCGGAACCGCCGTCGCCGGGGCCACCCACCTGGGCAAGTCCGGCGTGCGCGTCTCGTCCAGCCTGACGACCGGTGGCGCGGCCAACCCCGTGGTCTCGCTCGCCGAAGACGCGGTGGTCATCGCCGTGGGCACGCTCGCGGCGCTCGGCGCGGTGGTCGCCACCCAGGCCGCCTAGTAGTCGGCGATGTTCTCGTCGATCCAGGTGAGCCGGTCCGGGATCCACGCCCGGATCTTCTCGACCTCGGCGTCGTGGTCCTCGACGATCGGCAGCGTGCCGTCCAGGAAGTCGATCTCGTCCCACGCCCAGATGTCGTAGTTCTCTTCGATCGCCGGCTCGACCATCGCCAGCTGTGACTCGAGGCGAGCCATCAGGATGTCCTCGTCCAGCTCGCCCTGGCGCAGCTCGAACCAGCGCGCCTCCAGCCTCTCGTCGAAGCCCGGCGTCTCGGCCAGCGCGCTGACCCACAGGGGTCGGTAGGCGACCCACTCCTCGGGTGAGACGTTGTTGTTGTAGGTCGGCTGGCCCAGGGTCAGGTCCAGATCCCAGGGCGCGAAGTACCCGAGACCGTCGCGCTCCTTCCAGACGTGCACGCTCAGGTAGTAGGCGTCGTTGTTCTTCATCAGCTCCTGGAGGATCAGGAAGTCGATGGCGCTGTCGATGTCGATCCAGTCACCGATCGAGGCGGGATCGGACTGGATCGCGTCTCGCCAGCCGGTCGCCCACGCGGTGGCGTCGGTGACGTCGTCGTCCGTCGGCTGGCTGGGGCTCGTCAGGACCCAGCCCCCATGCCCGACCGCGCTCCAGTCAACGAGCCCGGTCTGGTCGTCCAGCTTGAACACGAAGCCGTTCGAGGCGATCTGGATGCGGCTGTCGTCCCGCTTCACGCGCTCGACCAGGAAGTAGATTCCTCGCTCCTCGTCGTTCAGCGACAGGGTGCACGCTCGACTCTCGGGGGCCCAGCGATCGTCGCCGCCCCAGCTCTGGAACAGGTCGTAGGCCAGCTTGTTCCGGACGAAGGCGCGGTCGATGTACGCGCCGTTCAGCACCCAGTCCGACTCACTGCCCATGCCCAGCAGATCGGCGTCGGTGGACTCCTCGTCCGTGTCTCTCAGCTCAGCCGCGTACTGGGGCTTCGGGAACCCGCCGCTCGACCGGCCCCGCTGCTCGACGCCCGCTGGACCGTCGTAGAACTGCACGCCCTGGTCGTCCTCGACCCGGAGCGAGCAGGGGATCTTCGGCTCGTCCGGGATCGACGCGCTGCAGGCGAGCTCCAGGCGACAAAGCCCCTCGCCGACGCCGGGGACGATGCTCGTGGGGTCCGAGTCCACGCTCGAGTCGAACAGGTCGCCGACCTCGCCGAGCACGGGCGCACCGTCACAAGCCAGCAGCAGAAGGATCACCCGAACACCATCGCACGTAAGCCGGCTGACACCCGGCCCTCGGAGGCGGTAGATATGGTCCCCCGTTGAGGTCGGAGAACAGATGCTTTGGATCACGCTCGCCAGCCTCGCCCAGGCGGCCGACAACCAGTCCTCGTTCGACGGGGCCGCGGACGCCATCCAGCTGGGTTCGGGCCACGACCCGGGCTCGAGCTTCACGGTCGAGATGTGGGTCACGATCGATGACATCAATGCGTGGGGCTACTCCACGATCCTCGAGGCGGTGGACACCAGCAACGGCCGGAACACGTTCTACGTGGGCTACGTCGGCACGAACTGGCAGGTCGAGGTCAACGACAACAACGGCAGCGAGGGAGGCGGCTGCACCGGTCCGGATGGGGCGGTCTGCGTCTCGGACAGCTCGGTCGAGGGTATCGCGCACCACCTGGCCGTGGTCGTCGACTCTACCAGCGTCACGCTCTACGTCGACGGCGTCCTCGAGGACACGGACACGCTGTCGTCGGCGGTCAGCTGGGGCAGCGAGACCTGGATCCTCGGCATCGACACCGACAACGGGACCGCGTTCACGTCCGACTACTTCTCGGGCACGATGGACGAGGTCCGGGTCTGGGAGAAGGCCCGGAGCGAGTCCGAGATCCAGTGCACGATGGACTACGGCCTCACGGGCGACGAGTCCGACATCTACGCGCTGTGGGCCATGGACGACAGCAGCGGCTCGAGTACGGCGGTGGACTCCAGCCCGAACGGCAACGACGGCACGATCGTCGACGGCACCGACTTCGAGGCCAGTGGCTACGGGCTCACGACGTTGGCCGGCGGTGACATCTCCTGCTTCGACTTCGACGGGGACGGGCGGACCCCGGACGATGGGGACTGCGACGACACGGACGCCACGGTCTACGACGGCGCCACCGAGGTCGACAACAACGGCATCGACGAGGACTGCGACGGCTACGACGGCGGCGTCGACAGCGACGGCGACGGCCTGACCGACGAAGAAGAGGGCGAGGTCCACGGAACCGACCCAGACGATCCGGACACGGACGGCGATGGCCTGAACGACGGCGACGAGGTGAACACCACCAGCAGCGACGCGCTGGATGATGACAGCGACGACGACGGACTGACCGACGGCGACGAGGTGAACACCCACGGCACCGACCCGAAC
>JAAESX010000059.1 GCA_024228935.1 Pseudomonadota bacterium
GCCGAAGAGGCGACCATCCGGTGGATGTTCGACATCGAGGCAGCCCGCCAGAAGTTCGCCCGGCACTACCCCGACATCATCGAGACGGAGTCGCCACTGCTGGCGGCGTGACCGGTCAGAACCCCTGTGTCGGTGTACTAGCTCCGGCGACGCAGCAGCATCAGCCCGGCCAGCACCAGCAGCGCGCCCGGAACCGGCGTCCCGCTCGCACAGCCGCAGGCCTTCGGCTCGTCCGGGTCCGGCTCGGTGATGGGGTCGCCCGTGTCGCCCGTGTCCTCGGGCAGCGGGGACAGCCCGACGGTCAGCTCGCGCAGACGCGGCGTCGACTCGGCCGTGAAGTTCGCGGGGCCGAAGTTGAACGCCAGGATGACGTCCCCGGTGGCCACGGTCAGGTCGGCGGTGATCTCCTCGCCGGTCGTCGCGTTCACGATGGCCCACTCGACGGACTCGTCGCCGGTGATCACGAGCACGCCGGGCTCGTCGACCCCGAACGCGCCGATCCCCCAGTCGGCGACGCCGTACTCCCAGTCGATCGTCGAGCTGGTGTCGACGTAGCCGTTGAGCTGCATCGCGGCGTCCGGGTACATGTCCTTGGCCCAGTCCGGCGCGGCGTCCGTGCCCATGCGAGCGCGACGCACGCCGAAGTCCATCCAGGCCTGCTTGGCGTCGCCGGTGACCGCCTCGTAGGCGTCGATCGCGTCGATGTCGTTGCCGGCCTTCTCCTCGCTCATCGCCCACCAGAAGTCGGCGGCGGTGACCCCGTGCTCCTCGCGCAGGTCGTCGAAGAACAGGACGCTCCCGTACTCGTAGTACGACCAGATCTCGTACTCGCGCCACAGCCACCAGCCGTCCTGCAGCATCGAGACCCACGGCGTCGCGTTGTAGTCGGGGGCGACCTCGGGCCCCGAGCCGTGACCCGGGTAGGTGACCTCCTCGGCCCGGGTGGCGGCGCCCTCCCACGGCGGCAGCGACGGCTCGTCGATGTCGAGCGCGAACTGCAGCACGTGGTTGAACTCGTGCGCGACGTACTCGTCGTACTCGTCCGGGTCGATGCTCGGGTCGATGACCATGTGCGACCAGGCGCCGCGGCGGCCGTCGTCCGGATCCGCGTCGGTGTAGGGCGAGTCCACGTACGCCCCGCCGCCGGCGTCGTCGTGCAGGTAGACGTCGAGCCCGTCGGTCCCGCCGATCTCGTCGTCGGGGATGGGATCGGGCCAGCCAAGGGCGGTCTGGGCCTCCCAGCTGTCGGCGATCGCCTCGAACACGAGATCGCACCGCGTGGCGAGCTGAGCCCGCTGGTAGTGGCAGCGGACGCCGGTCTCGGGGTCATCGGTGAAGCCGACCGCGTCGGGCCGATCCTCCACCATGAACGAGCCCTGCGTGGCCGCAGCGATCAACAGGGTCTTGCAGTTCACCATGGGTGGGCTAGCCTCCGAGCATGCTCCTGCTCTTCGCCATCCTGGGCTGTCGCGGACTGACCGTCAACGACGTCACCAGTGGCACCTCTCCCGACTATCCCGAACTCAAGTCGCTCTACGTCGACGCCCCACCGCAGCTCGCGTACGAGCGGGCCATGGCTGTCGCCTCGACGATGCCCGGCTGGAGCGGCTGCGAGGACGATCCCGACGTGCTGAACAAGCTCCACTGCGAGGCCACCACGCCGACCATGGGCTTCGTCGACGACGTCTGGATCCGGGTCGGACAGTACGGCCCGACCATCTCGCGCGTCGAGATGCGGAGCGCGTCCCGGACGGGCAAGGGCGACATGGGCGCCAACGCCGAGCGGATCCTGGCGTTCCAGGCCGCCTACATGGCGTACGAGCCCCCCGAGGACTAGCCTCGCCCCGGGATCAGTTCGCGAACCCGGTCGTCTCGCGGCTGATGCGGTTGACCTCGAGCGTGCCGTCGAACTCGGCCTGGCCGAAGACGTCGCCGGCGAACTCGCCCGTCAACAGTCCGTCCTCGGTGACGTCACCCGAGAACTCCATCGGCAGCTCGTATCCGTAGACCGTGACCGCGATGTCGCCCGACAGCACGCCGTCGTCGTTCTGCACCGCCAGCACGAAGTCGCTGTCGATCTCGAAGCCCTGGAGCGAGAGCAGGCAGCCCGAGGCCCCCTGGACGAGCTCGCCATAGGCATCGACGTAGATCGTCGCCGCGCCCGAGCAGCCGACCTCGTAGCCCTGGGCCGCCATGTTGACCTTCATGTCGCCCGAGTAGGTCCCGGCGTAGTGGCTCTGCACCAGGACGCCGCCGACCGTGTGGGACAGCCGGTCGCCCGTGGGGAGCTCGGCGGTGACGGTGATGTCGTGCACCCCGACCGCCAGCGTGTCGTCCTCGATGGCCGAGCCGATCTGGACCCAGTCCTGCGACATGTTCGTCGTCCAGGTCAGCTCGTCGAACTCGACCAGCTCACCCTCGGCGTTCACCAGGTGCGCGGCGAAGGTTCCGCCGTCCTCCATCGGGATGAAGTCGCCCGAGGCCGGGCTCTCGAGGACCAGGGACAGGTCGGCCCACAGCGCCTCGTCCACCACGGCGGTGTCGGCGGGGACGACCAGGTGGTCGCTCTTGCAGGCAGTGAGGGCGATGAGCAGCATGAGGCCTCCGGTGTTCCGAACGTAGCGCCCAATCTGTGGGAGCGGCGTCAAGAACCGCCGGTGACGGTCTTCGTCTCGGCCAGATGCGCGCGCATCCGCTCCCGCAGTTGCTGAGGCGGGATCGGCTTGAACAGGACGCGATCCTCATGGGCCTCGGAGAACGCCCGGGTGTCTTCGGTGAAGGCCCCACCCGTGATGAACAGCATGCGGTCGGCCAGCTCGGGGTAGTCGGCGGTCACGCGCTCGTAGAGCTCCGGACCGGAGACGTCCGACATCATCAGGTCGCACAGGATGATGTCCGGACGGATCCCCTCCTCAAGCTGCTCGAGCGCCAGACGGCCCGAGCTCGCCGAGGCGAACGCCTTCACGCCGCGCAGCACCCGCCGGAGCGAGTTCACCAGCGACGGCTCGTCGTCGACGACCATGACCGACGCGTACTCCAGGATGTCGCCCTCGCCGTCCTCGTCGGGCAGGAGCGCGAAGCTGGTCGCCGGCATCGGGTTGATGGCCGGGAGCCGGACCACGATGGTCGTGCCATCGCGCGGCAGGATGTCGATCTCGCCCTGGTGTCGGCGAAGGATCTCGCGACAGACGGCCAGACCGAGGCCCGTGCGAGCGCCGGTGGGCCGCTCGTTCTCCAGGACCGGGTCCCAGATGCGGGCCAGCGTGGGCTCGTCGAGCTCGGTGCCCGTGTCGTTGAAGGTCAGCTTGACCCAGGGTCCCTCGGGCTGGCACGAGACGCGGAACACCCGGTCGGGCGAGGACTCCTCGCTCAGGTGCACGAGGAACGACACCACGTGCACGAAGACCTGGGAGATCCGGCCCGGGGCGCACAGCACCGCCGGGACGCGCTCGATGGTCGTCTCGATGCGGCCTCGGTAGCGGAGCTCGTTCTGCGTCAGGCCGATGCTGCGCTCCAGCAGCCGCCGAACGTCCGCGGGGACCCGGTCTCCGTCGTCGAGACGGGAGAAGCCCTTCAGGTCCTGGACGATGTTCCGGATGCGCGCCATGCCCGTCAGGGACTCGTGCATCATCGTCAGCATCTCGGGGATCAGCTCGGGGTAGCCGGCCTGATCCGAGAGCCGCTGGATGCGCAGGAGCTGCTGTTCCTGGCCCGACAGCACGGCTGCTTCCATCGTGACCTTCAGGAGCTCGCGCAGGTCGCGGATGCCCGCCCGGAGCTCCTCGAGGTTCGCCACGACGAAGGCCGAGGGGTTGTTGATCTCGTGCGCCACGCCCGCCGCGAGCTGCCCGACGATGGCCAGGCGCTCGCGCTCGACCAGGGCGGCCTGGGTCGCGGCGAGCCGCATCCGGACCTCGTGCGCGTCCCCGGTCGTGTGACCCAGGACCGCGTCCAGGCAGGCCTGCTCGGCGCTGGTCGGCGGAACGTAGTCGGCGGCCCCCGCCTTCATCGCCGCGACCGCCTCGGCGACGCTGGGGCGGTCCGAACAGATGACCACCGGGACGTCGCCCGCGGTCTCCAGCAGGCCGTCGATACCCGCTGCGCGCGTGTGGACGAGCACCACGTCCACGATCCCGGTGTCCATCAGCCGGCTCGCATCCTCCACCTGGGAGAGCTGCGTCACCTCGACGCGACTCCACGTGATGTGCGGGGCCCCCTCTGGGCGAACCTCCAGGACGCGCTTTCGTGCCAACGAACTGTCCGAGTGATGCCGGGCGATTCTACCGGATTGCTCGTCCCGAGGCGCACTGTTAGCGCCGATGGATGCCCATGATCGAGGTCGAGTCCCTCCGCAAGCATTTCGGAGCCCACGTCGCCGTCGGCGGCATCGACTTCACGATCGAGCGCGGCGAGGTCGTCGGGTTCCTGGGTCCGAACGGCGCGGGCAAGTCCACGACGATGAAGATCATCACCGGATTCCTGTCCCCGACCGCCGGGACCGCACGGGTCGCCGGCCTGGACGTGGTCGCCGATCCTGTCGGTGCGAGGAGACGAATCGGCTACCTGCCCGAGGCGGCCCCCGTCTATCCGGACATGCGCGTGGACGACTACCTGGCCTTCGTCGGCGAGGTCCGGGGGCTGGCCCGAAGCGAGCGCGCCAACGCCATCGAGCGCGCCCTGACCCGCTGTGGCCTGCTGGACCGCCGACGCCAGGTCGTGGGCACCCTGTCCAAGGGCTACAAGCAGCGCGTGGGCCTGGCCCAGGCCGTCCTGCACGACCCCGACATCCTGATCCTCGACGAGCCCACCAGCGGCCTCGACCCGAACCAGATCGTGGACATCCGGAAGCTCATCCGCGAGATCGGCGAGAAGAAGACTGTCATCCTCTCGACGCACATCCTCAGCGAGGTCCAGGCGAGCTGCGACCGGGTGCTGATCATCAACAACGGCGCGTTGGTCGCCGACGGACCGACCAGCGAGGTCACCGCGGTCTCCTCGGGCGAGGTCGTCCGAGCCGCATTCATCCCAGGCGATGTGCGCCAGGAGGACGCCGTGGTCGTGGCGGCGCTCGAGGCGCTCGAGGGTGTCTCGACCGTGCGCGTCCTGCCCCACGCCAAGAGCCTCCCCGACGAGCTGGTCGTGCAGCTTCAGGCCGACCGCGACGTACGCGAGGCCGTCTTCCGCGCGGCCCAGAAGCTCGGCGTGGTCCTGGTGGAGCTCCGCCGGGAGAAGTCGAACCTCGAGGACGTGTTCCGCCGGCTCACCGTCGGGGTCGGGGCCCGAGGCGACGAGGTCGCGGCCGCTAGAGGCTGAGGATCATCGCCAGGATGGCGCCCGCGGCCAGGACGACGGCCCCGGCGATCACCCACTGGAACACCTTGGCGCCTGGATCCGCCTGGTCCTCGGCGGCGATCTTCTCGACCACGGCGGCGTGCTCGGCCCGACGGGAGCTCTTGCGCTCGACGGCGTTCTTCTGGGCGGCGGCCACCTCGGCGGTACCCGGGACCAGCAGGACGCGCGACTTCCAGCCCCGCTCCGTCTCGACGCTCTTGCTCAGCCCGTCGACGTCCACCCCGACCAGGCGAAAGGTCTCCGCGAACAAGGGCCATCCGACGATCGGAACCCACATGCCGTCGCGGATGCGGAC
The DNA here is from genome assembly GCA_024228935.1 of Pseudomonadota bacterium. Classification (GTDB taxonomy): domain Bacteria; phylum Myxococcota_A; class UBA796; order UBA796; family CAJQPC01; genus JAAESX01. The sequence goes on from JAAESX010000059.1 coordinate 5,648, forward strand.
GTGCTCCCGACCCTTGTAGACGCCGACGTAGCAGCGGCTTCGGATGGTGTCGGCATCGACCGGCCCTTCGAGCTCGCCGTCGGTCTTCTGGACGTACAGGCGCAGGAGCTGGACCGGCCCCGGCTCGTACGGGAACTCGTGCCGGCAGGTAGGGCAGCAGAGCATGCCGATCGGCGCGGGGTCCTCCCACACGTCTGCGCAGTGGATGCAGGTCAGCAGCACGGCGGCATCCTACTCGGCTGCGGTTAGGGAGCGGGCATGCACGACCTGCCTCGCGCGTTCGTCGTCGGCACCGCCGGCCACATCGATCACGGCAAGACGACGCTGGTGCGCTCGCTGACAGGCGTCGACCTGGACGCGCTCCCCGAGGAGCGTCAGCGGGGCATCACCATCGCGCTGGGCTTCACGCCCCTGACCCTTCCGAGCGGGCGCATCGCGTCGTTCGTCGACGTCCCGGGGCACGAGCGCCTGGTGCGCACGATGATCTCCGGAGCCACCGGGGTCGACGCGGTGGTCCTCTGCGTCTCGGCCGTCGAGGGCGTCATGCCCCAGACCCGCGAGCACCTGGCCATCCTCAAGCTGCTCGACGTGCAGCACGGCCTCATCGCGCTCACGATGGCCGACCTCGTCGACGAGGACATGATCGAGCTGGCGACCGACGACGTCCGCGACGCCGTGGAGGGGAGCTTCCTCGAGGACGCGCCGCTCATCGTCACCAGCGCCGAGACCCGCCAGGGCATCGACGAGCTGATCGCGGCGATCGACGCGCTCCCCGCCGTGGAGCGCTCTCCCGACGGCCCCTTCCGCCTGCCGGTCGACCGGACGTTCGTGCAGAAGGGGTTCGGCAGCGTCGTCACGGGCACCACCCTGTCCGGCAGCGTCTCCGACGGCGATGACCTGGTCGTCCTGCCCCAGGGGGACAAGGTCCGCGTGCGGGGGGTCCAGGTCCACGGTGAGAAGCGCTCACAGTCCCGAGCCGGCCTGCGGACCGCGCTGAACCTCGTCGGGGCCGGCCGGGACGAGCTCCCCCGCGGCACCGTCGTCGCCTCGCCGGACGTCCCGACGACCTCGATCCTCGATGCGCGGGTCCACCTGTTGACCGACGCCCCCGCCATCGCCTCGGGCAGCCGGGTGCGGCTCTTGATCGGGACGGCCGAGGTGCTGGCAGTCGCCCAGGTCCTGGACGGCGATCTGGACCCCGGCACCTCGCACCTGGTCCAGCTCCGCACCAGCGAGCCCGTCGTGGCGCTCCCCCGGGATCGGTTCGTCCTGCGCCGCGAGTCGCCGCTGGTCACCCTGGGCGGCGGCGTGGTGCTCGACCCCTGGGCGCCAAAGGTCCGGAACAAGACCGCAGCATCGGCAGCCGCCCAGCTCGAGCGGCTCGAACAGGGCGACGCGACCGTGTTCCTCGAGCGCGCTGGCCTGGCCGGACTCGCCAAGGCGGACGCGGCGACCCGTGGAGCGACCGGGCCGATGCTCGGAGGGCGCGTGTTCTCGCCCGCGGCCGTCGACCGCCTGATCCGCGTCGTCCTCGCCGACCTGGACGGGCTCCACGCGGAGAACCCGCTGGTCCCCGGGGCCCCCCGGCGCGCCCTGTACCGGGGCCCCGCCGCTGCGCTGCATGCCCCCGGCTTCGACGAGCTGATCCAGACGCTCGCGAGCCGAGACGAGCTGGTGGTCGACGGGCCCCGGGTGCGTCGTCCCGACTTCGCGGTGGTGCGGACAGCCGCGCAAGAGGCCCAGGCAGCCACCCTCTTCGCGCGGATCGAGGCGGCCGGCATCGAGGGGCTCAAGCGCGAGGAGGCCTGCGAGGGCCTGGCCGATGGCGAGGCCCTGCTACAGCTCGGCCTGGACGCCGACCAGGCGGATCGCGTCGCTGGGCGTCTGTACGGGCGCGGCGTCCTCGATCGGCTCATCGCCGACGTCGAGCGGGTCCTGGACGAGGAAGGCGACCTCTCACCCGGGCGCTTCAAGGAGCTCACCGGCCTCGCTCGGCGCGGCGCGATCCCGCTCCTGGAGTGGCTGGACGCCCGCAAGGTCACCCGACGGGAAGGGGACACGCGCATCCGGGCCTGACCAACGTCGCCGACGGCTGGTACCCTTCCGCCCCGGAGACGCGGATGCTGCACGTATTGCTGGCCATGTTCATGTGGGTCGTGGGCGTCGCTCACGCCGAGGAGGATCCCGGCATCCTCCGAATCACGTCGAACGTGGCAGGCGCGCAGGTCTGGGTCGACAACGAGTCCGTCGGTGAGACGCCGGTCACCCGGTACCTCCCGGCAGGCAGCCACTCGGTCCGCATCGCCCAGGACGGCTACAACCCGTTCGTCCAGCGCGTCACGCTCTTCCCGGGCAAGGCGACGGACGTCAACGCGACGCTCCAGAGCGGCGGCAGCACCGTGGACTTCGTCATCACCCCGGGCGGCGGCGAGATCATCCTGGACGGCCAGCCGACCAACCGGAAGACCCCCACTCGCCTCACCGGCGTGCCGGCCGGCAACCACGAGTGGCGCGTCGAGCGAGACGGCCACGAGCCGCTCGAGGGAACATTCACGCTCGCCAAGGGCGGCAACGCACTGGTGTTCGGCGAGATGCTCTCCAGCGAGGGCCGGTTCTCGATCACCTCGCGGCCCGAAGGGGCGACCATCTACCTTGACGGAGAGATGGTCGGCGTCACCCCCCTCGAGCTCGAAGACATCCCGCCCGGGGAGCACCGGGTCGGCATCGTGCACCCCGATCACGCGCTGCTCGTCCGCACGGTTGAGACCTGGAACGGCGAGAAGGGCGAGGTCAGCGCCAAGCTCAAGGACGAGGGCGCCAAGCTCATCGTGAAGACCGGCAGCGCCTCGGCGACCGTGACGCTCGACGGCGTGCCGATCGGCACCGGCAAGAAGGTCAAGACCCGCGCTCAGCGCGGCGGCTACGAGCTGCACGTCGAGGCCATCGGCGCGGCATCCGCGGACGAGAAGATCAGCGTGCCGATCAGCGGCGCAGTGCAGTACGACGCCGATCTCGCAGCGGTCGGCGGCACCTCGTCGCTGACCGAGTCGACCCCGACGCTGCGACGCCCGATCTTCTGGATCGCCGTCGGCGGGGGCGCGGCCCTCGTCGGTGGAGGCGCGGCCGTGACCGCCGCCGTGCTCGCCCCCGACCCCGACCCAGAGGGCGACACCGTCCTCCAGCTTCCGTAGGGATGTCCATGCTCCTCGCGATCCTCGCCTGTACCGGCGGACCCGAGAAGACCTCGATGATCGTCACGGTCGAGGGCCCCGACATGGGGGCCATCGCCGACGTCGCCGACGAGCTCATCCTGGTCGGCGACCCCTCCGTCCCGTTCGTCGACTCGGAAGGCATCGAGGTCGAGGGCACCTTCGGCTCGGTGGTCTTCGACGACGTCCTCACCGAGGACGAGGACAACGAGCTCACCTACACGCGCAGCTTCAGCGTCAGCCCCGGCACCATCGAGCTGGTCGCGGGCAACAACCTGCCCGACCTCACGCTCCAGGCCTGGGTCCGAGGCGACACCGGCATCGTGGCGATGAGCGACCTGGTCGGCCCGGTCGCGTTCGTCGAGGACAACGTCGTCCTGGTCACCGTCACCGGCCTCGAGCTGCTCGACGAGCCGCTGTCCGGCTGCACGAACGAGGAAGACGACGACGGCGACGGCTGGATCGACGCCGACGACCCCGACTGCGAGGTCGGGCTCGATGAGTCCGGGTACGGCGAGACCGAGTGCAACGACGGCGAGGACAACGACTCGGACGGCAGCATCGACGCCGAGGACGAGGCCTGCACCGCCGCCACCGATGCCTCCGAGTCCGGCAACTGCGACGACGGCATCGACAACGACGACGACGGCTGGGTCGATGCCGACGACGGCGAGTGCGTCGACGGCGAGAGCGAGGCCGGCGAGCTCACCGACTACGAGTGCAACGACGGCGTCGACAACGACGGCGACACGTACATCGACGCCGAAGACCCCGACTGCGACAACAGCGAGGACACCGAGGACGCCGGTCCCTGCGGCGACGGGCTGGACAATGACAGCGACGGCTGGACCGACGCCGACGACCCGGACTGCGTGACCGGCGAGGACGAGGTCGGGCTGAACAGCGCGCAGTGCAACAACGGCGTGGACGACGACGGCGACGGCGACGAAGACAGCTTCGATGCGTCCTGCAGCGAGGCGCTCGACGACACCGAAGAGAACGCCTGCGAAGACGAGATCGACAACGACGCCGACCTGTGGATCGACCTGGACGACCTGGGCTGCGACGGCGACCCCCTGGGCGAAGACGAGGGCACGTTCGAGGACGTCTCACAGTGCAGCGACGGCGTGGACAACGACAGCGACGGCGACATCGACGCCGCCGACTCGGACTGCGAGAGCGCCGACGACGACTCCGAGGCCCTGGAGTGCGAGGACACCGAGGACAACGACGGCGACGGCTGGACCGACGCCGACGACCCCGACTGCGACAACGGAGCCGAGATCGGCTTCGGCGCCACGGCCTGCAACGACTTCACGGACAACGACTCCGACGGCGACATCGACGCCGACGACGACGACTGTGAGAGCGCCCTCGACGACGACGAGAGCGACCTGTGCGACGACGAGGAGGACAACGACGCCGACGGCTGGACCGACGCCGACGACCCCGACTGCACCACCGGCACCGAGGAGATCGGTTTCGGCTCGACCGCCTGCAACGACGGCATCGACAACGACTCCGACCTGGCGATCGACGCCGAGGACTCGACGTGCTCATCCGCAACGGACACGGCCGAGGCCCCCGACTGCGACGACGGTCTGGACGGGGACTCGGACGGCTGGATCGACGGCGATGACCCCGACTGCACGAGCGGCACGTCCGAGGCCGGCACTGGCTCGACCGAGTGCAACGACGGCAGCGACAACGACGGCGACGGCGACATCGACGCCGACGACGAAGACTGCGCCGACGCCGAAGACGACTACGAGCAGTACTACGCGTGCAGCGACGGCGCCGACGGCGACGGCGACGGCTGGATCGACACGGACGACCCCGCGTGCGGCAGCTCCTCGACCGGGACGTCCGAGAGCCCGGCCACCAGCGCCTACCAGTGCAACGACGGCACGGACAACGACTCCGACGGCGACATCGACGCCGACGACGAGGGCTGCGACGACGGCTTCGACACCGACGAGTCCGACGAGGCCATCCACGGCTGCAACGACGAGCTCGACGGCGACAGCGACGGGTACACCGACGACGACGACCCCGACTGTGACGGAAGCACCACCGAGTCCGGGTACGGCTCGACCGAGTGCAACGACGGCAGCGACAACGACTCCGATGGCGACATCGACAACGACGACACCGACTGCGAGGGCGCCCTCGACGACGAGGAGACCGCCGGGACCGACGACTGCGACGACGGCTGGGACGACGACGGCGACGGCTGGACCGATGCCGACGACCCGGACTGCGACGGCGGCACGTCCGAGGACGGCACCGGCTCGACCGAGTGCAACGACGGCAGCGACAACGACGGCGATGGCGACACGGACGCCGACGACGGCGACTGTGACGACGCGCTCGACGACGACGAGTCCGGCGACTGCAACGACAGCGTCGACAACGACGTCGACGGCTGGACCGACAGCGACGACCCCGAGTGCTCGACCGGCAACTCGGAGCTCGGCGTGGCCGGCTCGACCGAGTGCAGCGACCTGACCGACAACGACGGCGACCTGCTGATCGACGGTGAGGACACCGGGTGCGACAGCGCCTCGGACGACGCCGAGGACGACAGCGCCACGAGCTGCGAGGACGGCACCGACGACGACAGCGATGGCTGGGTCGACGCGGACGACCTGGACTGCCTGACGGACGAGACCGAGGCGGGCACGACCACGTACGCGTGCAACGACGGCTCCGACAACGACGGGGACGGCGACACCGACGCCGACGACGCGGACTGCCTGGTCAGCTGGCAGGACTTCGAGGAGAGCGACGCCAGCTGCGAGGACGGCCTCGACGACGACGGCGACGGCTGGATCGACGACGAGGACCCCGACTGCGACATCGACGGCGAGGAGATCGGGTACACCTCGCTCGACTGCAACGACGGCGAGGACAGCGACGGCGACGGCAACACCGACAGCGCGGACACCAACTGCGACGACGGCTACGACGACGACGAGAACCTGCTCAACGGCTCGTGCAAGGACGGCAGCGACAACGACGGCGACGGCTGGACCGACACCTCGGACCCCGACTGCTTCGACAACGGCGCCGAGTCCGGCGGCGGATACGGCGTGGCCGCCTGCAACGACGGCGCAGACAACGACGGCGACAGCGACATCGACGCCGACGACACCGACTGCACCGATGCCTGGGACAACGACGAGGACACGTCCACGGGGACCTGCTCGGACGGCGGCGACGACGACGGCGACGGCTGGATCGACGACGAGGACCCCGACTGCGGCCTCTACGGCACGGAGTACGGCTACTCGACGCTCGAGTGCAACAACGGCGACGACGACGAAGGCGACGGGCTGGCAGACGCCGACGACCCCGGCTGCGCCGACGGCTGGGACACGGTCGAGACCGATGTCGCCACCAGCTGCGGCGACGGCTCGGACAACGACGGCGACGGCTGGACCGACAGCGACGACCTGGACTGCATCCACGGCACGGCCGAGTCCGGGACGGGCATCACCGAGTGTGACGACGCCACCGACAACGACGGCGACGGCTTCACCGACGGCGACGACCCCGACTGCTGGGACGGCTGGGACAACTCCGAGGACGAGGACGGCTACGGCGCCGACTGCAGTGACTCGACCGACAACGACGGCGACGGCTGGACCGACGCCGACGACCCCGACTGCGGCTGGGGCGGGAACGAGGAGGACGTCCAGGACTGGGCGTGCAGCGATGGCAGCGACAACGACGGCGACGGCGACATCGACGCCGACGACCTGGGCTGCGAGTCGGCGTGGGACGACGACGAGACTGGCGACGGCTGCGACAACACGCTGGATGACGACAGCGACGGCTGGACCGACGCCAACGACCCCGACTGCGCCACCGGCTACGAAGAGGACGACGCCGAGTACGGCGGGGTCTGCAACGACGGCGCCGACAACGACAGCGACGGCCTGACGGACGCGGACGACCCGGGCTGCGAGGACGGCTCGGACACGGACGAGACCGACCCGTCGACCGAGTGCAACGACGAGACCGACAACGACGGCGACGGCTGGACCGACCTGGACGACCCCGAGTGCGACAGCGACCCGCTGAACACCGACGAGTCCGCCGGGTACGACACCCGCTACGACTGCAACGACTCGGTCGACAACGACGGCGACGGCGACAAGGACGCGGACGATCTCGAGTGCAGCTCGGGCTTCGACAACAACGAAGCGGCGTGATTGCAGGGGGTTGAGCCCCCATGCGTCATCAGACCCATACGCGAGCCGGTGATCCGGGTGTCGGATTTATCAGACACCTCACCAGGAGCGTCTGTGATCGAGATGACCCCCCACATGGCCGGATGGTCTTCTTCACCCTGGCCGGACCGGTCGTGCTCGCCGGCTGCGGAACCGAGGCCGGCATGAGCGGCGGCGGCTCGGGCGAAGGCCTGCTCGGCGGAGGCGGCGGCAACACCGCGCTGTTCTGCAACGACAAGAACGAGGACTGCAACGACAAGACCTGCCGGGGCGACGGCGCGAACATGCTCCCGGGCAGCGACTGCCTCGTCTGCCACGAGCGGGGTGGCCCCAGCGACGCGACCGCGTACCAGTTCGGCGGCACGGTCTACAGCGACGACCTGGGCACCGACGGGCTCGAGGGCGTCATCGTCCGCGTGACCGACACCCGGGGCGAGGTGCTCGAGATGAAGAGCAGCCGCGTCGGCAACTTCTACAGCCGCAGCGACCTGCAGCCGCCGATGTACGTCGAGGTCGAGCGCGACGGGTGGATCACCGAGATGGTGGACCCAATCGAGACGGGCGACTGCAACAGCTGCCATGCGTGCGACGGCGAGACCGTCAAGCTGTACGCGCCGTGAGGAACGGATACGCCGAGGGGCATGGATCCACGCCTGCATGCCCTGGTGGAGGACCTCCGAGGTCGGGGGGTCGAGGTCGGTGGCCTCGGCGACCTGGATCAGGAGTTCCAGCAGCTGAACCGTCCCTGGTGGCGAAAGCTCACGGACTTCGCATCCGTGCAGTGGTCGCACGTCCGCGGCGAGCTCGGCGAGACGTCCGAGGCCGCCGGTCTGCTCCGTCGCGCCGCCGCCGGAGAAGAGCTGGAGCCGGTCGAGGTCGAGGCCGTGCGCTCGCAGCTGGCCGACCTCGTCCGGATGGTGCCGGCGAGCATGCTCGCGCTGGCGATCGAGGCCATCCCCATCCCGGGGACCTCGGTGGTGACGCCCTGGCTCCTCGTGAAGCTGGGGCTCTTGCCTTCACGGTGGCGAGAGGCTCGGGTGCACGACGCGCTGCAGAAGGAGGCCTGCCGACTTCGGACCGAGGGCCAGTCGATGGCCGCCGACGAGGTCGATGCGCTGGCGAGGACCCTCACGCTCGAGGCGGGTCAGCGTGACGCGGCTCGGGTCGACGCCGAGCTGAAGCTCCACTGGGACGCGGACGGCGACGGCGAGTGGGACCCCGAGGAGTTGCAGGCCTACGACGAGGCCATCGCGCACCTTCGTGGTCGCATGAAGGCCGACGGAGCCCGACGGGCCTGGTTCCTGTGGCACAACGGCGACGTCTTCGGGCCGGCGCCGCTCTCGGAGATCCGCGAGGCCGGGATCGACCCCGGGCTGCTGGTGAACCTGGACGGCAAGGGCGGCTGGGTGCGGCTGGCGGACCTGTAGAGGCTGGCTCGGGACGTGCTCCCGTCAGGAGCCTCGAATCGTGAGCTCCAGGGCACGATTGGCCCCTCCTCCCCGTCAGGAGCCTCGAATCGTGTGTTCCAGGACACGATTGGCCCCTCCTCCCCGTCAGGAGCCTCGAATCGTGTGTTCCAGGACACGAATCCCCGCTCCTCAAGCCACGAGGTTCCGTGCCAAGCACCGCCGCTCAAGAAGCCCAACGGCGAGCCGGACGGCTCTATCTGCCGCCAGGTCGCGCCGCTGGAGGGCTCGACTCACCAGAGCCCCACTGACCTCGATGAGGTCCGCCGTCGCACGGAAACCCAATCCAGCCCCCCGGGCGAGCCGGATGGAAGCCTCTCGCGCCCGGACCGCGGGCCGCCGCTTGCTCAAGTGCGGCAACCCTCCGGTCACAACTTGAATGGCCTCGGGTAGCCGCGTGACATCCGTGCCCAGATGGAGAGGACCGCCCAGCCAGTCCGTGATGTCCCCACTCTTCAGCCAAGGGGCTGCAGATCGCAGCGCCACACCGGACGAGGGGTCGAGGAGTCGGATGGAAAGCAGGTCGAGGATGTTGGACGACTCGAGCAGTGGATCGCTGAACACGCTGTGTTTCTCGTGCTGCCCCAGGCAGTAGGGCACGAGATTCTTGAAGTGCTCGTCGCCGGACACTGGCCAGATCTGGGCTGGCCGAAAGCCCGGGTCGAACCCCAGGACCACAGTGATTGCCGCCTCGAGAGCACGGGCCAATCGACCGGCCTTCTTCCGGCCACAGCAGGCGACGGTGTGGATGTGATCGCCGGGAATCGAGAACAGGATCACGTCGTACTTGGACGCGAACCCCAAGATGACGCTGGAAAGGCGACGGGCCGTGACGACGTCGACCATGAGGGGGCGCGTGCCGCGAAGACGAGAGATGACGTGGTGGGTCATGGAAGCTCCAGCTGAGGAGATCCACTACCGATCTGGCCCGCCAATCCTGACCCTCCCGTGACCGGTTCCGGGGAGTGTCAGCTCCCGACCGAGACCGACGACCGGCCCACGAGCCTCGAACCGCGCGCCCCAGCACACGATTCCCACCTCCTCACCACCAAGAGCCTCGAACCGTGCGCCCCTGCACACGATTCCCGCCTCCTGACCTCGGGGCGTTCCGACCTCCCGGCCCCCGTCAGCCCTGATCCACCCGATGGCACAGGATCTCGTGCCACAGCTGCGGTGACAGCCCCCGGTTCCCCGGCGTCCAGCCCGTGCTGTCCTTGATGACCTTCTGGTTCTCGTAGCGGCGCACCGCGGCGTCGCTCGGCGCAGGCGCGGCACTCCAGGCGGGCCCCACGTCGCGAGCCAGCTCGCGGTTCTCGGACAGGTTGTGGGCGTTCTGGACGACCAGCCCCGTCTTGCACTCGACCCGACTGCGGACACGGCCTCCGAACTGGCCGGTCTTGCCCTTCAGCGCTCGATGGTCGCCGAACTGGATCTCGCCCTCGACATCGGTCCAGGGAGCCACCCGGACGCGAGCGACATGGCTGTTCTTCCGGTCCTTCAGGCGATGGAGTCCGGCCTCACCAGCGAGCAGCCCCGCGGCGTAGCGACCCTTGATGGCCAGCAGGGCAGGACCCACGGCGCGCATCGGCTCGCGGACCCACACGACCTCCATCTTCCGGTGCTGGGCCCAGGCCACGAGCTGCTGGACGACCAGGTTGCGGGCGTCCGGCTTGGCGCTGATCGGGCGCACCTCGATCAGGGCGTCCCAGTGTCCGTCGAAGCCCATGACGACCAGCTCGCGCCAGGCTCCCGTCAGGGCCCGCTCGTGCCGATGCAGGTCGCGCACCACCCGCTGGAGCGTCGAGCGGTTCGAGCCAGCGGCCTGCTCGGTCAGCCGCTCGTTCCAGGACCGCAGGCCATCGATGCGGTCGAGCGTCCCGGTCACGTGGTCGAGGTCACGCAGCAGCCGCGCAGCGACATCGGGCGTCGCCCAGAAGTCCGGCGCATTGCGGGCCTCGTCCAGCCTGTCGCGCTGGGCGACCAGGTCGGTCTCGTGGGCCGCCTGGGCCAGCTCCTCGATCCGGTCGGTCGCGGCCCCGAGCCGAGACTGGACTGCCTTCTTGGTCAGCTTCTCGCCGTCGGCCTTCACGGGGGCCTGCTCGGCGCGGGCCTCGCGGATCTCGTCGGTCTCCAGCAGCCGCACCCGGATGCGTCCATCGGCGGCGTGCAGCTTCAGGATGCTGCCGGCCTCGACGTTCTTCTCCATCAGCGTCATCGCGAGCGGGAGCACGAGCTGCCGCTGGATCTCGCGCTTCAGGGCGCGGGCGCCGTACCGGGGGTCGAAGCCCGAGTCGATGACGACGTCGAGCGCCTCGTCGGTGACCTCGACGACCAGGTTCCGGCCGGCGATGCCGTCGCGCTTGAGCACACGCCGCAGGTCCCAGCGAGCGACCTGCTTCACCTGCTCCTTGGTGAGCGCGTGGAAGACGGTGACGTGCTGGAAGCGGTTCAGGAACTCGGGCCGGAAGTGGCCCTCGAGCGCCTTGGTGACCGAGTGGCGCCGGGCCGAGACGCCGGTGTCGGGCGAAAAGCCGAAGCGCTTGTCGCTGGCCTGGGCGCCCACGTTGCTGGTCGCGATGAGGATGGTGCTGCGGAAGTCGACGGTCTTGCCGCCGGGAGGGGTCAGGCGGCCCTCGTCGAGCACGCCCAGGAGCATGTCCCAGATGTTGCTGTGCGCCTTCTCGAGCTCGTCCAGCAGCACGACCTGGAACGGCTGCGCGCGCACGGGGTCGACCAGGGCGGCCGGCCGGCCCGGGTCCTTCGGGTTGCCGACCAGCATCTCGAAGCTGTGGAAGTCCTTGTACTCACTGAGGTCGAAGCGCAGGAGCCGGCTCTCGCTGCCGTACAGGAAGCGGGCCAGCGCGCGGGCGACCTCGGTCTTGCCGACGCCTGTGGGCCCGACGAACAGGAACGTCCCGATGGGCTTGTCGGGGTCGTGCAGCCCGGCCTTGAACAGGGCGATGGCCTCGACCACGGCCTCGATGCCCTCGCGCTGCCCGACGATGCGGTCCTCGAACCAGGCACGGATCTCGCCGGCGGTCATCGTGGCCTGTCGGCTGACGACGAACATCGGCAGGCCCGAGTAGACCGAGAAGACCCGCTCGATCAGGGCGCCGTCGAGCTCGCAGTCCTCGCCGGCGGCCTGCTTCTCGAGCTGGTAGTCGCGGGCCTGGCTCAAGAGCTCCAGCGCCGGTCCAGGCTGCGGGCGAGCAGGCAGGAAGCGGCTGGTCAGCTGGACGAGCGTGTGTCGGGCGTCGTCGTCGAGGGTGAACCCACCCCGCCCGGCGGCCCGGTCCAGCGTGCGCTCGACGTCGACCTCGGGCAGCGGTCCGATGACCACCTTGGTGAACAGCTGGACGAACCCGGGGACCCGCTCCATCAGGCGCAGCGTCTCGGGGCTCGCCTCGGCCAGGAGCGTCAGCGTGCCGGCGCCCGTGAGGCTGGGCTTCAGCGCGTCCAGCAGGTTGTTGTCGTTCTGGGCGGTGCGTCCGGTCTTGGGCAGGTTCCAGACGTCCGAGATGTACAGGACGGTGTCGAACTCGCTGGCCTGCTTCGCGATGGCGGTGACCTTGGACTGCCACTCGCCCAGGTACTTGGTGCCGGACATGATCGCGGTGCACGACAGCTCGATCAGGTCGCCCACGCCCCGGCTCGCCATCCTGGCGGCGACCCCGTGGATGACCGAGGTCTTGCCGACCCCGTCGGGGCCGACCAGCAGCACCGACTTCTTCTTGTCGAGCAGGTCGACCACCTGGGCGACGAGGGCGTCCCGGAAGTCGACGGGAGGAAGGTCGTTGTCACGAGCGGCGTCGACCAGGTCGCGTCCGTCGTTGTCCAGCGCGTTGGCGTAGTTGGTGTCCATGGCGGAGAGAGCGTATCGGGCGGTTAGAAGCCGGGCATGGGCTCGTCAATCGGTCGTCTGTTCCGCGTCACCACGTTCGGCGAGTCGCATGGCGGCGGGCTGGGCGCCATCGTCGAAGGGTGCCCCCCCGGCATCGAGCTGGATCTCGCGGCGATCCAACAAGACCTGGACCGGCGCCGACCGGGGCAGTCGAGCATCTCGACGCAGCGCAAGGAGGCCGACCGCGTCGAGGTCCTGAGCGGCGTGTTCGAGGGTCGAACGCTCGGCACGAGCATCGGCCTGCTCGTCCGGAACAAGGACGCCGACTCGCGCGCGTACGAGCCGTTCAAGGACGTCTACCGGCCCAGCCACGCCGACTACACGTACGACGCACGCTACGGCCTGCGGAACTGGCAGGGCGGTGGTCGGGCGAGCGCGAGGGAGACGGTCGCGCGGGTCGCTGCCGGGGCGATCGCCAAGCAGGTGCTGGCGACCTTCGGCGTGGAGATCCTGGCGTGGACCCAGGCGATCGGCGACCTGTCCACCGATGTGGTGCCGGCGTCGCTGGCCCAGGTCGAGGCCAACGACGTGCGCTGCCCCGACGAGGACGCGGCGGCTGCGATGGAGCTCCGCATCAAGAGCGTCCGGGCGGCGGGCGACACCATCGGCGGCGTGATCTGCGGTGTGGCCCGCGGTGTGCCCGCGGGCTGGGGCGACCCGGTCTTCGACAAGCTCGAGGCGGACCTGGCCAAGGCGATGCTGAGCCTGCCCGCCTGCAAGGGCTTCGAGTCGGGCAGCGGGTTCGCGGGCACGACGATGCGAGGGAGCGAGCACAACGACCTGTTCGAGCCCGGCCCGGACGGCATCCGTACGCGGACGAACCACTCGGGCGGCATCCAGGGCGGGATCAGCAACGGCATGCCCGTGACCGTGCGGTGTGCGTTCAAGCCGGTCGCCACGATCTTCACCGAGCAGGACACGGTCGACACGGCGGGTCGAGCGGCGACGGTGAAGCCGCGAGGTCGCCACGATCCGTGCCCCGTGCCGCGAGCAGTGCCGGTGGTCGAGGGGATGATGGCGCTGGTGCTGTGCGACCACGCGCTGAGGTGGCGGGGGCAGATGGGGTGAGGACCGAAAGGTGCGGCGCCGAGCCTGGCGCGTCGCCGACCTCTCCGCGGACCGTTCGGCCGTCCGTCCAGGACGTTCTCTCTCGCGCCTACGGGCCCTCGCGAGGGAGCCGCTGACGCATCTCGTCGCGCCGCGTCCTGCGGATCGGGCCCTCCAGAGCGTCCGCTACGAGGCGCATCGACGCGCTGCGCGGCTCGGCTCGAACGGTAGATTCCTCCTGTGATCTTGCACACACAGTCACGTACGTGGACCACGCGGACGGCTACCCGAAGTTCAACGTTCGGACCAAGGCGAAGCACGGGCCGACAGCGTGGGCGTTCACCTTCGACTTCCCTGCGGTCGACAGGACGCACGGCGTCATACTGCCCATCAAGCACCGAAACTGGATCAGCCGACGAGAACTGTGGCTGACGGGTGGCCCCACCGGGTTCTGCAGCGCTGTCGTCTACGCCTCGATCATCCTCCATGAGTTCATCCACATCGTCGGTGACATTCGGTGCGCCGAAGTGAAGACGGCAGGCATCAACGACTACCGGCGCCCGTGCGGCACGGACTCGCGAGGCAACATCAAGCCATCCGGAACACTCAACACGGACTATGTCAGCCCCTGGCTCTGGGAAAACGCCGCGGGCACAATGCACGAGGGTGACGACGCTGAGTGCCCGTGCTGGGACGAAGCGCGTATGGCGGCCATCATCTTCAAATGGGCGAGCCTCCAGCGCCACCCCTGCCTCGCTAAAGGCAGCGAGTGTGGGCGTTACGCGGACCTTCGGCGATTCGCCCACTCGCAGTCGGGCATCTGAAGTGTTCTGGCTCACCGTCGGAGCGGCCGCAGCCCATCACGAGGCATGCGAAGGGGGTCGAGAGGACCTCTGGTATGACGCTGTCTCTGACGCGTGCGTCGCAGACGACATCGAGGACTGCTGCCATGTGACACAGGGGTGCGGGGACTACACAGACGCAATCGAGGCGGCTCGGCTCCACATCGAGTGCGGACCGGGAAGCACAATCAGCGATCACTATTCTTGGATGGCCCCTGGGACGAAGGTCCCAGCGAGCGCTTCTGGTTCAGTCCCGACGCTGGCTTGGCCGGCCTGGGTGGAATGGGTGGAATGGGTGGAATGGGTGACACGTGCTGCGATGGCGTCATCGCGCACAACTATGTGTGCGGCGACCCTGGGACCTGCTTCACCCCTCGCCACGACAATACCAGTGTAGCCCCGAAGGCCCCCATCCCCGATTGCGCAGAACCCACAGAGGGTTGCTCGACAGCTGCGACTGCGATGGCGGCAGCCGGCGCGCTGCTCACGGCGCTGTTCCTGGTTGGGAGGCGCAGATGATCTGGCTCCTGTGGATCGCCTGCGGCGACAAGGACCCGACCAGCGAGTTGGCCGGCTGCGAGGACCGCTGCGAAGCCATCAACACACGGAAGATGGCACTCGCAGAAGCGTGCGGAGCCCAAGAAGCCGGAGCACCCGAGCCATGCGACGCGTCATCGGTGAACCGCGTCGACTGCATCGTGGCCTGCATCGAGGATGAAGGCTGCGGCGCCATCGACGGCTCCGTCGGCTGGGACCCCCAGTGGACCTGGTCCAATCACGAGTACGCCAACTGTCTGGCCGAGTGCCCGGGCATCGCCGAGTAGCACACCGGACTCAGTCGCACGCCCCATTGATGCACAACGCTGTCTCCGCCTCGCTCTTCAGCCGGTAATGCATCCGCACCCGCAGGGCCTCGCTCTCGTACCCCGACGGCATCACCGCGAACGTCAGCACGGTCTCGACCTCGTCCCCGTGCACCTGCACCGGGTAGACCAGCACCTCACCGTCGATCCCCATCTGCTCGCCCATGATCTGGCCCATCTCGTTCAGGTGGTCCAGCGGGATACTGGGGTTCTCCGACGAGAACGGCACGGTGTCCGGGTCGATGGCAAACGTCGCCACGCACGGGAACTCCGCACAGTCCACGTTGTTCAGCTCGCCCAGGGTGAAGGCCGCAGCGCGCTCCTCGAAGACATCGGGCTCCAGCTCGACGGCGACCTCGGCGGGCCAGTCCTGCCAGGCGCCCTCGTGGTCTTCTACCACAGTCTCCTGCATGCGCAGCTGGCTCTCACACTCGCGCAGGCGGCTCGCACACTCTGTGTCCTCGACCGTGCTCTCGACGTGCTCGACGACCGTCCGGGTCCGCGTCTCGCCGGGGACCTCGACGACCTCGACCGGCGCGGGTCCACCTCGAAGCGCCATGCCCAGGCCAACGCCCAGGACCAGACCGACCGCGCCGGTAACGACCGGCTTCACTCGAGCACCGTCAGCTGCAGCAGCGCGGTGCCGCCCTCGTCGTCCAGCGAAAACGTGTGCGGCAGCTCCGGGCTCATCGGAAACGGGTTCGGCATGTCCGTCGAGTCGTACGCGCCGTCCCCATCCGTGATGGCGAACCACATCTCGAGCAGCTCGCTCTCGACCCCATCCACCCACATCGACCCGATGACGGGGTCGTTGAACTGCGGCCCGTCCGTGAACCGCAGCATGTCGCTGCTCATGTCCTCGATCTCGACGAGCCCGTTGCCCGAGCCCTCGACCAACACGCCACCCACATCGAGCTCGAAGCCGGTCAGGGCCCCGTCGAAGATCTTCCGACCCTCGGCCTCCTCGAGGCCGGCCGTGCAGAGGTCGTAGGTGAAAGAGCCCGTCGCGGCCGCGGTCCGGTCGGCATCGGACAGCCCCAGCGGCGTGCCCGAGATGGTCGCCAGTTCGCCCTCGAACGC
This sequence comes from Pseudomonadota bacterium, assembly GCA_024228935.1. Classification (GTDB taxonomy): domain Bacteria; phylum Myxococcota_A; class UBA796; order UBA796; family CAJQPC01; genus JAAESX01. The sequence continues at coordinate 22,291 of JAAESX010000059.1, forward strand.
CACGGTGATGCTGGGGTCTTCGCACTGGAAGACGCACCCGATGAGAAGCCAGATCATGCGGGGATCCTACCCGGCCTGACCGACCCACCATGCCGCCAGCCGCTCGCCGAACCCGTCCTCCATGCGGTGGGCGCCGTCGTGCTCGCAGTAGCGGACCTCGCCCTGGCCGCAGTGCCAGACGGTGCACGTCGACGGGCCGTCGTTCTCCTCGAACAGCGTCTCACCGCAGACGTTCTTCTCGTGCCACAGCTCGACGGCTTCCTGGATGTCGCCCTGTTCCATGCCGACCCAGCCGCGCCCCTCCATCGGCCACGTCGTGTCGGCGGTGCCGTGGACCTGGCGGACGGGCTTCGCGGCCTTGGTGCAGCTGGGCATCGGGTCCCAGAACGTCCCGTGCATCGCGCCCAGTCCGGCGACCGCGTCCGACTGACACGCGAGCTCGCTGGCCATCGACGCGCCGACGCTGTGACCCGCAACTAGGACCGGCAGCTCCTGATCGGCCACGACCTGCTCGAGGAACGCGAACTCGTCGCGCCCGACGTTCTGTTCGCTGTTCCACGAGTTCTCGCTGCCCATCGGCTGCAGCAGACGGAACCCCGCGTCCAGGAAGGCCTGATGGTCGGGCGCCCGCTCGCGCAGGTGGGAGGCGTCCTCGTTCCAGCCGTGCAGCCAGAGCATCACGTGGGTGACCTCGGCGGGCTCGTCGACGTAGTACCAGCCGCGCTCGAGGCAGACGGCGTCCGAGGGGCAGCGGGTGCACGAGGACGCGAGGAGGATCAGCAGCACGGACGGGAGCTTAGTAAAATCAACGCATGCTCTGGTGGACGCTGGTCGCGTGCGGAGGTTGTGGGGGGCCTGGGGTCGACTCCCCAGATGCCGACAGCGCCGTCGAGTCGCGGCCCGACTCGCCCCCGGACAGCGACGAGCCCCCGGTCATCCGGAACGTCCTCCTCGTCATCGCGGACGACTTCGGCGTGGACGCCGCATCGTTCGACCCGGCCGACCCCTGCTATGCGCACGGCCCCGTCGAAGGCGACCCGGTCATGCCGAACGTCGCCGAGCTCTGCCGGTCCGGCGTGGTCTTCACCCAGGCCTGGGCGCAGCCGACCTGCTCGCCCTCCCGAGCCTCGCTCCTGACCGGCCGACTGCCCTACCGCACCGGCGTCGGCGGACCCGTCCGCGAAGACGACGCCATCAAGATCAGCGCCGACGAGCTGACGCTGCCGCGCGCGCTGGAGCTCTCGGGCACTGGCCACGCCACGACCAACATCGGCAAGTGGCACCTGTCCATCGACCCGGACGACCCGAACCGGCTGGGCTGGGACCACTTCGCGGGGCTGCTCTACGGCACGCTCGAGTCCTACGACGCCTGGGAGAAGAACGACGACGGCGCGCTGTCGCTCGAGACCGCCTACGCCACGACCTGGGCCATCGACGAGGCCACCGCCTGGATCGACAACCGCGCAGAGGACGAGCCCTGGGTGGTCTGGCTGGCCATGAACGCGCCCCACACCCCGTTCCACGTCCCACCCGAGGACCTGCACGACCGCGACCTTCCGCCCTTCGAGGAGGGCATGGACAGCGCCCCCTACGTCGCGGCCATGAGCGAGGCGATGGACCACGAGCTCGGCCGGCTGTTCACGCACCTGAAGGACACCGGCCAGTGGGAGGAGACCGTCGTGGTCTTCGTCGGCGACAACGGCACCGAGCGCGGCGTCTACGACGATCCGTTCCCCGACGGCAGACAGAAAGGCACGGTCACGGTCGGCGGCACCTGGGTCCCGCTCATCGTCGTCGGGCCTGGGATCGAAGGCGGTCGGGAGCTGGACGCGCTGGTCGGGGTCGAGGACCTGTTCCCGACGATCCTCGAGCTCCTGGGCGTGAACCTCCCGGCGCTGCTGTCGGACCAGGGGGTGCTGATCGACGGGCGCAGCCTGGTGCCGCTGCTCGACGGCTCAACGACCTCCAGCCAGCGCGACTACCTGACGGCCCACCTGTTCTTCGACCGCGCCGCCATCGTCGAGGGAGCCCACGGAATCCGAGACGAGCAGTGGGGCCTGCTCTGCGCGGAGACCGAACGCAGCGCGCTCTTCGACCTGTCGGTCGACCCCTACATGCTGAACGACCTGTCCGGGGACGAGGACTACGAGGCGACCCTGGTGCGCATGCGAGGCGCACTCCGGACGCGCGTGCACGCGCCGGTCTGCCCGAACGACGAAGACGAAGCGGAGTAGACGGCGCCTACTTCTTCTTCTTCTTGCCCTTCTTGTCGTCCTTCTTCTCGCCGCGCACGACCGACCGCATGTTCTTCGCGAGAATCTTCTTGCGAAGGCGGACCGAGCTCGGCGTGACCTCGATGAGCTCGTCGTCGGCGATGTACTCCAGCGCCTTGTCGAGGTTCATCGGGATCGGCGGCGCCAGCACCAGCTTCTCGTCGGCGCCGGAGCTCCGGAAGTTGGTCAGCTGCTTGGACTTCGTGGCGTCGACGTTGATGTCGTTCTCGCGAGCGTTCTCGCCGACGATCATGCCCTCGTAGACCTCGACCTGGATGCCCATGAAGAGCTTGCCGCGGGGCTGCAGGTGGTACAGCGCGTACGCCGTCGTGACACCGGTCCGGTCGGCGATGAGCGAGCCGTTGACGCGCTGCGGGATGTACCCGGCGAAGGCGTCCCAGCCGTCGAACAGGGTGTTCAGGATGCCCTGACCGCGGGTGTCGTTGAGGAACTCGCCGCGGAAGCCGATCAGGCCGCGAGCCGGAATGCGGTACTCGACGCGAACGCGGCCACCGCCGGCGATCTTCATCTCGTTCATCCGGCCCTTCCGGAGCGACATCTTCTCGGAGACGACACCCATGAACTCCTCGGGGAAGTCGAGCTGGGCGCGCTCGAAGGGCTCGTGCTTGCTGCCGTCCTCCTGCGGGATCATCCGCACCTCGGGCTTGCCGATGGACAGCTCGAAGCCCTCGCGACGCATCTGCTCGATGAGGATGGCCAGCTGGAGCTCGCCGCGGCCGTAGACCTTGTAGGCGTCCTCGCCCTCGACCTGCTCGAGCTTGAGCGCCACGTTGTGCAGGAGCTCCTTGTCCAGGCGCTCCTTGATCTGGCGGGCGGTGACCTTCTTGCCCTCGCGGCCCGAGAACGGGCTGTTGCAGGCGCGGAAGGTCATGCCGATGGTCGGCTCGTCGATCCGGATGCGCGGCAGCGGCTGGGGGTTCTCGATCTCGGTCAGCGTGTCGCCGATGTTCAGGTCGGAGACGCCCGCGATGGCGACCAGGTCGCCGGCGAAGGCCTCGTCGGTCTCGACGCGGCGCAGGCCCTGGTAGGTGAAGAGCTCCTTCACCTTGATCTTCTTGTCGGCGTCCTCGCCGCACAGCAGCAGGTCCTGACGGCGCGAGATGGTGCCGGACTGGATGCGGCCGATGGCCAGGCGACCGACGTAGGTGTCGTAGTCGAGCTGGGTGACGAGCATCTGGACCGGGCCCGTAGAGTCCTTGGCGCCCTCGGGCACCTTGTCGAGCAGCATGCGGAAGAGCGGGGCGAAGTCGGTGCCCAGCTCGTTCGGCTCGTCCGTGCACCAACCGTCCTTGGCGCAGGCGTAGACGATGGGGAACTCGATCTGCTCGTCGCTGGCGTCGAGGTCGATGAACAGGTCGTAGACCTCGTCGACCACCTCCTCGATGCGCGCGTCGGGCCGGTCGACCTTGTTGATGCAGACCATGACCTCGAGGCCGGCGTCCAGCGCCTTGCGCAGCACGAAGCGGGTCTGGGGGAGCGGACCCTCCGAGGCATCGACGAGCAGCAGCGCGGCGTCGACCATCTTCATGACGCGCTCGACCTCGCCGCCGAAGTCAGCGTGGCCGGGGGTGTCGACGATGTTGATCTTCACGTCGCCGACCTGGACGGCCGTGTTCTTGGAGAGGATGGTGATCCCGCGCTCGCGCTCCAGATCGCCGGAGTCCATGACGCGGTCGACCCGCTCCTCATGGTCCCCGAACGTTCCGGCCTGGTGCAGGAGACCGTCGACGAGCGTGGTCTTGCCATGGTCGACGTGGGCGATGATGGCGACGTTTCGGAGCTTCACTTGGCGGCCTGGTCTTGAGATCCGCGGCGTGTCACACGGGGTGGGCTCGCTGGCAAATGTGACGGGATGCGACAACCGGGCCAATCGGGTGTCTTTCGCTCTCCACGCTCCCTACCTTGGGGTGGGAGGTGCCCATGGACCACGGCACGATCGAGCTCGAGAACAACCGCGCAGACCTGACCTTCGACGGGTGCTGCTCCAAGATCCAGGCCCTGTGTTCGGGCGAGGCGCTGGACAGGTTCCTCGCCCGCCAGCAGACTCCGAACACGATGGAGGACTGGGCTCGTGACGCCTCCGAGCACCGCGTCGTCCCATTCCTCGGGACCTCCGAAGGGTTCTCGCAGGGCGTCCGCGTCCTGATCGGTGAACGCGGCGTCCAGGAACGCGACCACGTGATCTGGGAGCTCGACGCATGGCTGGACCTGTCGGATGGCGAGCTGGCCCTCGTGGCCGCGCCGCAGTGGATCTGGGGCCCTGAGGCCGACCCGTCCGAGACGGAGATCGGATGGAAGCGGTTTCGCGTCCCCCGGGTCGGTACCGGGTTCGCGTCGCGCAGACCGTGTTCTCGGACGAGGGGACATGGAACCTGGCCGCTCGGCTTGCGGGGGCCGAGCCGGAGCCCAGCGACATCACGCCGCTGAAGATGTTCGCCCGCAAGGCACTCGGCATCGGACTCGGCGGCTGGGAGCTGGGCGACATGACACCGCTGGTTCGCTGGTGGGATGCGACGCGGCCGGGCGAGCCCTACCCGCCTCTGCGCGGCGAGGAGGCCGAGCTGGACGCCGAGCCCGACCGCAGCTTCCCGGAGTGCGACTACGGGCACCACTTCGTCCAGCTCCTGATCCACCTCGAGCCGTGCGAGGAGCCGGTCCCCGTTTCCGAACTCGAACACGGCTGGTACCTGCCCTACGCGCCCGTCACCCCGGCGAGGGCGCCCGACTTCGACCTGCCGCTGGCGTGCGCGCCCGAGTGGGTGGTCCGCCCCGAGCCGATGAGCACGGAGGTCGACGAGGTCGACGAGGTCGACGAGGTCGACGAGGTCGACTGGAGCTGCTGCTCGAAGGCGGCTCGGGGAAGCTGCGGCGCAGCGACGTCGCGTCCGTGATCGATGTCTCGGAGCTCGACGGCGTGGCGGCCGGCATGGCCCACCTCGGCGACGTCGTCCACGAGGCGTACGAAGCCGCGGTCATCCGGTCGTACGCGGCCGACGGCTTCCTGGCCAGCTGGCTCGGCGACGCCGATGGAGACGGCTCCTGGGAGTTCATCTCTCGCACCGCCGATGGGTGGATCCTGACCACGTCCATGTTCGCGGCAACCGCCAAGAAGACCACCGAGATGGAGGTGCTGGCGTTCGAGGGGCCCGGTCCCGTGCTGGCTCGGCACCGCGAGCGGATCGCCGGGCGAGCGCTGGAGCCGGTTCCCTCGACGCTGGTGGGCGCAGCCCGGTGGATGGACGACTACCTGCAGCTCGACGATGCGAGGCAGCCAGGGCTACTTCGCGCTCTCCTCGGGCGGCTCTTCGCCTAGCGCCGCCTCCAAGCGCTTCCACTCCGCCGTCTCCCACGCCATCGTCACGGGCTGCCCGGAGACCCGGTCGAGCCAGCTGACGCCTGCCTTTCCTGCGTACTGGTCGTCCAGCGCGTAGACGGGGTCGGACAGCGCCTCCTCGAGCGTGATGAACACCGCGCCGGAGTTCTCGAGCGCCGTCAGCGCGGCATCGAGGTGGTCGGCGTTCAGCGTGTTCGCGTGCAGCAGCAGCACGTGCTTCACGTCCCGGCCCTGGCTCTTGAACGCCTCGTCCCGGAAGTGCATCGACGCGGCGACCAGGTGCCCCGGGTACAGCGCCGCGGCGTTCTCGTTGGACTTGGCGTACTCGCTCGCGAGCATCCACTCGTGGTTGTCGATGGTCACCGGGGCGATGGTCAGCCCGCTCGACTCCAGGTCCCGCCGCACCGCATCGCGCGTCTCGACGTCGTTGCCACGCCGCAGGTAGGGGTACCGGAAGTACCGCAGCTCGCCGCGCTCGCGCAGCTCGGCCGAGCACGCGTGTGCGCCCTCGAGCCAGGTCTCCATCGGCACCCTCTTCAGGTCGTCGTGCCGGGACTGGTGGTTGCCGAGCTCGACCCCACCCTGCTCCCAGAGCGCGAGCACCTCGGGCCAGGCCGCCTCGCAGTTCACGAAGGCCACCGCCGGCGCCTGGTGCTTCTCCAGCGCCGCCAGGATCCGCTTCGTCGCGGGCGCCACGCCCTCGTCCGGCTTGCCCGCGTTCCAGGGGATGTCGTCGATCGTGATCGCCACCTTCCAGGGCGGCGCCGCCTCGCTCGGAGGGGTCGTGAGGCAGCTCAGGAGCGTCAGGATCAAAACGCCACCCGGCCGCGCAGGCCCACCTCGCCCCCCGACCAGAACGTGCCGACGGGTCCTGTGTTCGACGCCGTGTGCGCGGTGGTGCCGAACTCGACGCCGAAGGGTCCCTCGCTCTGCTGCCAGCCGAAGCGCGCGCCGAACGCGAAGCCGGGTCGCGTGTAGACGAGGAAGCTGTCCGAGGGCCGGAAGCGCAGGCCCGAGGCGCCCAGGTCCAGGCCGGCGAAGAAGCCGGGCCCGAACGAGAGATCGCCGAACGCCCCCACGTGGCCACCGCCCAGCATCACGTTCCCCGCCGGAACCTCGACCCCGTCCCGGAGGTCCGCCGGGCTGGGGGTCCACCAGGCCGAGCTCGCCAGGCCCAGGGTCCACCGCTCGAGCTCGACGCCTGCGCTGACCCGAGCCGAGGGGCCCCAGCCACGGATCTGATGAACGCCCGACCAGTTCGGCGGGTTGGTCGTGGTCGGCACCTCGGAGCCGGTCGCACCGAAGCTGCCGCCGAGGGCCAACGCCACGACGAACGAGGTCCCGCTCACCGCGGCGTGATCACTCCGACCCAGAGCTTCCGCGCGAAGAACAGGTCGACGGCGTCGCTCTCGACGCGGTTCTGGTCGGCCTCCTCGCGCAGGATGGCGTGGGCGCGCTCGATGGTCATCGAAGACTTGTACGGCCGGTCGCCGGCGGTCAGGGCGTCGAAGATGTCGCAGATCGCCATCATCCGGGCGCCGTACGGGATCTCGTTCCGGTGCAGCCCGAGCGGGTAGCCCGTGCCATCGAGCTTCTCGTGGTGGGCGTGCGCCAGCTCCGGCACGTTCTTCAGGTGCCGCGTCCAGGGGATGATCTTCAGGAAGTTGTACGTGTGGACGACGTGCTGCTCGATCGCCCGCCGCTCGTCCTCGTCGAGCGAGCCGCGCGGGATGCACAGACGGGTGATGTCCCGACCCGTGAGCACCGGCTCCTCGAGCGACTCGATGTACCAGCGGTCGGCGATCTCCATCAGTGACTCGACGTCCGGATCGCAGAAGCGGAACCCCGGCTTGTTCATCCGTCGGATGTGCAGCAGGTCGTCGTCGAGCTGGGTGATCCTCTCGGTCAGGATGTCGGCGCCGTTCTGCCGGCGCAGCACCTCGAGGCGCGCCTGCATCGCGGCCAGCTTGAAGCGCCCCTCGATGCGGTCGAGCTCGTACGGGTAGAGCTTGTCGGCCTTGAGCAGGACCTGCTCGGGCACGCCGACCTTGCCGAAGTCGTGCAGAACGCTCGCGTAGTGGAGCTCCTCGAGCTCGTTCGCCGAGAACCGGATCTCGCGGAACGGCTTGTCGGCGCTGTCCGAGGCCGCCTGGGCGAGCGAGGTGGTGAGGCGAGCGACCCGGTGGCTGTGACCTGCGGTGCTCGGATCTCGAGCTTCGATCACGGTCACCGCGGCGGTGACGAAGCTGTCGAACAGGTTTCGGATGTCCGAGTACAGGCGATGGTTCTCCATCGCCACCGCGGCCTGCGAGGCGATGGAGCGGGCCAGCGCCGCGTCCCGATCGGTGAACGGGAGCACGCGGTCGAAGCTCGCCAACGGGATGCCCGGGACCGTCTTCCGGTTGTAGGTCGCCAGAACGCCGATGACAGCGCCGTCGCGGTCCAGCATCGGGACCAGCAGCGCTGAGCGCGTCTGGTACCCCAGCGCCTTGTCGTTCTTCTGGTTCGGTCGGTACGGCGCGCTGGCCGGCACCTCGTCCAGGCTGTCGATCTTGAGCAGCTGGCCGCGGTTCGCGACGTACCCGGCCAGCGAGTTGTCCGAGATCGGCAGGTGCTCGCGGCCCGGCTTGAAGTCGACCGTGTCGTTCTGGGCCGCGGCGAAGATGAGCCGGTCGCCGTCCTTCAGGTAGATGCTGCCGCCATCGGCGCGCAGGGCCCGGCGCGCGTGCGTCAGGATCCGCTGCAGCAGCTCGTTGCTGTCCGTGATGGCCGAGAGCGCGAACCCGATCTCGTTGAGGATCTGGACGGTCTCCCGCTCCTCCTGCATCGCGCTGCGCAGCCGCTCGATCTCGACCAGGTTCCGCAGCGCCCGCGAGACCCGCAGGTCCACCTCGTCGGGGCGGACGATGTCGTAGCAGTCCAGGTCGTTGCGGGAGCTGATGGCGATGACGCGCCTCCCCAGGCGCTGGGCGACCATCACGCGGGTCAGATCGACCACCAGGATGCGGCCCGCGACGTCCGCCGGCGAGGCCAGATCGACCGGCACGAACGCCGCTCCGGCCCGCATGGCCGCGCTCTTCACGATGGGCGCGAACGGGCTGGTCGCCGGGACCATCGCGACCTCGACCCGTGGGCCATCGGCCACGGTCAGGTTGTGGATGGTTGAACCGCTGTCCGACACCGGCAGAAGGGTACCGCGACGGTCCTGCGACGGGGTGGGGAAGCGGTGGCATAGCGGTTAGCTCGCGCACCTTGGGAGGTTCGAATGAAGAAGCGAATCGTGATCGCCGGCGCGGGTGGCATCGGACGGGCTGTCGGCCTGCTCTTGCGGGAGATCGGAGACATCGACGTCGAACTCGTGCTGGGAGACGCCTACGCGGACCAGCTCGACAGCGCCGCCTCGTTCATCGCGGACGGAAACGACGGCAAGGGCTCGGTCGAGACCGTGCTCATCCCACGCGATGGCACCACGCCCGAGCTCGCCTCGGCCCTGGCCAGCGCGGACCTCGTCCTGGACTGCCTCCCCGGCGGCCAGGCCCCTCGCGTGGCGCGCTGGGCGCTGGACAGCGGCGCCCACTACGCCAACCTGACCGAGTACGTCGCCGAGACAAACAAGATCATGGAGATGGCTCGCGGCGCCGAGACCGGCTTCGCGCTCCAGTGCGGCCTCGCCCCCGGCATGGTCAACGTCCTGGGCAACGCGCTCTACCAGCAGTTCGCGGACCGCTACGACGTCGAGCAGATCGACATCCTGAAGATGCGGGTCGGCGCGCTCACGCGGAACGCCGAGTCCCCCCACTTCTACGGCTTCACCTGGAGCCCCATCGGCGTGGCCACCGAGTACGTCAAGGACGCCGTCGTCGTGCGCGACTGGAACCAGACGCACGTCGACTCGCTCGAGGAGATCCAGACCCTCCTCATCGACGGGGTCCCCTACGAGGAGGCCACCACCAGTGGCGGCGCGGCGGACATGCCCGAGGCCCTGTCCGGCAAGGCCCGCCACCTGGACTACAAGACGCTCCGCTACCCGGGTCACTGGTCCTGGGTCCGCAAGCAGCTCGAGGCGATCGGCGAGGTGCCCGACCGCGTCCAGCAGCTCCAGGACCGCATGCTCAGCGCGATCCCCCAGATGGAGGACGACGTCGTCGTCATCTACGCCGCCGCCGAGGGCCGCACGCCGTCCGGTCGCCGCCGGCTCGACGCTGCCTACAAGGTCTTCCCGGAGACCTTCGGCGGTCGCCGCCTGCGCGCGATCCAGAGCACGACCGCCGCCGGCCTGGCCGAGTGTGCGTACGTCCTGCTGAGCGGAAAGCACAAGGGACCGCTGCTGCAGAGCGAGCTCGACACCCAGGCCTACCTGAACGGTCCGTTCGTCTCAGCCGTGTACAAGCAGCCCCTGTCCGAGAACGCGGGGTAGATTCCACCTCCGTCCACGGAGGTCCCATGTCCCGAATGACCGACAAGGTCGTCTGCATCACCGGCGCAGGCCGCGGCCTGGGGGCTGCGCTCGCGCGGGCCTTCGACGCCGAGGGAGCCCGGCTCTCCCTGGCCGCCCGGACCGCCCCCGAGATCGATGATCTGGCGGGCGAGATGCGCGACGCGATCAGCGTCCAGACCGACGTCCGCTCCCCCCGCGAGATCGCCGCGCTGGTCGAGGCCACGGTCGGCGAGTTCGGCCGGCTCGACGTGATGATCAACAACGCCGGGCTGGCCATCTACGGCCCGGTCGGCAGCTACACAGCCGATGAGATCGACCTCATCATCGACACGAACGTCAAGGGCGTGATCTACGGCTCGCAGGCCGCGTTCGAGGTCATGAAGAGCCAGCGCGCGGGCTTCATCGTGAACATCGGCAGTGTCGCCGGGAAGATGCACCTGCCCAACGAGTCGGTCTACGCGGCCAGCAAGTGGGCCGTCAGCGGCTACACCGGCACCCTGTGGCTCGAGGCCCGGAAGCACGGCGTGCGCGTCTGCAACGTCTGCCCCGGCGGCATCGCGACCCCGTTCTGGTCCGCCCAGGAGTTCCTGCCGTTCCCAGACAAGTTCGACCCCCAGCGGGACTTCATGAAGCCCGAGGAGGTCGCCCAGAGCGTGGTCGACCTGGTGGCCACCACCAAAGGCTACTGCGTGTCCGAGGTCGTCATGCAGCCGGTCCTGTTCTAGCGGTGGATGTTCCGCTGCCGCTGGGCGACGTGGTCGACAAGATCACCATCCTGCGGATCAAGACGAAGAAGATCGCCGACGTCCGGAAGGTGATCCTTGCGCGCCGCGAGCTCGCTGCGCTGGAGGCGCGCTGGGCGAGATCCGGTCACCCTCGCGTGCCCGAGGAGGCCGAGCTCGAGGGCGTGAACGCCATGCTGTGGGACGTCGAGGATCGGCTCCGCCGCTGCGAGGCCGCCCGGGAGTTCGGTGAGGAGTTCGTCGAGCTGGCGCGCAGCGTCTACCGCCTGAACGACCGGCGAGCGGCCCTGAAGCGCTCGATCAACGAGCGGCTCGGCAGCGACCTGATCGAGGTGAAGGAGTACGTCGAGTACTGACTCGTGACGCACGGCGGACAAGACCCCGAGTTGCTCCGGGTAGGTTCTCCCCATGCTCTTGCTCCTGCTCGCTTGCGACCCGCCCAGCGTGGGCGTTCCCCCCGTCGAGACCGACTCGACCGTCGACTCCGAAGAACCCCAGGAGTCGCAGCCGATCGACTCCGAGGACACGGACACCGACGACCCCTGGCAGGAAGGCGACCCGCTGCCCTACCCGGACTTCGACTACGACTGCGACAACCTGCCCACCGAGCCCACCTCGGACACCGAGATGGAGGGAGCGCGCGCCTACCACGGCATGGCGTTCGACGACGACGGCATGCTCGTCGGCTGGGACGGTCGGAACTCGCTTACCAAGACCGCGTACGGCGAGGAGTACGAGACCTTCGTCCCCGGCATGCATGGCGTCGAGCAGATCCAGCGCCACCCCGACGGCACCATGTTCATGATCATGGTCGAGGAGAGCGCGGTCTACCGGGTCTGGCCCGAGGGCGGCTACGAGCGCGTCGCGTCCGGCCTGTACTGGGGCTACGGCCTGGAGCTGGCGCCCGACGGCAACCTGTTCGTCGCGGACGGCAACGTGAGCAAGCTCGACATCGAGACGGGCGAGCTCACCGTGCTCTTCGAGAAGCCGGGCAACGACTCGTGGCTGAGCCACAGCCTGACCATCAACCTCGACTCGACGATGCTCTACGTCGGCGGCATCGGCGACGGCTTCATCTACCGGGCCGAGCTGGACGAGGACCTGAACCCCGTCGGCGAGCTCGAGCCCTGGGTCAAGACCCCGGGTCAGTGGAAGGACGGCCTGCGCTTCGACGCCTGCGGCTACCTGTGGGCGGCCGACTACGACACCAGCTCGCTCTACCGGATCTCGCCCGAGGGGGACGTCGAGACGTTCTACAAGGCGAACCAGCGAGGCTACGGCCACGGCCTGGTCTGGGGTCGCACGCACGGCGGCTGGCGCTCGGACGCGCTCTACCTGCCGCTTCCGTACGACCGCGCCAAGGTGCGCGAGCTGGTCATCGGCGTGCCGGACGGGCGGCTGGTGCGGACCTGGAAGGGAGAGAAGGTCCACTACTGAGTGGCGGCGGCCAGATCGGCCAGCTTCACGGTGAGGATTCGAGTTCTGGGGGGCCGGGAGCCGTAACGGGGGGCGAGCCCAGTGGGGCAAGCCTGGCCGTCAGGAACCGACTTCTGGGGGCCACGACCCCCAGTTCGGCAATCCTCCCCGTCAGGAACCGACTTCTGGGGGCCACAACCCCCAGCTCCACCATCCTCACCTCAACGGGCCACCCAGACCCCCACCAACACCCCTCCGCTACCATCCCAGTGTGACCTGGCCCCTCCTCCTCACGCTCTCCCACGCCGAGCCCGTGACCCTCGTCCCGGTCGACCCCCACGGTCGGCTCGTCGAAGAGGCCACCTGGCGCACCCCGGCCGGCGAGCTCGCGGTCGGCAAGACCACCGTCGATCTCCCCATCGGCCACCACACCCTCGCGGTCACGGCCGAGGGGTTCTTCGGCTCGACCGTCGAGCTCGACGTCGCCGAGGGCCGTCCGGGCGAGGTCCAGGTCATCCTCGGTGCGAGCCAGGTCGTGCTGACCGACCGGCGCATCGTCATCCACGACGCCATCTACTTCGAGACCAACAAGGCCGTCATCAAGCCCGAGAGCCACGAGCTCTGTCGCCAGACCGCCCGGCTGATGATCGAGCACCCCGAGGTGCTGCTCGTCAGCGTCGAGGGCCACGCCGACGAGCGAGGCGGCGACAGCTTCAACCTCGACCTGTCGACCCGACGCGCCGCCGCCGTGAAGGCCTTCCTCGAGGCCAACGGCGTGAGCGCCCAGCGGCTCCGTTCGACCGGCTGGGGAGAGCAGAAGCCCGTCGTCGAGGGATCGGACGAGGAGGCTTGGAGCCAGAACCGACGCGTCGAGTTCCTGGTCGTCGAGCGCGCCGACTGAGGCTGCCAGCGGTCTCGGAGACGATGAAACCGCGGTGACGCCGCGCCCCCTCCAGCCCGGGCGAACCTCGGCATGGAGGTGATGGATGGTGTGGTGGCTGTTGGCCTGTGGCCCACCCGCGACCGAGACGGCCCTGGCGCCCGCGGTCTGTGACGACCCCGTCCAGCGCACCGAGCTGGCCACCGACATCGCCCGCATCGACGTCCCCGTCTGCATCCACGCGGTCTGGCCGACCCAGGAGATCGCCGACCGCCGCTGGACGGACGACCTCGAGCGCCAGACGCTCCACAACCAGATCGACCTCACCAACCGCCTCCTGCGCGGCGCCCCCGAGGCCGAGTACATGGCCACCCAGCTGGACACGGGCATCCGGCTCGAAGCCAGCCGCGTCCTGGTCCACGCCGACGCCGAGCGGGTCGTCCTGGGCGAGCTCGACGCCACCGGCCGGGCCCAGGGGCTCGAGGAGATGGCGGCGGACTGGAACGTCGACGGCTGCGCCAACGTCTACCTGCTGTTCGACGACGACGCCTCGTGGGAGGGCGCCTGGGCCGGCTACCCAGGCGAGCTCAGCCACAACGCCATCGCCGGCGTGCGCAAGCCCAGCCCGCGGATGATGGCGCACGAATGGGGCCACGTCTTCGGCCTGCGCCACACGCACGAGGACACCTTCGGCCCCGAGTGGGACGGCGACTGCGACGTCACCGGCGACCTGGTCTGCGACACCGCCCCCGACCCTGGCACCGACCACTGCACCCAGTTCGACAAGCGCGGCGCGACCAACGCCGAGAGCCGCTCGTACGTCGAGTGCGAGGGAGACCTGGCGGCGCTCGACCCGACCATCCCCATCAACAACCTGATGTCGTACTGGAACCCGCCGTGGGCCAGCCAGGGGTTCAGCGAAGGCCAGATCGAACGCATGCGTTGCGGTTATGGAAATGGTGATTTCGATGTCTTGGACTGATTGAATGATTCAGGCGATGTTGTCTCCACACCAAGGAGCCAGCATGCAGATCGACATCGGAATCGACGAGACCACCCGCCAGGACATCGCGCTCGGGGTCAGCGGCATCCTGGCCGACACCTACACGCTCTACCTGCGCGCCCATCGCTTCCACTGGAACGTGACCGGGCCGCAGTTCGACACCCTGCACAAGGTCTTCGAGGCCCACTACAACGAGCTCTGGATCGCCGTCGACGAGCTGGCCGAGCGCATCCGCACCCTGGGCCACTTCGCGCCGGGCACCTACTCCGAGTTCGCCGCGCTGACCGCCCTGGTCGAGGAGCCCGGTACGCCCGCCGCCGACGGGATGATCCGCTCGCTCGTCCGCGGCCACGAGACCGTCATCCGCCGCATCCGCGCGCTCCTGCCCCGGGCCCAGCAGGCCGACGACGAGTCCACCGCGGCGCTGCTCTCGGATCGGCTGCGCGTACATGAAAAGACCGCGTGGATGCTGCGCAGTCAGCTGCCCACCAGCTGATCCCTCGGATAGATTGGGGGCATGACGCTCGTCCTCCTCTTCGCATGCAGCGGCTTCGACCAGTGGAGCCCCGACGAGCAGGCGGTCATCGAGGAGACCGAGCCCCCGTTCGGCGGCGAGACCGATCTCGACACCACCGAGCCGGTCGAGACCGGGCTCAACAACAACAAGCCCGAGCCGGACAGCGACGACACCGAGCCGCCGGCCGACAGCTCACCCATCATCAACGCGTTCGCCGCGACCGAAGAGGAGACCAAGGTCCGCTTCGCCTTCGCGGTCGACGATGCCGACAACGACCTGAACGGCGGCTCTGCCCGCGTCGAGATCGGCGCCAGCATCGTCGAGTACGCCTGGCCGAGCGAGATCCGCTGGACCGACGGCGGCTCGCCGTTCGTCCTCTGGGAGCTCGACGAGTTCTCGCCGGAGAACACGGTGACCGCCACGCTCATCGTCCAGGACGCGGCAGGCCACAACTCGCAGGCGAAGACGACCGACTTCACCCGGTCGTCCTGGACCCGGAGCGTCTCCGAGTCGGGCGACCTGCTCGAGGACGCCGTGGGCCTCGGCCAGATCGAGACGCCGGCGACCATCACCGGCGACCTCTACGGCACCGGCAACGACGGCGCGCTCTACACCAGCGACCTGGACTTCATGAAGTTCAGCGTCGACCGGAAGGGCCCGTACGACATCACGCTCACGTGGACCGAGACGGCCGCGGACTACGACCTGTACCTCCTGGCCGAGGGACCCGTCACCATCGCGAACGCCGCGACCTACGACTACCCCGAGACCGTCTCGTACAGCCTCGAGTCGAACACCTCGTACTTCCTGGCCGTCGGCGGCTGGGACGGACGTTCCGGAGCCTGGAGCATCCGGATCGAGTAGAGGTCGGTATGACGACCACCGCCCTCATCCTGGCGGCCGGGAAGGGCACGCGAATGCGGTCCTCCCTCGCCAAGGTCCTGCACCCGCTCTGCGGCCGCCCCATGGCCGGCTGGGTGCTCACCGCCTGCTCCGACGCCGGCCTCACCCCCACGCTCGTCGTCGGTCACCAGGCCGACCGCGTGCGAGACACCTTCCCCGGTGTCCCCACCGCGCTCCAGGCCGAACAGAACGGCACCGGACACGCGGTGGCCTGTGCGGCCGAGGTGCTCCCTCGGCAAGGGACGCTCGTCGTCCTCGCCGGCGACACCCCCCTCGTCCGGGGCGCCACGCTGACCGCCCTGGTCGAGGCCCACACCCGGACCGGCGCGCTCTGCACGGTCCTGACGATGAAGGTCGACGAGCCCGGCGCCTACGGCCGCATCGTGCGCGGCGCGACCGGGGTCGAGCGCATCGTCGAGGCCGCGAACGCGAGCGTGGAAGAGCTCGCGATCGACGAGGTCAACAGCGGCATGTACGCGTTCGACGCCGCCTGGCTGCTCGACGAGGTCATCCCGCACCTGGTCCCGCACCCGCCGAAGAACGAGCTCTACCTGACAGACGCCATCGAGGCCGCCGCCGCCGCCGGACGACTCGACGCGGCCTGCCACGACGACGCCGACGAGCTGATGGGCGTGAACGACAAGGCTGCCCTGGCCGTCGCCACCAAGGTCCTGCGCGACCGCATCAACCTGGGCTGGATGGAGGCGGGCGTCACCATGCACGACCCCGCCCAGACCTACATCGACGCGACCGTCTCGCTCGAGCAGGACGTGACGCTCGAGCCCGGCGTCGTCCTGAAGGGCTCGACCACCATCGCGACGGGGACCCAGGTCTTCGCCCACTCGGTCCTCGAGGACGCCACGGTCGGACCCGACTGCAAGGTGGGCCCGTTCGCTCGGCTCCGCCCGGGGACGGTGCTGACCTCCAGGGTGAAGGTCGGCAACTTCGTCGAGACCAAGAAGGCCGTGCTGCACGACAAGGTCAGCGCCGGTCACCTCAGCTACCTGGGCGACACCGAGATCGGGGCCGGCTCGAACATCGGCGCAGGGACGATCACCTGCAACTACGACGGGTTCGGCAAGCACCGGACCGAGATCGGCGAGCGGGCCTTCATCGGCTCCAACAGTTCGCTCGTCGCGCCGGTAGTCATCGGTGCCGACACCATCGTGGCAGCCGGGAGCACCATCACGAACAACGTCGCCGACGACGCCCTGGCGCTCGCCCGGGCCCGCCAGAAGAACTTGGCCGGCAAGGCCCAGGACATCCACCGCCGCAACAAGGAGCGGGCCGAAAAGTGAGTGACCTCCCCCTCCACCTGCAGGGCCTGAACCCGCCGCAGCTCGACGCCGTCCAGACCATCGAGGGCCCCCTCCTCATCCTTGCCGGCGCCGGCTCGGGCAAGACGCGCGTGCTCATGCGGCGCGTCGCCCACATGCTGTACTCGGGCATCAAGCCGTGGAACATCCTGGCGGTCACGTTCACGAACAAGGCCGCCGCCGAGATGAAGAAGCGCGTGCGGGCGATGGTCGGCTCCGACGCCGACAAGCTGACCGTCTCGACCTTCCACTCCGCCTGTGTGCGCATCCTGCGGATCGAGGCCAAGCACCTCGGCTACACGAACAACTTCGCGATCTACGACGCCGACGACCAGAAGCGGATGATCAAGCAGATCCTGAAGGACAAGAACATCGACGCGAAGCGGTTCACCCCGAACAACATCCGCTCGAACATCGACCGCGCGAAGAACAAGCGCCACGGCCCCGACGACATGGTCGACGTCCCTCGCCAGGTGAGCGAGGTCTTCGCCGAGTACGAGGCCCGCCTGAAGACCGCAGGCGCCGTCGACTTCAACGACATCATCAACAAGGTCGTGGACGTCTTCGAGCAGCAGCCCGAGGTCCTGGCCAAGTGGCGGAACCGCTACCGCTACATGATGGTCGACGAGTACCAGGACACCAACCGCGCGCAGTACCAGCTCATCAGCCTGATGGCAGGCGACCGGGGCAACCTGGCGGTGGTCGGCGACGACGACCAGTCCATCTACAGCTTCCGCGGCGCCGACATCCGGAACATCCTGGACTTCGAGGCGGACTTCCCGAACGCCAAGGTCGTGAAGCTCGAGCAGAACTACCGCTCGAGCAGCCGCATCCTGAAGGCGGCCATGGCCGTCGTCACGGTCAACAAGGGCCGAAAGGACAAGGAGCTCTGGACCGAGGCCGCCGAGGGCGCGCCGCTCAAGCTCCTCGTGGCCCGGGACGAGAACGAGGAGGCCCAGAAGGTCGCCGCGCGCATCTCGGCGGGCATCCGCCAGGGACGCCGACCCGAGGACTTCGCGGTCATCTACCGCACGAACGCCCGCTCCCGGCCCTTCGAGCAGGCCTTCCGTCGCATGAACATCCCGCACGTGCTGGTCGGCACGCGCAAGTTCTACGAGCGCCGCGAGGTGCGCGACATGATCGGGTACCTGAAGCTGGTCCTGAACCCGGCGAACGAGATGGCGTTCCTGCGCGTCATCAACGTGCCCCGGCGAGGACTGGGCCCCAAGGCGGTCGAGAAGATCCGCGCCGAGGCCGCGGCCCGCGACGTGCCGATCGTCGAGGCCTGCCGAATCCTGGGGGGCGGCCGCGGCAAGCAGGCCGAGTCGATGCGCCGGTTCGCCGATCTCATCCAGCAGCTGACTGCGCAGGCGGTGACCAGCCTTCCAGGCGAACTCGTGCAGACGGTGGCGCGCGAGACGGGGTACCGCGCCGAGCTCGAGGCCGACGCGACCGAGGAGGCACTGGGTCGCATCGAGAACATCGACGCCCTGGCAGCGGACATCGCCAGTGACGAGTTCACCCTCCCCGAGGAGCTCGATTCTTCCGATCCCCTCAACGTGCTGGCCGCCTTCCTCGACCGAGCGTCGCTCGCGGGGCAGGCCGATGAGCTGCCGGATGGAGGGCGGGTGACCTTGATGACCGCGCACCTGGCGAAGGGCCTCGAGTACCCCGTGGTGTTCGTGGCGGGCCTCGTCGAGGGGAGCTTCCCGCTCACGCGGGAGGAGTCCGAGGAGCGCCTCGAGGAAGAGCGTCGCCTGGCCTACGTCGCGTTCACCCGAGCGGAACAGGAGCTCATCCTGACGCGCTCGATGATGCGGATCGTCTACGGGACCGGGCCCCAGCGCTGCACTCCGAGCCGTTTTCTGGACGACGTGCCCCGGGATCTGATGGAGGGCTGGACCGACCGCAAGCCCGTCCGCCGGGCCCCCAGCGTCGACCCGACCGAGGCGCGGAAGCGACTGCTGGCCTTCACCTCACGCCACGCGAAGAAGAAGCCCGATCCGGTCGCCAGCTCTGCCAGCGAGTCGTCGGACGACGGCATCCAACGGACGATCACACCGGAGAGTCCTGCCGAACTGCGCGTCGGCCGCCGCGTCCTCCACCCGGAGTTCGGCGAGGGCATCATCCGGACCTCGTCAGGGAGCCCGCAGAACCCGCGCCTGACGATCGAGTTCGCCGGACGACGACGCCGGACCCTGTTCGCTGGCTTCTCCCGACTGGAGATCATCGTCGGATGAACACGCTCACAAGCCCACACCCTGTTGTGTGCCTCCCAAAGCCGGTGGTAGCGTGCGTGGGCTCCGCTCTCGGACGCCAGAAAGGCACCCAATGATCGTCAGCTGTCCGCAGTGTCAGGCCCGCTACAAGCTCGATCCGAACAAGATCGCTGCGCGCGGCGCCAAGATCACCTGTCCGAGGTGTCGCCACGTCTTCGTCGTCTACCCCGAGGTGGACGAGTCCGGCGAGACGAAGGGCCTCACGACGCTCGACCGCGCGCGCCCCAGCGCCCAGGGTCTGCAGGAGGATCCGACCGCCCCCGTGCACCGGGTCAAGAAGCCGAAGCGCAGCGCCGAGGACCTGGACTTCCGAAAGGTCAGCATCGCCTCGTGGAAGGTGCGCGTCAAGATCGGACTGGTCTACGACTTCTCCGACATCAAGACGCTGCGGAAGTACATCCAGGACGGCCGGGTCACGCCCGAGGACGTCATCAGCCACAACGCGAAGGACTGGGCGACCATCGGGGACATCCCGGACCTGGACGCCT
The DNA here is from genome assembly GCA_024228935.1 of Pseudomonadota bacterium. Taxonomy (GTDB): domain Bacteria; phylum Myxococcota_A; class UBA796; order UBA796; family CAJQPC01; genus JAAESX01. Next base: position 41,902 of record JAAESX010000059.1, read on the forward strand.
ACTTCGTCGAGGTCTACGACCGCGAAGAGGACGCGCTGGAGAACGGCCGGACCGGCAACGAGTTCGAGGAGGACACCCCCACGAACGTGGTCGGCGTGGGCTCGCTCGGCTCGGACCTCGCCGCCCAGGCCCTGGCCGAGGCCACGCGCGCCGACGATCCCAGCGCCGCTCCGAACGAGCACGACCGCCGCTTCGTCGATCCCTTCGCCGCGCTGAAGGACAAGCAGCGGGACCGGATCCAGGAGCGTCGCGCTGGCGGCCGAAAGGCTCCGCCTCCTCCCCCGAAGGAGTCCGGCGGCCAGAAGGGCCTGCTGCTCGCCGCGCTCGTCTTGATCGTGCTCGGTGGTGGCGCCTGGTGGTTCCTCTCGCAGGACACGGGCCCGGTCTCGGCGACGAACACGACCGCCGAGGACGCCGTCGCCGCCCAGAAGGCCAAGGCCAAGGCCGACGCCGCCCGGAACGCGGTGAACGAGAAGCTCCAGGAGGAGCTCGAAGAGATCGACCGCGACGACATGGGCGGCACCGACGACGACGACGACCCGATCCTCATCCCGATCGTCCCTCGAGGCGAGCCCACGCGGAAGTCCGGCAACGACCTGCTCAGTGGCAACAGCACCGGCACGACCGGCGGAACGCCCGCGGCCAGCACGGACGTGGACTTCAAGAAGGACTGCCAGGACTTCACGCGAGCCGGCTCCTGGACCCAGGCGAAGATGGCCTGCGGCATGGCGCTCAAGGACTCGCCCGGCAACCCCGCGGTGATGGTCAACTACGGCATCGCGCTGTACGAGAACGGCGAGCTGAACGCTGCGAGCAACCAGCTCGGTGGCGCCGGCGGCAACGGGTCCACGGATCCGCGGATCAAGAAGTACCAGGGCCACATCGCGCGCGAACAGGGCGATGTCATGGGCGCCAGCGGGTACTACCAGGACTACCTGGCGGCCAACCCGAATGCCTCGGACAAGGCCAAGATCGAGGCGCTCCTGACCCAGCTGCAGGGCGGCTGAGACCGCCACTTCGTCGCTGAGCAGGGAACGCTCGGCGCGTGCGCGCGGTAGACTCGGTGCCCTGTCTCGGGAAGTTCGTCGTTGCGCATTCGCTGTCCTCAGTGCTCCACCGAGTTCGAGCTCAACCCACCGGTAGGCCGCTCCGGCAAGCCGCGTCGGGTGAAGTTCCGCTGCACTTCATGCGGGGCTCCCTGCACCGAGTCGCAAGAGGTCCGTGAGGTCGAGGAAGAGGTCGACGAGCCCTCGTTCGCCAGCGGACCCTCCTGGCATCCGGAAGCCGAGGAAGGGGACGGCCCGAGCTACGTCAGCGAGCCGAGTCACCACAGCGAGGCCAGCTACGGCTCGGGCGGCTCGTACATCTCCCAGGACTCGCTGAACCGCCCCGTCCCGACCCTGGCGACGGGCCCCATGGGCGAATCGACCCTCCCCTTCGACCCCGCCGGCGCCTACGCCGAGGACCCCACCGCGCGTCAGCTGCAGGCGGATGGAGCCGTCGCGGGCACGGCCGGCTTGGAGCCCTTCACAGCCGCGGGCCCCGAGGACGATCTCGCGCCGCTGGACAACCCGGAAGGGACCCTGCTCAAGCAGGACGGCAAGGTCTACCACGTCCGAAACCTGGCCACGATCCAGCGCTGGATCGTCGAGCGCCGGGTGCTGCGCGAGGACCTCATCTCCACCGGTGGCATGCGCTGGGAGCCCGTCGGCAACCACCCGGACACCGAGATCTTCTTCCAGATGGTCGAGCGCCTCGACGAGCTGGAGCTGTCGGCTCGCATGCCCCCGCCGGACGACTACGACCCCCGCCCCCCCCTCTCGGACGAGACCCCGCTCGGCAACTCGCTGGCGGGAGTCGGCGACGAGCCCGATGAAGGCGACTGGGAGTTCGAGCCCGAGGCCGGCGCCGGCCTGCTCGAGGAGGTCGAGGGCGAAGAGGAATGGGACGACCCCGCCTCGGACCTCGAGGACGACGAAGGCGACGTCTACAGCGGGCAGCCCGAGTACGCATACGAGGACTCCGAGCCGTCGGACTACCTGGGCGCCGACGACCCGATCCCGGGCTTCGACAACGCGCTCTCGGCGACGAGCGACCCCGACGAGGTCCAGCCGGACCAGGCCGTGGTCTTCGTCTCGAACAAGCCGGCGGACCCGGCGCCGACGCTGCTTCCGTCCGAAGAGGTCGCCGCGAGCCTGCCCGAGCTGCCCGACCTGCCGAAGTTCGGTGAAGAGGACGAGGTCGCGACCGAGCGCGTCGTCGAAGACAGCGGGCCTCCAGCGCTCGATCCTCCCGAGTCGACGCACGAGAGCGACGACGTCGAGTCGTTCGACAACCACTTCAAGAAGTTCGCCGAGCCCACCGAAGAGGTCGGTGCCTGGGGCGACGACGACCTGGCCTGGAACGAGGACAAGGCGGCCAAGCGAACCCGCGTCTTCGGGACGCTGCTCTTCATCTTCCTGTGCCTGCTGCTCGGCGCCGTCTACTTCCTGTGGCAGCCGCCCGAGGAGCCGGCGACGACCCCGGCCGACGTCGAAGAGCCCGCCACCGATCCCATCGAGGACCCCCCGACCGACCCCGTCGAGGACCCCGCGACCGACCCCGTCGAGGAGCCCGTCGAGGAGCCCGTCGAGGAGCCCGTCGAGGACCCTGTGAAAGAGCCCGTGAAGGAGCCGGTCCGCGAGCCCGTGAAGGAGCCCGTGAAGGAGCCGGTCCGAGAGCCCGTGAAGGAGCCCGAGGCCCCGAAGCCGTCGACGAAGTCCGCCTCGGCGTGGACCGACACCGGCTGGGAGCGGCTCGAGTCCGGCAAGCTCCAGAGCGCTCGCGGCGCGTTCGTCGAGGCGTTGTCCGTCGCTCCCGGGCACGCAGACGCCCACTACGGCCTGGGTTACACGGCCCAGACCCAGAAAGACATCCCCTTTGCCATCCGGCACTACTGCCTCGCGCTCGAGAACGCGAACGGTCGTCAGGAGATCCTCCGAGACGTGCCCGCGCTGCTCTCGTCCATCGGCGGTACGTGCAACTGAGGCCAGGAGCCTGACCATGTCCGAGAAGCACACCAGCCAGGAAGAGGACTACTTCAAGCGCGTCGACCGCGAGAAGAAGGAAGCGCTGAAGAAGAAGCTCGCCGAGCAGAAGGCCGCGGCCAAGAAGCTCGAGCAGGCCCAGCTGCACCACATGAAGTGCGGCAAGTGCGGCAGCGACATGAAGCCGCGCCAGTTCAAGGGCGTGGAGATCGACGTCTGTGTAGCCTGTGGCGCGGTCCTGCTCGATCCGGGGGAGCTCGAGGAGCTCGCCGGCGAGGAGTCGCAGGGGTTCTTCAGCAACCTGGGCCACTGGGTGCTGGGCGACTGAGCCCAGGTCGTCTCAGTAGAGGTTGACGTCGTCCGTGGCGGCGAGGATCTCCTCGTACGTCGTGATGCCACGACCCAGCTTCTTGATGCCGTAGTCCCTGAGCGTCAGCATGCCGTCGTTCAGGGCCTCCTTCTTGATGTCCTGTGAGGGCGCGCCCTCCTGGATCAGGCGGGAGATCCGCGGCGTGATGGGCATGACCTCGTACAGGCCGGTGCGGCTCCGGTAGCCCGTGCCGCGGCACCGCACGCAGCCGGTGCCGGTCTTCACCATGAGCTTCCGGCCCTCGGCGCCGGGGATGCCGAGCGCGAGCGCCTGTTCCTCGCTGATCCAGTCCGGAGCAGCGCAGTGCGGGCAGATCTTGCGCACCAGGCGCTGGGCGATGACGCCGACCAGCACGCTGGAGAGCAGGTAGCTGTAGACGCCCAGATCGAGCATCCGGGTGATGGCCGAGCTGGCGTCGTTCGTGTGCAGCGTCGAGATGACGAGGTGGCCGGTGAGCGCAGCCTGGACCGCGTACTGGGCGGTCTCCGGGTCCCGGATCTCACCGATCATGACCACGTCGGGGTCCTGCCGCAGCACGTGGCGGATGGCGTTGCCGTAGTCGAACCCGATGGCCTTCTGGATGGCCATCTGGTTGAACTCCTCGTGCACCATCTCGATGGGGTCCTCGAGCGTGCAGATGTTCAGCCGGGGGTTCGCGATGGCGTGCAGGCTGCTGTACAGCGTCGTCGTCTTCCCGCTCCCGGTCGGTCCGGTCACGAGGATCAGCCCGGTCGAGGCGTGGATGAAGTTGTTGAAGGTCAGGAGCTCCTGGCGGAAGAAGCCCAGGTTCTCCAGGTCCTGCAGCAGCACGCCCGGGTCGAACACACGGACGACGACCTTCTCGCCGAACGCACAGGGGACGGTGCTCACGCGGAGCTCGACCTCCTGGTTGTTGTACGAGGTCTTGAAGCGACCGTCCTGGGGTCGGCGGCGCTCGGCGATGTCCATGCGCGCGAGCATCTTCACGCGGCTCACCACGGCGGGCTGCACGACCTTCGGCAGCTTGTGGATCGTGTGCAGGACGCCGTCGATGCGAAGGCGCACGTTGGCCTCGTCGCGCTTCGGCTCGATGTGGATGTCGCTGGCGCGGTGCTCGAACGCGTAGTTGAGGATGTACCAGACCGCCTGGACGACCGGCTGGTCGGTGGCGTCGAGCTCGTGGATCGACTGGAGCTTGTAGAGCTGCTCCAGGTTGCCGATGTCCGGCAGGTCGCTGCCGAACTCCTTGGCCGCCGCCTTCATCGAGCGACGGAAGCCGTGGAACTCGGCGATCGCCTGGAGGATGGCCGACTTCATGGCCATGACCGGGCGCACGGTCTTGTTCTTGAACCGGGCGACCTGCGCGATGACGTCGCTGTTCCACGGGTCAGCGACGCCCACGATCAGCTCGTCGGGGGTCTCGTCGAGCGCGATGATCATGTGGCGCTCGGCGAACGGGCCTCCGAAGGCCTCGGTCACCAGCTTGTAGTTGAGGCGCAGTGCGTCGATCTCGCGGAACTCCAGCTCGAGCGCATCGGCGACGATGCCGGTGATGGTGCGCTCGCTGACGTGGGTCTCGCCCTCGGGCAGCTCGGCCTCGAAGGGGTCGAACCGGAAGCTGGCGATGAGCTCGATCTCGCTGACCGAGTAGTTCACGCGCTGCTTGCCCAGCAGGCGACGCATCTCGGCGCGCTTGTCGAGCACGATGTGCCGGGCCTGATCTCGACCTCGGTTGAGGACGTCGGTCCGCTGCCCCTTGTGGATGAGCTTGTGCTGCACCAACAGGTCGAGGATCCACGCCAGGCGGCTGGGGTTCGTCACCCCCCGATTCTACCGTTACCTTCGATGGATGCTCATCTGGCTCCTGGCGTGTGGGGACGAGCCCGAGTCGGCCGCGGCGGACGACGGGTTCGCGAAGGCGACCGACGTACGGCTGGTCCAGCCCGAAGCGGGCGCGGTCGTCGCCCCGACCTTCACGGTCGTGTACGAGGCCGGCGCGGACCTGCGACGCGTCCACCTCGAGCTCGACGGCACGGCGCTGACCGACCCGGTCGAGGCCACCGAGCTGGGGCGCCTGGACGTGACGGCCCCCAGCGGACGGCACACGCTGTCACTGATCGGCTCGGATCGCACCGGCACCGAGCTGTCCCGAGACGAGCGCGAGATCCGCGTCATCTCCGACGAGGAGTCCGAGTGGGTCGCCATCACGACCCCCAGTGACGGCGCGCATCCCGTGAACCCCGTCACCTTCGTGGTGGACGGCAGCGCGGGCGTCGTCGAGGTCGAGCTGTTCGCCGACGACTGGAGCCTGGGCACGACGACCTCGGGCTCGCCGCTGTCGTACACGTTCAGCGGCGTCGGGTTCTCGCGCGAGATCGAGGCCATCGGGCGCGACAGCGCGGGCGAGGACGTGGCGCTCGACGCCATCACCATCACGGTCGAGGCCGGCACCGACGGCGGACCTGCCGACTTCAACGAGGTCGTGCTGGACCTGGTCGACAGCTACCCCCAGGACGGCTCGTTCGAGTACTACTGGCCCCAGAGCGGGAGCTGGTCCGGCGGCACCCGAGACGTCTGGTACCAGGACGAGCTGGTCGGCAGCGGCGGTGGCTACAGCGCCTGCTACTGCAGCGGCATCACCTGGGAGGTCTACCTGCGGGCCTGGCAGGAATGGGCGGCCCAGAACGGCGAGGACGCCGACGACCTGAACGGCGTGAGCGCCGACGACATCTGGGACATGCGGCGCGACTGGTACGTGCGGGACCTGTACGGACCCGGCCCGTCGGTCGCCATGGAGAACTACGGCGTCGGGACCGAGGTCACGAGCTTCGACGACTGGGAGCCCGGCGACTTCGTGCAGTTCTGGCGGACCAGCGGCAGCGGCCACACGGCGGTCTTCATGGGCTGGGTCACCGACGACGACGGAAACCGCCTGGGCATGGACTACGTCAGCTGCCAGGGCAGCACGGACGGCTACTCGATCAACGACGAGTACTTCGGCAGCCACAGCGGCGCGCTGGACCCGGCCAACATGTACGCGGGCCGCGGCTGGCTCCCGGAGCTCTGGTACTAGGAGCGAGACCGTTCAAGGGCACGAAGCCCCGCAGCGGGACCCCGAAGCGAGCGGCGAAGGTGCCAGAGCAAGGGGGGGTATGCAAAGGGGGGAACGCAGTTCCTCCCTTGATGTAGGGGGTCGAGGCGAGGAACGAGCCGAGGCACCCGACGAGGCCGCAGGCGAGCTTGCGAGCCGGTGCGCGGCCGCAGCGCCGCAGGCGCAAGAACAGGTTCGGCGAGGCCCCCGAGACTCGGTGCAGGGCAGAGTGATTGGTGAGCCCCAAGGGCCTCGCTGCACCTACTGTCGCCCACTCAACGGACCCGGTCAACTCGGCTCTGCACAAAGCATCCGGCATTTCTGACCGATGTGTGCAGAACTGCTAATCAGTCCCAGTCGAGTCGGAACTGGCCGTCGTGCTGGTTGCCGTCACCGTCGGGCCCGGACCAGATGACGAGCAAGGAGCCGTCGAGCTCCTCGCGGCTCCAGGTCCAGGTGTCGTCGCCGCTCGCGACCGTGCCGCTCTCGGCGGTGCCGACGAAGGTGAACTCCATCGCGCCATCGTCCGGGAACACGCACGACCCGGTGCCGCTCACGTCGTCCTCCTCCACGTCGATCTGGACCGTTCCGGCGCAGGTCTCGACCAGCTCGGGGCTGTAGGCCACGTCCACAGTGAGCGTGCCGGCCCAGTCGCCATCGTGCGCCTCGCCCGAGTCGGCGTCCCCGGAGTCGCCCCCCTCGGTCGCGGAGTCCTGGATCGACGACGGGCCTCCGCTGTCCCAGAAGTCCTCGCCCTGCTGGCCTCCGAACCAAGGGCCTCCACATCCGAGCAGCACGAACAACATGGTCTCCTCCACCCCGATCGTTGTCTGAGATCACGCGGTTCGCAAGGCGGTCCTGCACGTACCCTCCGGCGAAGGTGCCGCCCGTGGTGCAGAACCGCTAAGCTCCCGACATCGACTTCGACCTGCTGGCCCAACAGATCCTCGTCGCGCTTCGCGGGCGGCGAAGCCAGGTCCAGTGGTCGCGGCGCCTGGGCTACAAGTCCAACGTGGCCTACGCCTGGGAGAGCGGCCGCCGCAGCCCCACCGCCAGCGAGACGTTCCGGGCCGCCACGCGCACCGGCATCGACCTGGACGCCGCCATCGTACGCTTCTACGGCGCCCAGCCCTCGTGGCTCGACGAGACCGACCCCACCAGCCCCGAGGCCTGCGCCCGGATCCTGGACGACCTGCGCGGTGACACCCCGGTCACCGAGCTCGCGCGGCGCGCCGGGCTGTCCCGGTTCTCGGTCACGCGGTGGCTCAGCGGCCAGACCCAGCCCAAGCTCCCCGACTTCCTGCGGGTGGTCGAGGCCGCGAGCCTGCGCACGGTCGACCTGGTGGCCTCGCTGGTCCACCCCGAGTCCATCCCGATCATCGCCCCCATCTGGGGCCAGCTCGAGGCCCGTCGACGCGGCGCCTTCGAGCTCCCGTGGACCCAGGGCGTCCTTCGCGCGCTCGAGCTCGAGGGCTACCGCGCGCTGCCCGAGCACCAGCCCGGGTGGATCGCCGCGCGGCTCGGCATCTCGGTCGAGGAGGAGACCCGCTGCCTCGAGTTCCTGAGCGAGACCGGCCAGATCGAGCGAGGAACGCACTGGGTCGAGGGCGAGGTCCGCGCGGTCGACACGCGGCGGCACCCCGAGATCGGTCGCCGCGTGAAGCAGCACTGGAGCCGGGTCGCCCAGGACCGCATCGAGGCGGGAGCGCCCGGGCAGTTCAGCTACAACGTGTTCACGGTCAGCCGAGCGGACTTCGAGCGGATCCGGAAGATGCATCTGGCGTACTTCCACGCCCTGCGCGCGGTGGTGGCCGACAGCACCGACGACGAGGTGGTCTGCGTCGCGAACGTCCAGTTGTTCCCGCTGGAGCCCGACGACGCGGGATAGGAGGGGGGGCATGGAGCACCCCATGCAAGAGCTGTCGTTCGCCGAGCCCCTCCCGAACCACAAGGTCACCTGGCAGAAGGCCGGTGGCGTCGCTGTCCTGACGCTGATGAACGCGCCGGCCAACGGCTACTCGCACGAGATGATGCGGGACCTGGACGAAGCGGTCCTGCGCGCCCGGTTCGACGACGACGTGCACGTCATCGTGCTGGCTGGTCACGGCGAGAAGTTCTTCTGCGCCGGCGCCGACATCAACATGCTGAAGACCGTCACGCCGGGCTTCAAGTACAACTTCTGCCTGCACGCGAACGAGACGCTCCTGCGCCTGGAGCACACGCCGAAGCTCACCATCGCGGCGCTCAATGGCCACACGGTCGGCGGCGGCCTCGAGGTGGCGCTCGCCTGTGACCTGCGCCTGGGTCGGCGCGGAAACGGCCGGCTCGGCCTGCCCGAGATCAAGCTCGGCGTGCTGCCTGGAACCGGCGGTACCCAGCGCCTGACGCGCGTCCTCGGCAAGGCCAAGGCGCTCCAGCTCATGATCGAAGGCACCCTGGTCAGCCAGGAAGAGGCCTTCGAGCTGGGCCTCGTGAACAAGCTGGTCGACGCCGAGGACGACGCCGACTTCCTGAGTCACGTCCTGGCCTACGCACACAGCTTCTGTCCGCCCGAGCGTGCGAGCGCCGTCGTGGGCCACATCAAGCGGGCGGTCCAGTCGGGCCACGACCTGCCGCTGGAGGCCGGGCTCGTGATCGAGCGCGAACTCCAGGCCAAGCTCTTCCTGGGTGACGACGCGAGCGAGGGCATCGCGGCCTTCCTCGACAAGCGCACCCCCCACTTCAAGGGATCCTGACCATGACACTCCTCCTGATGCTCGCCGCCTGTGGCGAAGAAGACCAGCTCACCGCGCTCGAGGCCGAGAACGCCGCGCTCCAGGACCAGATCGACCTGCTCGTCGAGCGCCGGGACGCCGTCGAGGCCGACAACGCCACCCAGACGTGGGTCGGCGAGCAGGACTACGGCGGCGAGCAGGACCTGGTGGATCTGCAGACAGATGTCGTGGACCTGGCCGCTGCGGACGAGGCCCTGGCCGCGGACATCGCGCCGAACACGGACGCCATCGCGGCGAACGAGAGCGCCATCGCGACCCACGAGAGCCAGATCACGGCGAACGCCGACGCCATCTCGACGAACGCTACCGCCGTGGCCGACAACGCGGCCGACATCTCCGACAACGCCGCCGACATCAGCACGAACGACGGCTGGCTCACCAGCCTGGATGGCGACATCTCCACGCTCGAGGGCGAGGTGGACGACAACATCGCCGACCTGGCCGATGAGCTCGAGGGCTAGGAAGACATCGCCGAGTACCTGTCCGCCGACACCACCAACGACACCGTCACCTTCAGCGGCGCCAACGTCTACGTGCAGTCCGGCAGCGGCGACACCGACGACTCGGCCGGACTGACCGGTCTCGGCAACCTGGTCATCGGCTACGACGAAGACGGCGGTAGCGACACCAAGACCGGCTCGCACAACCTGGTCATCGGGATGGAGCACACCTAAACGAGCTACGGCGGCATCATCGCCGGCTACAACAACAAGATCTCCGGCGCCTGGAACGAAACCACTGGGGCGGCGGCGGTCGCCGGCGGCAGCCAGAACCTCGCCAGCACAACCTACGCCAGCGTGTCGGGTGGCTACTCCAACACCGCCAGCGGGTCCTACAGCACGGTGCTCGGCGGCAAGAACAACGAAGCCTCCGGCAGCTACGACACCAGCTACGAGGAGTAGCCGGCTTTCGCCGACAGGATGAGAATCGCCGGGGCCGTTGCCCGCGGACGAGACGCGTGTGTCCGAACGTTCGAATGCGAGCGTTGGGACGGGTGTGGCAGACGACCAGCCAGAGACGGGACTCGCCGACCTGGAGTGCCTCGCCGCCCAGGTGAATGCCCTCCATCGTCGGCACGGCCTGACCTTCATGTGCGCGCTCGGCCGCCTGCTGGTCGAGCGCTTCCACGAAGGCAGCTACTTCGAGGCCCGGCGGCGCGGCCCGAAGTCCACCCCGCTCCGGAAGCTGGCCGAGACGCCCGGCCTGTCGGTCTCCTTCACGACGCTCTGGCTGAGCATCCGCGTGGCCTAGCAGGTCGAGATGCTCGGCGAGCTGGCGAACGAGCTGACCGTCAGCCACCACCGCGAGCTGCTGCGACTGCCGTCGAACCCGACACGCCGCCGGCTCGCGACCCAGGCGGTCGAGCGGGCCTGGACCGTGCGAAGACTGCGAGCCGAGGTCTCGAGCCACCAGAACCCGGACGGCGCACCTCGCGGCCGACCGCCACTGCCCGCCGCTGTGCGACGAGTCCGGGCCCTGGGCCGCCTCGCCGAGGACCTGCCGCCGGTCGAGGGCCTCAGGCCAGACCAGCGCGCTGAGATGCGCGAGACGCTCGACGCACAGATCGACACCCTGACGAGACTCCGCGACAGCCTGGAGGACCCATGCCCCGAGCCGAACTGACGAGCGCCCCCCTTCGCACGGTCCGACTCGAGGACGGCCGGTGCGAGCTGCTGGAAGACCTGGAGATCCGGATCGACCACCTGATCATCCGGGTCCCGAAGGGAACGCACACAGACTTCAGCTCGGTCCCCCAGGCCTTCGCCTGGTTCGTCCGCTGGTCCAGGGTCGACGTGGCGGGCGTGGTCCACGACCATCTGTACCAGGTGGGCGGCGACCCCTCCCAGGGGCTCGACCGCGAGCGAGCGGACTGGCTGTGGGCCATCGTCGCGATGAGCGGCCAGAGCCGCGCGAACGCTGTTCAAGGCTGGGTCGGCTACGTGGCCCTGCGGCTCGCCGGCAGGCCTGCGTGGAGACGGCTCGCTCGCAGCCGGTGAGCCTCGGACGCCACGTCGCCGTTGCGACCTCGCAACACGACCTCAGTCCAGCTGGTACCCCCAGCGCGCCGCGACACATCTGTTTGGCGCCCCCGAACGCTAGACCAGCGGGCTCAACATCCCGAGCACCAGCAGGAACGCCACGGCCCCGCCGAGCACGGTCTTCATGCCCGTGCCAGCCATGGCCGCGAGCGTGGCCCAGCCAGCCGTCTTGAAGGCTTCCTTGCCCGTGCGCTTCTTGTCCGTCCGGGACAGCTCGGCGATGACCGCGCCGATGAAGGTGCCGAGCAGGCCACCGAAGATGGTGCCGATGATCGGGAAGAGCGGCGTGAACGCGAGCGCGCCGCCGATGCCGCCCAGGACCGCGCCGATGGCCGTCCGCCGAGTGCCGCCGCCCTTCTTGGCGCCGATGGCCACTGCGCCCAGCTCGAGCGCCTCGCCCCCGGCCGCGATCACGAAGCCCAGGCCGATGAAGGTCCACGAGAACGTCGTCTCGGTGCCCCACATCGCCGTGTCGCCCATCTCGATGCCCACGGCCACGAGCAGGAGGACCCAGGCGCCGGGGATGCCGAACGGGATCGTCAGCACGCACGCGACGGCGAGCACGACGAAGCCCAGCATCAGGAGTCCGCTCAAGGAAGCTGCGCCGAGCTGAGGCTGTCGAGGAACATGACCACCTTCCCAGTCTTCGCACCCGCGAGCGCCGCGGCGAGCGTCTTCCCCGTATACGTGGGCTCGACCGCGAGTCCTGCATCCAGGCCCCTCTCAATCGCGGCGGTGCCTTCTGGGGTGGGCTCGCCGTACCCCGCCCCGAACCAGTCGTGGTGCACCACCAGGCGGCTCGGGTCGACCCGCACCGAGGGCCCTCCGTTGTCGGCGATCAGCCGCGCAGCCCGCCTGGCGAGCCAGGTGACGACGGTCCCGTTGGCGAACAGCCGGTCCACGACGCGCACCGCATGCACCTGGGTCTTCAGACCGGCCATCTCCAGGCCGACCAGCAGGCCCGCGCACGTCCCTCCGCTGCCGAGCGCGACGTAGAGCGCGTCCGGCTCGGGACACTCCCCGCGTCGGACCTGATCGCCGAGCTCGAGCGCGCCCTCGACCCAGCCCAGCGAGCCGAGCGGCGTGCTGCCCCCGGCCCAGACGAACATCGGCCAGTGACCGCGCTCCTTGCGGACCGCTCGCGCTGCGCTGATCGCCAGGAACGGCAGCTCCCACTCGCCCGTCCCGAGCCAGATCGAGCTGGCCTCGCGCTGGAGCACCGAGAAGTTCCGCATCACGTGCGGCGTCTCGTGTTGGGGAATGACGAGCGCATGGGTCCGCACCCCATGCGCGTTCCCGTACATCGAGCAAGCCAGCAGGTGGTGGCTGCCGATGGCGCCCAGCGTCATCAGATCCCCGCCGCGGCGACGCACCTCGGGCAGGAGCCAGCGCAGCTTGCGGACCTTGTTACCGCCGTACAGCGTGCCCGACCGGTCCTCGCGCTTGACCCAGATCCCCAGCGCCTGCTCGACGGGGGTCGGGAAGGTGCCCAGGTCATCGCGGGGGAGCGTGAGTTCCACGCACCCGTCGTAATCACTCCCCGCGGAGCTCCGCTTGGATCACCGCGATCATCTCGTCCGCCTCGTACCGGTTGTTGGCGTAGGCCACGTTGCCGTCGGTGCCGATCACCCAGTCGTGGGGGTAGGCGCCCGTCGGGAACGACTGCTGGAGGCGGTAGGCGTTCGCCACCTGACCGGTCTCGTCGTAGAGGATCGGCATCTCGATGTCGAAGGCGTCCCGGAAGTCGCGGACCGCCTGGATGTCCTCGTTGTGGGCGATGGCCCACACCTGCACGCCCTGGCTGGCGTACTCGGCGAAGATCTGGTCGTCGATGTCCGAGACCTCGGACGGACAGACCGGTCACCAGGTGGCGAAGTAGGCCAGGACGACGGGCTGGCCCAGGTGGTCGGACAGCGTGTACTCGTTGCCATCCAGGTCGGGCAGCGTGAAGTCGATGGCGGCCTCGCCGAGCTTGCTGGGGTTGTCGCCCGCCAGCAGGATGAGCTGCTGCAGCGGCTCGTCGGCGTCGGCGCTCGCCAGGCAGATCGGCTGATCCAGGTCCCCGCCGGTCCAGGTGAACCGCAGCGTCCCTTCCTCGCCCGGCTCCAGCGTGAGCGAGCTGGCCTCGACCGTGAGTCCATCGACCTGATCCACGCCCGCCAGCGTCAGGGTGCTGGCTCCCCAGTTCCGGAACGCCGCGGTCGTCTGCCCGCTCGACAGGTCGAGCTCGCTCCGGCCGATGTCCAGCTCGGGCGAGCCGGGCTCCAGCGTCCAGCTGCTGAGGATGTTCCAGTCTCCGAGCCAGCCCACGTCCCCGACGTGAGCCACGCTCAGGGCGAACTGCTCGCTGACCTGGTGCCCCGTCGGCGAGGGGCTCGTCGGGTCGCTGACGTCCCACGTCGCAAGGCCCTCGTGGTCCGCGATCCACAGCACGCTATCGCCCACGCTGATCTGCACGGCGCTTCCGCTGACCGGGATCATCGTCACCAGCTCGGGCGCGGCCGGGTCCGACCGCTCCAGGACCGCGACACCACGGCTGGCCTGGGCCGCATACATCCAGTCGCCGTCGACCACCGCGTGCAGCACGCCGCCCATGTCGACCGTCGCCTGGACCGCGGGGGCATCGGGGTCCGCCAGCGAGATGGGGATCAGTCCGGCGTTGTCCGCGGCGTACAGCCACGAGCTGCCATCGCTGGCCAGCTCCCAGGTGTTCTCGCCGAAGCCGGTGTGCTCGACGTGCGACCAGTCGTCGGTCGAGAAGACCAACAGGCTGCCCCCGCGCTGACTGACGTAGAGCCGCTCGTCCAGGTGCGCCATGCCCTCGAGCCCGTAGCCCTCGTGCTGGAACACCGACGTCGGGACGGACGGGTCCGAGAAGTCCAGGACCTCGAGGAACGCCTCGCGGTGGGTCGCCGCGACCAGGTCCTCGCCCACCACCTCGACACGGTGGAAGCGCCCCTGGTTGCTGTTGTCCGGCGGGTAGTGGCCAGGGTTCGTCGGGTTCGCGGGGTCCGAGATGTCATAGGCGGTGACGCCGCCCTGGCCCGCGCCGTAGATGCGGTCGCCGTCCACCTCGAGGTCGATCAGCTCGACGAACCACGACTGCCCAGGCGTCTCCTGGGTGAGCCGGATCGAGCCGGTCGGCTGGAGCGGATCCTCGCCCAGCCCGTCGGGCTCGACGCAGTCCCCCGTCAGCTCGACCCACTCGACGGGGACCGAGTCCTGGCCGGGGTCCGCGCTGGAGTCCACGGGCGAGTCGACCGGCGAGTCGACGGACGAGTCCGCGACATCGTGGGGTCCGTCGTCGCCGTTGCAAGAGAGAGCGAGCCACAAGAGCGCGCTCACTTCGCCAGTTCCCTCTCGATGACCTCGATCATCGCGTCGTACTCGTACCGGTTGTTCTCGTACTGGATGGTGCCATCCACACCGATGATCCAGTCCTGCGGGTACGCCGCCGTCGGGAACGCGCTCTGCTGGTGGTACTCCCACTGCACGTTCTGGTCGTCGCGCAGGATGGGCATCGTCAGGCCGAGCTCGTCGCGGAAGTTCCGCAGCGTCTCCGCGTTCTCACTCGAGATGGCCCAGACCTGGACGCCCTGGTCCTTGTACGCCTGGTAGATGCTGAAGTCGATGTCCGAGACCTCGGACGGACAGACCGGTCACCAGGTGGCGAAGTACACCAGCACGACTGGGTGCCCGCTGTACTCCGAGAGCTTGTAGGTGTTGCCGTCCAGGTCCTCGAGCCTGAAGTCGGGCGCGTCCGTCCCGATGAACTCGTTGTCGTTGGTCAACACTCCGACGTCGAGCGTGGGGCTCGTCGGGTCGTTGCTGGCGAGACACAGCGTGGTCTCGAGCTCGCCGCCGGCCCCGTACGTCAGCCGCACATCGACCGTCTCTCCGGGCGCGACACTGGTCGAGGACACCTCGACGGTGACGTCCGAAGAGCCGATCGTGGCGCCGGCCAGCTCGAGGGTGCCGGCCCCGCGGTTCGTGATAGTCGTCGTGGCCGCGCCGCCGTCGGGGGACAGCACGATCTGGGTCGAGGGCAGGTCCAGCGCAGGCGCCGTGATGCTCGAGTCGTACGACCAGCCCGACAGGATGTTCCAGTCCCCGACCCAGCCGAGGCCCGTCGCGGGATCGCTCGTGATGGCGAGCGCGAACTGCTCGGTGACCTCGCGGTGGAGCGGCTTCGGATCGGTCGGGTCCGAGATGTCGAAGATCACGACGCCTTCGTGGTCGGAGACCCAGAGCACGTCCTCGTGGACCGCGGTCATCACCGCCGAGCCGCCCGTGCCGACCGTGGCCACCACCGTCGGGGCCGACGGCGTGCTGCGGTCGAGGACGACGACGCCCTGTCCGCCAGCGGCCACGTACAGCCAGTCGCCGTCGACCGTGACATCCAGCGCGGGCGCATCCAGCCCCACCGGCGTGCCGATGACCGGCTCGTCCCCGGACAGATCGACCGGGACGACGCCCAGGCTGTTGTCGGCGATGTACGTCCAGCCGTCGACGGCCTTCGAGAACTCCCAGGGGGCCCCGAGACCCTCGACCCGACCGGTCTCGGCCAGTTGCCCGCTGAAGACCTCGTACGTGAAGATGCCCTCGCCGCGGACAGCGACGTACAGCACCTCGTCGTGCCAGAGCATGCCCTCGGCCCCACGCATCAGGGTCTCGCCGAGCAACTGGCCGCTCCCGACCTCGGTCAGGTAGATGCCGGACTCGCGGTTGGTCAGGGCGATGAGGCCGTCGTCGAGCGCCTCGACCTTGTGGTAGCGGGCGAAGTCCCCGTTGTCCGGGACCCAGCCCTGGAACTGCGGATCCGTCGGGTCCGAGATGTCGAACGGCGCCATGCCGCCCTGCCCGACCACGTGGGCCATGCCGTCGATGATCTCGACATCGAGCGCCTCGAGGAACCGACCGGAGCCCCCGTCGCCGTCGAGCTTGTACGAGCCCGTCATGGTCAGCGGATCGCTCGCGACATCGGACGGCGCGGTGCAGTCCGCGGGCAGCGTCGTCCACTCGGCGGGCGGGTCGGTCTCGCCGCCGCTGTCGGAGTCCAGGGGCTCGGTGTCGTCCGAATCGGACGGATCGTCGCCGCCCGAGCCGTCGTTCGGAATGCACGTGCCGTCGGCGAGCAACAGCTCACCCTCGTCGCATGAGAATGGATTGCAGGCCAAGGAGAGAAGCAGCATCAGTCGACGATGCCCAATCCGGCCGCGGGTTTCACTCCCTAATGCCTGGGACACGTCCTTCCGATCGTCAGGACATCGGAGGAGAACCCCCATGACCATCCTGCTCATGATCGCTTGTGGCGACGCGCCGCCTGTCGCCCACTCGAGCCTGGCCCCCGCGGCCGGCTCCATCACCATGGCCCCCGTGCCCGAGTTCGACGCCCTGCTGGTCGGGATCGAGTTCGGCGAGGTCGCCCCCGACGAGATCCGCATGCACTTCGGGGACGAAGAGCCCATCGAGACCGAGGAAGAGGGCAGCGCCGGCGAGGAGGCCCAGGCTGGCCTCGTCGAGTCCGCGTTCGATGCGCTCGCATCCGTCGGCTCGCGCTTCAAGGCGGCGCCCGAGCAGCCCATCGCTCGCATCCTCGAGCCCGGCGCCAGCCCCACCGAGGCGCCCATCCCGCAGCTCTCCGACGTGCAGAAGGCCGTCGAGGCGCCCGAGGGTCCGCCCCCGGTCGACTCCGGCCTGTCGATCGAGCAGGTGGTCCGCCGCTACTCGAGCCAGACCCAGTACTGCCACCACGCGGCGCGTGAGCGGTGGAGCGAGGTCGCCGGCCGCGTCGAGATCGCCTGGACCGTGGTCGAGGGCCAGGTCCAGGACGTCGAGATCATCGACGACACCACCGGAGACTCCGCGATGGCCTCGTGCGTGGCGCGGAAGGTGAAGTACTGGCGCTTCCCGGCCGACACCAACGCCGAGGTCAGCCACCCCTTCGTCTTCGACCAGGCCGACTTCCAGTAGGTCCGGTTCAGCGGTAGGTGAGCTCGACGTCCAGCTCAGCGGACTCGAAGCGACCCACCGAGCAGGTCCAGCCGGCGTCGTCCGGCTGGACTCGCACGATCGGGCCCAGGCCGACCGGCACCCAGTGGAAGCCGCCTCCATCGAGCGGCAACACGACGTGCACGTCGACCAGGCCCTCGCTCGTGAAGTGGTGCACCACGCGGTCGCCGGTCTCGCGGTCCACGCCGTAGAGGCACAGGTCCTCGTAGCCGTCGATCACCTCGCGGTACTCCAGCCAGGTGCCGTCCAGCACGAGCCGGGCGGTCGCCGTGCCCTCCACCGGCGCGCCGTGCACGGTCCCGGTGATGCGCCACTCGCCGACCAGGAACGCGAGGTCGCTCAGGAGCTCGGCGGCGCGCTGGGAAGAGATGGGCACGCCCCGAGGTTACTGTCAGCGCATGTCGCGCGTCCTCGCTTGGCTCCTCATCATCGGTCTCGCCTTCGCCGGGTCACCCGACCGCGGCTGGAAGGACGGCACCGTCGCCAAGGGCACCGCCGGCCTGCTCGCCCCCGTGGACCCGGTCCCGGTCGAGGTGCCCGAGGCGCTGCAGCCCCACATCACCAAGCCCACGTTCGTCTTCTACTTCAGCCCCGGCTGTCCCCATTGCCAGGCGACGATCGGCGAGGTCATCTCGCTGAGCGAGAAGCTGCCCGACATCGCGTTCCTGGGCCTGGCCACGAGCCGGAGCACGCCCGAGGAGCTGGAGCAGTTCCGCGTGGACTACGGCGTCCCGTTCCCCATGGTGGTCGACAGGCCGCGAGGCTTCGCCTACCAGATCGGCGCCCGGAGCACGCCCACGGTGGTGCTCGTCGAGCCCACGAAGAAGGGCTTCCAGGTCACCGACCACTACGGCCCCTGGTTCGAGGGCGCCTCGGTCGTGTTCCGGATCCGTCGGGACCCCGCGAACGCGTTCTCGCAGTTCGACGCCGGCGCCTGGCAGGGCGACTACGCCTGCGGCGCCTGTCACGTCGAGGAGGCCCAGAGCTGGAACCTCAGCCATCACGCCGTGGCCTACCGGACGCTGTGGACCCAGGAGCGCACCAGCGAGCCCGAGTGCGTCGGCTGCCACGTGACCGGCATGGGCGAGGGCGGCTTCGAGATGGGCCACG
Organism: Pseudomonadota bacterium; assembly: GCA_024228935.1. GTDB lineage: Bacteria > Myxococcota_A > UBA796 > UBA796 > CAJQPC01 > JAAESX01. Next base: position 60,303 of record JAAESX010000059.1, read on the forward strand.
ACGGCTCGGTCTTCGCTGGCGTCGGCTGCGAGGCCTGCCACGGCCCCTCGGGTCCCCACGACGGCGAGCGGGTGGACGCCGCGACGATGTGCGAGACCTGCCACGACGCCGACCACAGCATCGACTTCTCGGTGGAGAAGGGGCTCCCCCACATCGACCACTTCCTCGCCAACGGGATGACCCAGACCGAGCAGGAGGCGCGCTGGATGGCGCTCGCCCAGGGCACCGCTCCTCGGCCCCTGCTGGCCTTCCCCGAGGGCGACAACGTCGGGCCGGATGCCTGCGTGGGCTGCCACGAAGAGACCGTCACCGCCTGGAAGGGCTCCGGACACGCGGGCGCGATGAAGCACCTGGACGCGACCCAGGCCGGCCAGGTCGAGTGCGTCAGCTGCCACGCCACCCCGGACGTCTCGGGCGCGCCGCCGAAGACCGTCGAGGGCTTCGATGTCGACCACGGCGTGGCCTGCGAGAGCTGTCACGGCCCCGGCGAGGCGCACGTCGCCGCCCCCAGCAAGACCAACATCCAGGGCCTGGGCGAGAGCTGCCCCGAGTGCGTGCTGGACGCCATCTGCACGAGCTGCCACGACACCGAGTGGGACCCCGCGTGGAACCTGGAGGTCCGCAGAGAGGCCATTCGGGGCCACAAGTGACGCTCGCCGAGCTGGCCCTGCTCGCGCTCGTCGGCGTGGCGGCCGGCACGGTGAACACCATCGCGGGCGGCGGCAGCTTCCTGACCCTGGCCGCGATGCTGGCGCTGGGCATGCCCCCGGGGGTCGCCAACGCGACCAACCGCGTCGGCGTGTTCGTCCAGTCGGGCACCGCCTCGGCGAAGTTCCAGCTGGCCGGGGTCATGCGCTGGCCCGGGCTCTTGGGGGGAGCGCTGGCCGCCGCGGTCGGCGGGCTGCTGGGCGCCTGGGTCTCGGTCGAGCTGCCCGAGGACGTCTTCACCAAGCTCATCGGGGTGGTGATGCTGGCGTTCGTGCCCGTGCTCGCGCTGCGCCCGAAGCGCTGGCTCGAGGGTGCTGACGGCGTCCCGTCCTGGGCCCTGATCCCAGCGCTGTTCGTGCTGGGGCTCTACGGCGGCCTGCTCCAGGCCGGCGTCGGGGTGTTCCTGCTGGCGGCGCTCGTCCTGCTGGGCGGCGACGACCTGGTGCGCGCCAACGCCCGCAAGAGCGTGGTGGTGGCGGTGATGACGCTGCCGGCGCTCGCCCTGTTCGTCTGGCAGGGGCTGGTGGAGTGGCTCCCCGCGCTGGTGCTGGCAGCCGGCTCGGCGCTGGGAGGGTGGATCGGCGCGAAGCTCTCGATCAGCCGCGGCGCCGGCTTCATCCGGTGGGTCGTGATCGCTGTGGTGCTGGTATCCGGGACCCGGCTGCTGCTCTAGCCGAGCGCGCCGATCACGCTGCGCCAGGCCTCGCTCACCACCCGGCGAGGCACCAACGAGAGCTGGGACGGCGCCGCCCCCTCGAACGCGTGGAACGTGATGGCCGTGGGCAGCTCGCCCTCGAAGGGGTCTCCGATCAGCTGGCCTCGCCACCCGCCCATCGCCGAGAACTCACGCGCCCAGTCGCCACCCCAGTACTCGCGGGTCCAGCCCCCGGACGTCAGGATGTTGGCGGCCATGAACGGCTCGCGTGAGCCGGCGGGCAGGACGAGCTTCGTGCCACTCGCCTCGGTGCTGTCGAGCCGCTTGTGGCGTCGGTCGAGCTGCTCGATCGGCGGGATGACCTCGTAGTCGCTCAGGACCTCGAGCCAGGCCTCGACGGCATCCGCCGGGAGCTCGGCGGGGTGCGAGAGTCGGACGAGGCCCTCGTACGGGAGCTCGAGCTCCTCGTCCTCGACGTCGGCGTACGAGCCGTCCTCGGCCACCCGGAACGTCCCGGCCCCATCCACCGTCCAGACCAACCGCCGCACCAGCTCGCGCAGGACCGGGTGGCCCAGCAGGATCTCGCCGAAGTCGTCGACGGTCCAGGCGCGCCCCTCGACCAGCGCGGTCTTGAGGCGGCGACGCTGGCGCTTGAGCGTGTCGGTCAGCACGCGCTTCAGCGTCTTCCAGCGCTCCTTCTCCTCGGCCACCTTCGCGGCGTCGTCCACGCCCTTCTTCTTGCGCGGCGGCCCGGTCAGGAGCTCGCCATCGGCGTCCCGCAGCGCCAGCTTCAGGTCCGGCTTGAAGACGATGCGCCAGGAACGCGTGCCGTAGTCGATGGTCGACACGCCGCTCGAGGCGAGCCCGCAGTCCGGCACGACGCGGTCCTCGAGCTGGTCGGTGGAGAGCCCACGATCCGCCGCGATGGCCGCCAACGCCTCGTTCGCATGCCGCTTCAGGCTCGCCGTCTTCGCGGTCCGCGCGACCTCGGCCAGCGTGGCCAACGCGTTGTCGGTGCCGATGCGCTGCAGTACCGCCAGGCCCTTCACCGCGCGGGTGTTCTGGCTCTCACGCGGCCAGCGCTTCATCAGCGGCGCCAGCTTCAGCGCGGTCAGGTCGTTTCCGAACAGCCCGAGCGTCCAGATCACCCAGCCGTCCGCCGAGGGGGCCCCGGACTCGAGCCACGTCTCGAACACGGACCAGGCGAACTGGTGCTCGTTGCCGCAGGCCTCGACCAGCGGCGGGATGAGCGCGTGAGGCTCTTCGAGAGAGGACTTCTTCAGCGCGGTGATCACCCGGGCGGTGTCGTCACTGTCGAGCGGCTCGCCATGCACGAGCATCGGCACGACGTCGGCCGGATGCAGCCACTTGGGCATGCGACCGGGCTTCACGCCCCGCAGCGCCTCGCCGAGGGGCCCCTCGGGCATCCAGGCGGGCTTCGTGCCCACCTCGAACCGGTCGGGATGGCGTGCTCGCAGGCTGGTCAGCAGCCGCTTCGCCGAGCCCGATCCCTTCCCACCGGCGGCCGCATCCCGCAGGACCGGCTCGGCGACCTCGGGGTGGGCGAACAGCCAGGCCCGCGCCTTGCCCGTCAGCTTCGTCTGCGCCGTGACGAGACGCAGAGCCACGTCCGCGACCTCGAGCGACGACTCCAACCCGAGCGCTTCGAGCTGGTGTCCACCCCAGGCCGCGTGCGACGACAGCCGCAGCGCGTCCTCGATCTCGGCCAGCCGATGGTGGCCGTCGGCGGCCAGGCTGCACCAGATCCGTTCCGGCCTCCAGCTCCAGACCTGGCCGGTCGCGGTGCTGGCCTCGAGCCCGATGTGGGCGCGCAGCTCGGGCCCTCCGGAGATCCCGAGCTCGGGGTGCAGATGCAGGCCGTACCCGGCGACGAGCGAGAGCACGAGCGGGTCGCGCGCCCCACGCTCCTGGGCCAGGCCCGAGATGATCTCGACGATCGTCTCGTCGTCGTAGAGCGCCGCCAGGACGCGGGTGGCCTTGTGTGTGGTCCGGCCGACGATGCGGCTCTCGCGCACGCTGTCGCTCTTGTCGGCGATCGACGACAGCGCCGAGATGACGTCGTCGGGCTCGGGGGTGTCGTCCAGAAACGAGGCCCGCGCCATGCGGCTCGCCAGGTCCTTGGGGTCGTCGCTCGGGGTCATGAGCGCGCGCAGCCAGAAGCGGCCGGCGTCGGCGTCCAACGGCCCGTCGAGCGGGGTCCACGACCAGAACCGCCCCGGAGGGAAGTCCGACTTCATGCGGGCGAGGGCCCTCTGGGCCTTCAGACGATCGAAGGGCATGGCCGGTGGTGTATCCGGCCACGCCCTCGCTCTAGGCTGCTCGGCGGCTCGGCACGGCCATGTCGAAGACCGCGTCGAAGCGCTTGGGGTCGCGGATGTCCGCGGCGCACTCGAACTCGTCGACCTCGTAGCCCTGTTTGCGCAAGCGCCGCGACATCTGCACGCGCTGGCTGGCCAGCGGGTGCACCACGGCGGCTCGCTTGGGGGCCGACTCGACGAGCTTCAGGAAGGTACGGATCATTCGATAGGCTCTCTCCGGGCTGGGGGTCCTCCAGCCCAGGAAGCGGATCCGAGGACGCTTCACGTTAGGCATCCTCAAGGAGGAACCCATGATGTGGCTCCTGGCCCACCTCGCCTGCACCGATGAGCCCGCCAAGGACTCCGCGCTCGTGTGCGAGCCGGGCGCCGACTACGACGGCACGACGGCGTTCGTCGAGGCCAGCGCCGCTTGGGGGCTCGAGGACCTGGCCGCGACCGGCGTGCGCATCGACGCCGTGGACGTGGACGACGACGGCTGGCCCGACCTGTTCGTCCGCAAGGGCAACGGCGTGTCCGGTGGCAACACCTGGGTCCTGCGGAACACGGGCGAGAAGTCGTTCACTGCGCTCGAAGTGCCCGCGGGCCGGGACGGTCTGCGCGACGGCGCCACCTGGGTCTTCGCGGACGTCGACGGAGACGGCGACCTGGATGCGTACTCCGGGCTGGTCGACCAGAACGGCGACTACTCCGAGACGAGCGAGATCCTGCTCGGCAACGGCGACGGCACGTTCACGCTGACCGACGACGACAACGGTGTCCGCACCGGCGCGGGGGACATGCCGTACGGCGCTGCGTTCACCGACTTCGATCGCGACGGCCACGTCGACCTGTTCGTCGGCCAGTACGACTACCAGCAGTCCCGCCTCTACAAGGGCAACGGGACCGGCGACTTCGACGACGTGACCAACGACGTCGGCCTGAAGACCAAGCGCTGGACGAGCGAGAACCTGAACGCCGGGGACGCCCACCCCCTGGCGTGGTCCGCCGCCGCCTGCGACCTCAACAACGACGGCTACCCCGAGCTCCTGGCCTCGAGCTACGGCCGCTCGCCGAACCACCTGTGGCGAAACGACGCCGGCACGCTGGTCGCTCGCGGCGTCGACTCCAACTACGCCTGGGACCACCGACAGGACTGGACGACCAACGAGAACGCCCGGTGCTGGTGCAAGCACAACCCGACCGACACCGACTGCGAAGGCGTGCCCGAGCCCGAGCTGCTGTCCTGCAACAGCGACAGCGGCCTGCGCTGGAACCACGACACGGATCGGGACCTGTACCGCCTGGGCGGGAACTCCGGCGCGACGGTCTGCCGCGACGTCGACAACGACGGCTGGGCCGACCTGTTGACCACCGAGATCGTGCACTGGGACGTCGGCGACACCAGCGACCCGAGCGAGCTGCTGTTCAACACGCAGGACCCCGACGTGACGTTCGAGCGGCCCGGGAACGAGGTCACCGGGCTGGTCCGGGAGCACGAGATCACCGCCTGGAACGACGGCGACATCACCGCCTCGCTCTTCGACTTCGACAACGACGGCTGGACCGACGTCTGGATCGGCAGCAGCGACTACGAGGCGACCCGCGGCCTGCTGTGGAGGCAGACGGCGCCTCGCCAGTTCGAGGCCGTGCCCACCGACGTCGGCGTCGACCACGAGCGCAGCCACGGCTCGGCGCTGGCCGACTTCGACCGCGACGGCGACCTCGACCTGGTCGTCGGACACAGCTCGGCCCGGTGCGACGGCCAGTGCTACGACAGCTTCCACGTCCGCCTCTGGGAGAACCAGCTGGGCGGCGGCAACGACTGGGTCCAGCTCGATCTGCGGACCGACGTCGGCTCGAACTCCCGCGCCATCGGGGCGCGCGTCGAGGTCACCGCCGACGGGCTGACCCAGGTCCAGCAGGTGGGCGGCGGCCACGGCCAGTGGGGCAACCAGGACGACCTGGTCCTGCACTTCGGGCTCGGCGACGCCTGCACGGCGGACGTGGAGATCACCTGGCCCGACGGCGCCGTCACCGAGCACCAGGTGACGGGAGGTCAGCTCGTGAGGCTCGACCAGAAGTGACACCCGGCTCGTCCTGAGACTGCTCGGGGAGTCACCCGGCTCCCCTACCGGTAAGATGCACCCCCAAGGGGTCGTCCATGCAAACGGGCCAGGTCGCTGACAAGCCCATCCTCGAGCTCATCTGCAGCCTCGCCGCCCAGAAGGCGTCCGGCCGCCTCGAGGTCTTTACCCACGAAAAGCGCCGCCGCGCCTTCTACTTCGAGCACGGCCGTCTCTCGGACACGCGCTCGAACCTGAAGTCCGAGAGCGGCGATCGACTCCGGGACCGGCACCCAGACGCCTCCGACGACGACATCCACCGTCGCCAGGCACGCCTGCGCTTGCGCAACGCCGTGCGCCTGACCGAGGGGGAATGGGAGTTCCGCCCCAACGTGCCGCCCAAGTCGCGGACCGAGATCGACCTGATGAAGCTCGTCTGGGACGTGCTCGGCCAGGACATCGGCGTCGACGTCATCGAGACGCGGCTCGTCGGCCACGACTCGAAGTTCCCCCGCCTCTCCGACAGCGGCGTCTCACTGGCCGACCTGCCCATCGGGCCCGAGCTGCGCGGGATGATCGAGGAGCTCGACGGCACGCGCCCGCTCGACGATGTGCTCGACTTCGCGCCCTCGGACCCGGACAGCGCCCGGCGCGCGATGTACCTGGCGCTGCTCGTCGGGGTCCTGACCTTTGGCGAGGTCGAGGCCCAGGCCGAGATCCGGGCCACCGGCATGGACGACAACTCGATCGCCGACCTGATCGCGGGCGCCGTCGGCAACGAGGCGATGGCCCCGGACGAAGACGGCCCGACCCTGACCAGCGACGTCGGCGACATCGAGATGACCCGCCTGCGCCAGGAGCTCCACCGGGTCCAGAACGCCGAGGACATCTTCGGCGTGTTGGGGGTCCACTGGGACGCCAGCGACGAGGAGTACCGCAAGGCCTTCGTCACGCTCGCCCGAGAGCTGCACCCGGATCGCTGGCAGTCCCACGGCCCCGACCACGTCGCGCTGGCCGAGGAGATCCTCTCGATCGTGAACGAGGCCTGGGCCCAGGTCGACGAGCCCGACAAGCGCAAGATCTACGTCGACAGCGTCATCCACGGCATCAAGACCGAGGACGAGCTGGCGATGGAGAAGGTCCGCGCCATCCTGGCCGCCGAGGACCGGTTCAAGGCCGGCCTCGTCCAGTTCAACCGGGGCGCCATGGTCAAGGCGCACGAGCTCTTCAAGGAGGCCTTCGAGATGGTCCCCGAAGAGGCCGAGTTCCGCGCCTACTACGGCTTCACGACGTTCAAGCTCAACTGGGGCAAGGATGACCAGCGCGCCCAGGGCGGCGTCACGATGATCAAGGAAGCCATCGACGATCACGTCAAGCTGGACCAGGGCTGGGTGCTGCTGGGCCTCGTGTTCCGCCAGGTCGGCAAGCAGAAGTCCAGCTTCAACGCCTTCAAGCGCGCGCTGGAGATGAACAACAGCAACGCTGAAGCCGTTCGCGAGCTGCGCCGAGCACGCACCGAGCTCGAGAAGCAGAAGAAGAAGTCCGAGAACGAGTCCAAGGGCCTCTTCGGGCGGTTGTTCGGCAAGAAGTGAGCGACCTCTACGCGAACAGCGCGCTCTACCACCTCGAGCCCATCCGCGCGCTGCTCGAAGACCCCAAAGTGAGCGAGGTCCTGGTCAACGGCCCGGACGAGGTCTGGGTCGAGAAGCAAGGCAAGCTCCTGCTGCTCAAGGACGTCGCGTTCGGCGGCGACGAGGAGCTCGAGGCGGCCTGCATCAACCTCGCCCAGTACAACGCCAAGCGCCTGGACGACGACAACCCGCGGATGGACGGGCGCCTCCCGGACGGCTCCCGCGTCCACGTGGTCATCCCGCCCATCACCGAGCGGGTGCACCTGGCCATCCGAAAGTTCCAGCAGAAGAGCTTCGGCCTGAAGGAGCTGATCGGGCTCAACTTCCTGACCGAGGACGCCGCGCGGTTCCTGAAGGTCTGCACGCTGGCCCACAAGAACGTCGTGGTCAGCGGCGGGACCAGCTCGGGCAAGACCACGCTCCTGAACGTCCTGTCCGCGTTCCTTGGAGAGAACGAGCGCATCGTCCTGCTCGAGGACAGCCCCGAGCTGCAGCTCAAGAACCGGCACGTCGTCTCGCTCGCGACACGCCCGGCCGACGTCCACGGGCGCGGCGAGGTCACGATGCGGGACCTGCTCCACAGCACGCTGCGGCTCCGACCCGACCGCATCCTGGTCGGCGAGGTCCGCGGGCCCGAGGCGCTCGACCTGCTGAACGCCCTGAACTCGGGCCACGGCGGCACGATGACGTCGCTGCACGCCAACTCACCGCGGCAGGCGCTCGGCAAGCTCGAGACCCTGTGTCTGTTCGCCGGCGAGGATGTCCCCGCGGCCGCGATCCGCACGTCGATCGCGAACGCCGTGCAGGTCGTGGTGCAGTGCTCGCGGCTCCAGGACGGAACCCGTCGCGTCACGCGCATCAGCGAGATCCGCGAGACCGTGGACGGCGATGGGAACTACGTCGTCACCGACCTGTTCGTGCTGCAGGCCGGGGGCCTCGACGCGTTCGGCAAGATCATCGGTCGGTTGCGGCCCTGCGGTGTCCTGCCGAGCTTCTACGACGAGGCCGTGCGCCGGGGCTGGCGGATCAACAAGGTCGCGTTCGGCGTGACCGAGAAACCGAAGCGTCCGGAACGCCCGAAGGGCTAGCCGTTGTCGGCGAGCCACTCCGCGAGTTCGCGCAACTCGGGCTGGGCGTTCGGATCCTGGGCCACTGCGCCGAACGCCTTGCGGGCCTGCTCGGTCCGGCCACGGCGTCGGTCCAGATCCGCGATCAGGTAGGCCGCGCGGGCCTTGTCACTCGCCGAAGCCTTGGTGTCCTCGACCTTTTTCAGCTCGCGCAGGGCCAGCTCCTGGAGCTTGGGCTCGACCTCGCCCGTGATGTGCCGGAACTCGGTCAGGACCCGCCGCTCGTCCGCGTCCAGGTCACCGACCGCCTCGAACGCATCGAGGAAGGCGTCCCGCTCGGCCGGGAAGCCGCCGCGATGGGCGACCCGGGCCAGGTTGTGGAGCACGATCTTCCGCATGCGCGGGGAGAGGTCCTTGTCGAGCTCGGCGGCGCCGGCGTCCAGCAGCTCGCGCGCCCCATCGGGCCCCTCGAGGCCCGCGTACTCACCGACCGCCACGTCCCGAGCGACCCAGCTGGCTTCCAGGTAGAGCGTGCCGATGAACATCGGGTCCTTGTCCAGGAGCCGGTACATCTCGGCCGCGACCAGGTACCGGTCCCAGACCGTGATCTGCTCGACGCCGGGAAGCTGCGGACGGAGCTCCGCGAGCTTCTTCTCCAGCGCGGTGACCTGCCTGGCCGTCAACTCCAGGCCGACGTCCGCGGCGTACACCGAGTACAGCGACTCGGCGCACGTGGCGACGGCGTACTCACGCCACTGGCCCTCGCTCGAGTAGCGCGCCAGGTCGGAGTCCCAGCCACCCAGCGCGTTGCTGGTGACCTTCTCGTACACCCGCATCGAGCCCGGTCCGACCGGACACTCGACGGCGGTGTAGCTGATCTGCGTCGCGAAGACCGACGAGAGAGCGAGGAGCCACATGGCCCGCGCTCAGAGAATGAACGGGTAGTAGTAGGTCGCCGACTCGGAGCCGTCCCACGGCGGGAACGTGATCTTCGTGATGGCGCCACCCAGGCACGTGTCCAGGCTCGTTCCGGCGTACTGGCCGCCGTCGATGCGCGCGCTGGTCGGGCGACCCGTCGGCTGGACCGACAGCTTCACCGTGATGCGGCCGCTCGGGAGCGAGCCCGTCTCCTGCCGGTACAGGCCGAAGCAGCGCTTCACGCCCTTGTTCGACTTGAGCATCGTGTCGAGCACCGTGACGGGCACGCCGACGTTGCCGGACGAGCTGGACGAGCTGGACGAGCTGGACGAGCTGCCGCTGCTGCTGGACTTCGACGAGCCGCTGGAGCTCGAGCCGCTGCTGCTGGACTTCGACGAGCCACTGCTGGACGAGCCGCTGGACCCGCTGCTGCCCGACTGGCTGCTCCGCGTGGAGCTGGAGCGCGAGAGCGACGCAGCGGGAGCCTCGGTCGGGGTGGCGGAGGGGGCCTCCTCCTCCTCGGGCTCGGCGTCGGCGACAGCCTCCTCCTCCTCGGCCTTCTCCATCTCGGCGAGGGCCGCGGCGAGCGCGTCCTTCTCCTCTTCTGGCGTCGGGGTGCCGTCGTCGGCGACCGCGTCGTTGAACGCACCCTCGGGCGCATCCGTTCCGCCGAGCTTCACCTTCTCGGTGGGGGCCTCGGCCACGACCGCGACGGGCTCGGTGGCAGCGCCGATGCCGGTGAACTTCACGGCCGCAGCCGCTCCGCCCGCCAGGAACAGGCCGACGAACATCGAGATGACGATGCTGGCTTCCTTGCGACCGCGGTCACCGGTCACCAGGACCAGGAGCGAGGTGACCGAGCTGGCCAGCGCGATCGCCAGGCCGATGACCTTGAGCGTGTGGTCGGCGGTGGCCGCCATCAGGCAGGCGCCGGCGATGGCGCCGAGCGTACCCATCATGACCAGCGAGAGATCGCCGCTCGGGTCGTGGCCAGCCGGCTTCGCGATCGGCACACCAGCGGGGCCAGCGGTCGGGGCGGCGGGAGCCGGGGGGGCCTTCGTCGTCGCACGCGGCGTGGGACGCGGTGGGGCCGGTGGCGGCGTGATCGGGCTGGGGCCGGGAGCGAGCGTCGGGTTCGGCGCCGGGCTCTGCCGGGGGACGGTCTCGTCACCGGCGGGCTGGTTGATCACCGTCGCCGGGATCTCGTCCTCGGTCACGGGCGTGCCGAAGCCTCCCGTGGCGTGGGCCTCGGCCTGCGCGCGGGCACGGGCTTCGAGCTCCTCCTGGGAGGTGATCTGGGTGCTCTCGCCGTCCGCCGCCGGCGCGATGCTCTGCGCCACAGCGCCGCCCTCGCCAGGCTTGCGGATGATGATGCCGTGACCACATCGGCGACACGTCGCCTTGTTGACCTCCCGAACGAGCTTGTGCTCGGGGATCTTGTAGGTCGCGCCACAGTTGTCGCAGACTACTCGCATCGGGGTCCTCGATGGGCGCGGACGGTGCCAGCGGGCCGCGCCGGAAAGCGCAGCAACATCGCCCGTTCCGGGGTTTTCGTCAAGGTGTGGACAGCGTCACGGTGTACGTCGGCTGGTGCCCTTCGACGGTTTCGGGGGATGTGTCTTCCGATCCGTCGACGTTCAACCAGACGATGGCCCCGGTCCCGCCGCCGACCACCGCCACTGCGGCGGTCCAGAACCACCACTGCTGGGTCACCTTCTTGTTGTTCCCCCGAGGCGCGCGCTTGCTCGCTCCGGAGATGGTCCCGACCGCCTCTTCGTCGCTGCGACCGAACAGCGGCTGGCGCTCCCGTGGGGTGTCGGTGTCGAACTCGTCCAGGTCGTAGTAGACGTCCTCGACGACCGGCGGCAGCTCGTCGACGACCGCCACGCTCGAGGTGCCGCCCAGCAGCTCCTCGACCATCTCGACGTAGATCGGCTCGCCCGGGTACGGCGGCACGACCATCATCTCGCGCCGGACCTCGCCGACGACGCGGCCGTCCCGGACCAGCGTCGCGGAGATCGTCCCGGCCAGGTCGACCTCGCCGACCACCAGGAGCTCGGCGCGGAGCGTATCGGACAGCGCCTCGAGCTCCCGCATCGACGGCTGCCGGTGGGGGGCCTCGTCCAGGACCTGGGCGGCCTCGATGAGCGCCGACTCGGTCGTGCGGTTCAGCACCGGCGCCCGGGCCTCGGTGTAGGCCGGGTACAGGTAGAGCGCCTCGACGAAAGACGCGACGGCCTCGGTCCGGCGGCCCGACTTGATCAGGGCCTGGCCCAGGAAGAAGTGGATGTCGGCCACCTCGGGGCGGCGGGCCCACTGGCTGCCCGAGGCCTCGTGCAGCTCCAGCGCCTCGGACAGCGCGCTGAGCGCCGACGAGGGCTGGCCCTTGTCGAGCGAGGTCCGCGCCTGGGCCACCAGACGGCGGGCCTCGGCGATGTCCTGTTCGTGGCCGGACGCGACCCGGTTGGCGATGTCGTACTCGGACAGCGGGAAGTGCGTGCCCTCCTCGAGGAAGGCGTCCCGGAACCCCTGGGAGCCGAGCTGCACCTCGTCGTACGGGATGGCGCCGTACCCGTCGAAGGCGAGCACAGCGACGTCCAGCGCGTAGGCGGATCCGAGCAGAGAGAGCCACATCAGCTGCTTCTACCCCGATCCGTGCGCGCGCGTTTCAGCCCGCTCAGGGCGAGTCCACGAACCAGACCCGCCCGTACCGAGCCGGGTAGCCCGGCGCCGAGATGATCAGGTCGTCGTTCCCGTCGCCCGACATGTCCGCGGCCGCCATCGACAGCCCGAAGAAGTCGGCCGAGCCGGCGCCCTCGAGCGTGACCGAGGCGTCCGTCGCGGCGTACGTGCCCGCCGCCATGTCCGCCCCGTAGAACAGGTAGACCGAGCCCGGCTCGTCGGCGTAGCTGTAGTAGTAGGGGTTCGTGTAGTCCGGGGCCCCGATGGCCAGGTCGTCCGCGCCGTCCCCGTCGAAGTCCGCGGTGATCATCGACAGCCCGAAGTAGCTCGGGTCGCTGCCCGTGATGATCACGTCCGCGCTGTCGACCCGGACCTTCCCGGACAGGCTCGTCGCCCCGTAGAAGACGTAGACGGACTCGTCGGCCAGGCTGGTGAGCGCGACGTCGAGCGTGCCGTCGTCGTCGTAGTCGCCGGTCTGCTGGCGCGTCGTCGAGCCGAGCGCGCTGCTGGCACCCTCGCCATAGAACGTGACCGAGGCCTCGTCGTCCACGACGCCGCTGGACCAGGCGCTGGCCTGCCCGTGGACCAGGTAGACGCTGCCGCTGTTGGTGGTGCCCTGGTCGGCTCCGTAGGCGCCGATCAGCAGGTCGTCGTAGCCGTCGCCATCGATGTCCCCGCCACCGAGCGCTGTGCCGGCGTAGTCGCTGCTGCTGTCGCCGGTCCAGACGGTGTCGGCGTCGGTCCCCAGTTCGTAGCTGTTGCCCGAGCTGATCGAGCTCCCCATGAACACGTACAGGTAGCCGATGTAGGAGCTGTAGTTGGCGTAGTCCGAGTAGACGATGTCGTCCTGCCCGTCGCCGTCGACGTCGCTGCTGACGTGCGCCTGGACCGAGTACTGGGACAGGTTGCCGGAGAACAGGACGTCGGCGTCGTCCGGGTCGATGTCTCCCGACAGCGAGCCGCCGTAGTACAGCGCCCCCGAGTAGTTCCCGTAGCTGTCGTAGTAGTAGTCGGACCCGGTCATGAACAGGTCGTCGTACCCGTCGCCGTCGATGTCCGACGGGTTCGGGTCCATCGAGCCGATGTAGTTGTAGTTGTAGCCGCCGTCGACCTGGGCGTACTCGTTGTCGTAGATGTTCCCGGCGTACCCGGTGTAGGGCGCCCCATCGACGAGGTAGACCCGGCCGTTGTAGTAGCTGCCGCTGTAGAGGCCGCCGCTGGCGATGTCGGTCTGGCCGTCGCCGTCCCAGTCTCCGACGGCCATGCTGTCGGCGTACCCCAGGTAGCTGCCGTAGCTGCCGACCAGGTACCCGACGTCGACGTCGTCCACGTTCAGGTCGTCGACGCTGCCATCGCAGTCGTTGTCGATCCCGTCCCACTCCTCGGTGCCGTCGGGGCTGATGTCGGCGTCCGCGTCGTCGCAGTCGCCGTCGTCGATGCTGTACCCGTCGCCGTCGTAGTCGTTGCTGGTGCACGCGATGTTGGCGTCGCCAGGGGTTCCCAGGTCGCCGTCGCCGAAGGTGTCGGTGCTGTCGCACCAGTACCCGAACTCGTTCGTGTAGCTGCTGTCGTGGTAGTCGGCGTCGAGGTTCAGCGACGCGCCCTCGGGCACCACCCACGTGGTGTCCACCTTGGCCCGGTTCAGCCAGGTGCCGTCCAGGTACAGGAAGATGGTGTCCGAGCTGTTGTTGAACGCGAAGTCGTCGCGGTCGTACTCGTAGTCGACCGTCACGTCGCCGTTCTGGGCGGTGTCGGACTCACAGCCGAGCACGGCGTAGTCACCCGCCGCGACGACCAGCGAGTCTTCGATCGTGAACGCATCGCCGTCGTTCCCTTCGACGCTCCACCCGACCATATCGATGTCGTTGCCGCTGGTGTTGTAGACCTCGAACCACTCGCCGGTGGCGTCGCCTGCGGCCAGCGGATCCATCATCAGCTCGGTGACGATGATGTCGCCGAACTTGATGAAGTCCTCGTCGACCAGCCCGTCGCAGTCGTCGTCGGCCAGGTCCCGGGCCGTCTCGCCGCTGTCGTAGTAGACGGCCGCGTCGGTGTCGTCGCAGTCGGTACCACCCCAGTCCTCGCTGTCCGAGCCGTCTCCGTCCTGGTCGTAGTCGCTGGCCTCGTCGCAGTCCTGATCGAAGCCGTCGTACCAGATCTCCTCGGCGCCCGGAGAGACCGAGGCATCCGTGTCGTCGCAGTCCTCGTCGACGTCGTAGCCGTCACCGTCCGCGTCGGCGTCACTCAGGCCGTCGCAGTTCGTGTCCTCGCCGTCGTACGGGATGTCCTCGGCGCCGGGGTGCACGCTGGGGTCCAGGTCGTCGCAGTCCTCGCCGCCGCCTGCGGGGTCGTCGTAGCCGTCGTCGTCCTGGTCGTAGTCGGAGTTGCCGGCGCAGTCGCTGTCGACGCCGTCGTACCAGCTGTCGTCCGCGCCCGGGTACGTGCTGGCGTCGGTGTCGTCGCAGTCGTCACCGCCGGCTTCTTCGCTGTCGAAGCCGTCGCCATCGGCGTCCGCGACCGCGTTGCCGGAGAGGGTCGTCGTCGCGTCGCCGCCCGTGCCGGACCAGGTGATCTCGCCGGTGTGCGCGTCGAAATCGGGCGGGTCGAAGGTGACGGTGACCGTGGTCGTCTCGCCAGGAGCCAGCGCGGGCACGGACAGGTCGGCCGAGAACGCCGAGCCGGACAGGGCTCCGACGAGCTCGAGGCTCGCCTCGCCCACGCACAGGTTCGTGACGGTCAGGTCGCCGGTCTGGGGTCCGAAGGCGACGTCCGTGAACGCCAGGTCGGCGTCGACGTGCAGGACTGGGCAGGCGTCCTCGGTGCCCGAGTCCTCGGGGATCGTCCCGTCCGAGTCGTCGGGCGGATTCTTGTCGCGGCAGGCGAGCGCAAGGATGAGGGTGAGCGGCACGGTTCCCTCCGAGGAGCGGAGGATACACCTGCCTTTACGGCTGCACCAAATGCAGCTCGACGCGCGAGTCCGCCTCGATCGGACCCCCCAGCGGCGTCGTCTCCCCACAGCCGCGGGCGATGGCCTCGAGCCCGTGATCGGCCAGGAGACTCCGGACCGCGCTGGCCCGCTGCTCGGTGAGCTTCTGGTTCCACGCCGACGAGCCATTCGCGTCCGCGTGGACCTGGATCTCGACGGTCAG
Organism: Pseudomonadota bacterium; assembly: GCA_024228935.1. GTDB lineage: Bacteria > Myxococcota_A > UBA796 > UBA796 > CAJQPC01 > JAAESX01. The sequence continues at coordinate 75,494 of JAAESX010000059.1, forward strand.
GGCCGAGTTGGCGGCGACGGCGAGCTTCACCTCGTTCACGGTCTTCTCGACGTCCTCAGAGGTGATCAGGTCCCGGTCGAAGGCGATGGTGAGCGGGAAGACCTGCTCGGCCTTCGGGCAGGGCTCCGCCAGCGCGGTGCCGAGAAGAGCCAGGATCACAGGTACTTCTCCACGGCGCGCCGGAACTCGACCTGGTCGACCAGGTTGGTCAGGTAGTCCAGCTTGCCGGACTCCCAGATCAGGACCTCGGACTGGTCGTACCGATGGATCCAGTCCTCGTACAGGTCGTTCAGCCGCTTCAGGTAGCGAGTCGGGATGTTCTGCTCGCTGGCCCGCCCGCGGTAGGCGATGCGCTTCTTGATCGCCCGGGTGTCGCACCGCAGGTAGATCAGGAGATCCGGGGGCTGGAGCGCCGCCTGCATGGCCGTGTAGAGCTCCATGTAGGTCTCATAGTCCCGCTTCTTCATGTACCGACCCCGGTACAGGTTGGTCGCAAAGATCTCGGCGTCCTCGTAGATCGTGCGGTCCATGACCATCGTGCCGTCGTTGTTCGACAGGTCGTGGTGCAGCCGGAACTTGTGCGTCAGGAAGTACAGCTGGCTGTGGAACGCCCACGACTTCATGTCGGCGTAGAAGTCGTCCAGGTACGGGTTCGTCGCGAACGGCTCGTACACCGGCGAGTAGCCGTACCTGGCACAGAGGAACTGGGTCAGCGAGGTCTTGCCCGCGCCGATGTTGCCGGCGATGGCGAGGAACTTCTTCAAGGTGGTGTCCTGGGCGCTCTACAGCGCGATGGTGCCGGTGTTTCCGTAGGCGTCGGTGACGACCAGCTCGGTCGCTCCGTCGGGGATGGTCAGGCTCACGTACGTCGCCGCGCCGCTGATCTCCTGGCTGACGACGGTGACGTCGCCCGCATCGGTGGTCGCGGTCAGCTCGGCCTCGACCGGAGCCGCAGCGGTGGACTGGGCCACGTCGACCATGCGCCAGCCACCTTCGGCCAGCGGGTAGCTGACGACCAGCGTGGTGTCGCTCCACGACAGCGCCAGCTCGGCGGGCACGACCTCGAACGTGTCCGAGGTGACCGCGTAGACGTCGCTCTCCCACGGCCAGTGGTTTTCGTCGCCCGTCCAGACCTCGCCGTCGACGGCCAGGCGGTAGGTGCCGACCGGGAAGCTGGCGCGGTCGTCGTAGTGACCGACGGCCTGCCAGGCGGCCCACCACTGGTGATCCTGCTCGACCTCGACCGGGTACAGCGGGGTCGGGGTCCACGCGAGCAGGATGTCGTGGGCGGCCTCGTCGATGGCGCGGCCCGAGCGGCTGGTGACGTCGACCCACGTGCCGCCGTCATCGCGCTGCAGGCGGACGTTCGGCAGGTCCACGGCCGGGTCTCCACCCTGCCAGGCGAGCTGGACGATGCAGCTCATGCGCTCGCAGGTCTCGGGTACCTCGAGCTCGAGCGGGAGGGTCTCGGGGGTCCAGAACTCCTCGTCGACCTCGGTGATGATCTCGCCGGCCAGCGGCGTGCGGTCCGGCTCGAACTCGCTCGGGGGCTTGTCCTCGTAGGTCGTCGGCGCCCACCAACCCAGCGGGTCGGCCGGCTCGCGCTCCTGCGTCAGGACGACGTCCTCGGCCAGCGTCAGGACGCCCTCCATGACGTGCTCGCCCTGCAGCGGACCCCAGACGTTGATGTTCGGCTCGTAGCCGCCCATCAGCCAGTCCTCGGGGATGAGGAAGTAGCCCTCATGGTCCTGGGCGTACCCGACCAGGAGCGGCATCTCGACGCCCAGCTCGTCCGCGGCGCGACGGCGCCACTGCTCGGTGAACATGCTCGCGGGCTCGGCGGGGAAGAAGCCGATGAGCAGGTCGGTGTCCTCGACCTCGCCGTCCACGTTCCGGACCGGGATGCCCGAGAGCACCGCCGCCATCGTGCCGGCCTTCATCGACTCGATCATCGGGAGCGGGAACTCCTCGACGGTCAGGCCGAACGCGCCGGAGATCAGACCGGACAGGAGCCCGACGTCCATGCACGAGTTGTAGGGGAAGACCTCGGCCTGGGCCGGGACCTTCAACAGCGGGTCCTCGCTGCCGCAGAACGCCGCGCCGAACTCGAAGACGTACTCGTCGATGGGCGTCGAGATGGACCCGTCGGCCTCGTAGACGACCTCGTCGGGGCTGTACCCGTCCTCGTACGGCAGGTAGCGCCAGTCGACGGCGCCGTCGCGGGTGACCTCGATGTCGTCGCGGTGCTGCGGGATGTGCCGGCTGGCGACCTCCATCTCGAACGGATCGAGCGTGGTCGGGGTCTCCTCGTAGGCCTCCATCAGCGCGTCGACGGCGTAGATCCCGATGGACTCGGTGCGCGCGAAGCCATCACCGCTGCCGGCCGGGGACTGGTCGCCTCCGGCGCCCTGCAGGTGCATGACGACGACGTCCGTGTCGAACTGCTCCTCGAGCGCGACCTCGAGCCCGGTGACCGAGTCGCCCGACCACATCGGGTTGTCCTCGCCCAACAGCGTGCCGTGCATGCCGAAGTTCACCGCCATCGCGATGGGGGCGCCCTGGGCGTCGTCGACCCGCAGGATGAACGCATGCTCGTCCTTGCTCTTGCCGGGCTCGACGTCGTCCCAGACCTGCAACTCGTCGTTCTCGCCGCGGCGGTCCCGGTAGACCTCGTCGTTCGGGTCCCAGCCGTGCACCCAGTTGGCGCCGATGGCCGCGGGCTCGAGCCGGTCATGAGCGGTGAGCGCGGCCTCGGTCATGGCCTCGGCGTACCGCTCGTAGATCTCCCGGTTGTACAGGTCGCCGCCCAGGTAGAAGTGGGCCTGGTCCGAGAAGTTCGCGGGCATCGCGTGGCTGTGGCTGGCCGTCAGGACGACCTTGCCGGTCATGTCGCGGCCGACCTCGGCGGACAGGCGGTCGCTGACCTCGGCGATGATCCCGTCGTAGCTGTAGATGGCGTCGAACTTGATGAGGACGAGGTCGTCGTCCCCGTTCTCGATCCAGATGGCCTTCATCTTCGGGCGCGTGTGCAGGCCGACGGACTTGGCCCAGGCCACCGTGTAGGGCGACAGGCGGTTGTCCTGCTTGCTGGCGGTACCGAGGATCTTGCAGCGCGCGCTGTAGCCGCCCATCGGTGCGCCCATCGGGACGTCGATGAGGACCTCGGCGGCCCCCGCCATGGGAGCGCCAGCCTGGCGCATGGGGTTCTCGTAGGGCTCCGGGGTGCCGTTGCAGGCGAAGAGGAGGAGCAGCACGGGATCTCCGGAAGGGGGTCGGCAAGATAACGCTCCGAATGCCGAGAGTGGCCCGAGCCCGAGACACCCGCTGCCGTGGATGCATGCAGACGCCGCGCTTGTGCCTGTGCGGCGATGTGCGGATGGCGCGGAACGCGTGCGAGGTGCTGGTCGTCCGGCACTTCCGGGAGAAGAACCTGGGGAGCAACTCGGGACGCCTGGTGGGGCTGTGCCTGGAGAACAGCCGCATCGTCGATTGGGGCACTCGCGAGTGGCCCGAGCTCGATCTGTCCGGCGACACCTGGGTCCTGGCGCACGAGGGGGGCACCGTCCCAGCCGAGATGCCCTCGAGAATCGTGGTGATGGACGGGACCTGGCGGCAGGCCCACAAGATGCTGCGGCGCGTGCCGGGGGTGGCGGACCTGCCTCGTTTGACGTTGCCCGCGGTGCCTCGGGAGCGGATGCGAAAGCAACACCTGGAGAACGGGATGGCGACGGCTGAGGCGATCGCGGCGGCCCTGGACGCCATCGGGGACGTCGGGGGCGACGAGCTGTCCGAGGCCTACGAGCTGCAGGTGGCTCGGATGAGGGTGGCGCGGGGGCGGGGGCCGGCCTGACGGACTGGGGCTGGGTCGGGAGGACTTGGGAGCAGGGTCGGAGAGCTTGGGAGCAGGGTCGGGGAGTTTTGGAGCCGGGCCGGGTCACGACGGGACTTGAGACTGTCGGGGCCGTCTCAACCACGGCTGTGCCGCACGAGCGGACTTGAGACGGTCGGGGCAGTCCGAACTCCGCTTCTGCCCGCCACGAGGCGACTTGAGACGGTCGGGGCAGTCCCAACTCCGCTTTCTGCCCGCCGGGCGAGCCAGCCCCCAACGACACCCCACTCACCTATTCCCGGGAGGTTCATTTTTGGCCCGCCGCATCCATACCCATGGGCCAGACGGAGGCCGGAATGCTCTTCCACATCATCTCGCGACTGCGACCCTCGAAGCCACTCTGGACGAATCGCAGCCAGGCGCGACAGATCGCTCGCGTGATCCTGAAGTTCGGCCGAAAATACAGGCTGGTCCTCTTCGCGGTGCCCGGCGACCACATCCACACCGTCGTCCGCTGCTCCAGGCTGAAGGCAGGCCGCTGGGCCCGCGCTCTGGAAGCAGCGATCACGCGCGTCCTGTGCTTCAACCCCGGGTTTCGACCCGCCCATATCGTTCCGGTAGAGACGTTCGGGCACCAGAACCACATCGCTCCCTACGTGCTGGGGCAGTACGAGAAGCACCAGGTCGTCGGCGACCCACTGCTGGAGTGAACCAACGCACTCGACCTGCTCTCCGTGCGCCTCCTCGACACGGCGTCGGCGTTCGAGTTGCGCCAGCTCTACCCCCGCCTCGAGTCCGCCACAGGGTGAGTTGAGACCGCCCCAGCCGTCTCAACTCGCCTTCTCGCCCCCACAACGAGACTTGAGACCGCTCCAGCCGTCTCACCCAGCGGCCTGACGTCACCCAACGTCCCCACTCGTCGCTTTCGGTCACGCCGCCGAAGAAGTCCAGCACTCCTCCGTCCCTGCCACCACGAGGGATCCTGGAGGAACCATGCTGCTTCTCATCACCACCGTCGCCCACGCCGGCCACCGCGAGGGCGACCTCGAGTTCGACCGCCTCGACCGCTCCCGGGGCGTCATCACCTACGAGCTGGACGCCCACTCCGTCCGCATGCTCCGCCACCTGGACGTCACGCCGACCATGGCGATCTGGCAGGACAACGAGCTCCTGTGGAGCCAGCCGATCACCCGCTCGTCGGGGTCGGTCCAGCCGCCGAACGGCATGAACGGCGAGTCCGTCCAGGTCACCCTCGTCGGCTTCCACCGAGGCTGGTGGATCCGCTCGATCAACGGGCACGAGTCCCTGACGCTCGAGGGCTACAAGGACACGCAGCGGAGCCGCTACGCCCAGTCCAACGCCAGCCACCGGCACGACCACGGGCGGAACGACCGGGACGACCGCGACGAGCACCCGGCGACCTGCAGCGACCCCAGCCACGAGCACAGCCGCCGCGAGTCCGCCACCACCACGAGCGACGTCACCAAGGCCATCGAGGCCTGCGACTTCGCCCTGTGGGACGACGACCTGACCATGGAGTGCGCCCGCGCCGCGGCCCGGAGCCCGTACGACGCGGTCGCCCTGGTCGAGGCCTGTGACGACGCCTTCTGGGACGACGAGGACGTCGTCGAGTGCGTCAGCTCCTACTGATCAGCTCCTGCTGATCTCCTGGCGCCAGCCACTGTCGAGGTCCTGGACCCAGATGCGGTCCAGGTCCTCGACGTAGCCGACGCGCACCCCGCCCCAGGGCTCGCCGAGTCCGCCGGCGTTCATCACCAGCGACTCGCCGATCTGCATCACGCCCGGGCTCTCGTGGATGTGACCGCAGACGACAACGCCGCGGTGTTCGAGGCAGATGTCCCGGATGGCCGTGCTCCCGACGTGCAGCCCCCGGTGCGGGACCAGGTCCAGCGGGGTGTCCTTGGGCGGCGCGTGGCACACCAGGATGTCGCAGTCCGGCTGCCCGTGGCGCTGGACGATGTCGTTCTCGGTCCACTCGTACGGAAAGCCGAACAGGTCCGGGCCCGCGCCTCCGATGCCGTAGATCGAGTAGTCGCCCAGCTCGACGCGCTTGCCGTCGATCTGGCCGGGGCCCTCGGTGTCCTTGAGGTCGTGGTTCCCCGGGACCCAGTACACCGGGACCCCCAGCTTGCGGAGGTGCATCAGCACGCTCGCGACGCTGGAGCGGAACATCGCCACCCGCTTGGGGTGCTTGGACGGACGGCGACGCCCGATCGAGTGGTCCCCGATGTCCCCGACCTGCAGGATGCCGTCCACGCCGGTCTTGTCGATGTGGGCGAGCACGCGCTCCAGACGCCCCAGGTGCGCGTGGATGTCGCCGATGACGGCCAGCCTCAAGAGAGCTCGATCTCCGGGATCGGCTTGAGCTCGTCGAGCAGCCCCTCGGCGACCGGCCAGCCCACGTCGGGCAGGACCACCGACGAGCCCGCCACCATCACGGCGAGCCGCCCCAGGCCATGCCAGCGCATGAGCGGACCCTGGACCAGGTGGACGGACTGGATCTTGTCGCGGGCGAGCACCCAGGTGCGGCGACGCCAGAACCCGCGACGCGCGATGACGGCGTGCGGGGTGACGATCCAGCCCTGGTACTTGTAGTCGAGCACGTTCGCGAGGATCGACAGCACCGGCAGCGCCAGGGCCGCGTAGCCCCACGGCGGCAGGAAGACCGCGCACGGGACGGCGATGAGCGTCCACTTGGCGAGCCCACCGATGATCATCCGGTACAGCGCCCGCGGGTGCGGGGGAGCGAGCCGATCGCGCCACGGGTCCACCTCGACGGGCGGGACCGCGACCTTGACCACACGGGCCAGGTCCGACTGATCGACCATCGGGATCGTGAGCTCGGCGGCCTGGACGCCCTCCTGGACCGAGCCCAGCCCTGCGGTCTCGACCGACAGCGTGCCGAAGCCCATCCAGCGACGGACGAGCGGCTCATCCGCGAGCACGAGCTGGATCTTGCTGATCGGGATCTCGACCTTGCGCTCGGTGAGCAGGCCCTCGCGGGAGCGCAGCCGGTCCTGCTCCCGGAAGAGCGTGAAGCCGTGGTGCCGCAGGACCGCCAGGAAGCCGCTTCCGGCCCAGCTGACGGCGAACGCCAGCAGCACGAGCCCGACGATGACGCCCGGCTGCAGCGTGTCGAGGGTGGCCTCGGTCTGCTCGGGCGAGAGCAGCGGTATGACCTCGAAGCCGACGATGAGGAGCACGCCGATGACGCCGACCCGAGCGCGGGACAGGCCGAAGGCGAGCAGCTCGCCGACACCCAGGGAGACGACCGCGTCCTCGTCTGCGGGCTCGGGCGTACTGGCTCGGCCGCGCAGGGCGTTGAGCACCTCGATGAGCTCGGTCGCGTCCTGCTCGGACAGGGCCGAGAGCATGCCCTCGGTGCGGGCCTCGCCGGCGGTCTCGAGGCGGACCTCGACCAGGCCGGCCATGCGGTGGAAGACGTTCCGGACGAGACCCACGTTCTGGATCCGCGCCGGATCGATGAGCCGCTTCCGCTTGTTGAGCAGGCCCTCGTGGATCTCCAGGCGGCCATCGTGGACCCGGTAGCGGAGCGTGATGTAGTGGATGAGCGTCGACCAGGCGCCGCTGCCGATGAACAGCAGGATCCACCACAGGTCGTCGACGCCGAAGCTGCCGACCGCGCCGCCCCCCAGCGCGGCGATGAGAAGGAACGGCCAGAAGCCCGCCAGCACCTTCCACGTGCGCGGCACCAGGTTGACCAGCACCGAAGCGGCCTGCAGGCCGTGCCAGTCGATCGTCGGGATCTCCTCGCTCAGCGGGTCGTCGAGGTCGATCTCGGGAGCGTCCTCGGTCTGCAGCGGGTCGCCCAGCTCGACCAGGCCGCTGATCTCCGCGATCCCGACCTCCTCGCTGTCGATGTCCAGCTCGGCCTCGGGCTCGTACGCCAGGTTGTCGAACGTCTGGCTGGCGACCTGGGCACTCACGACGACGACCTCGGGCTCGCTGCCTTCGTCGTCGTCCGCCTCGAGGTTCAGCTCATCGTAGAGCTCGGTCGCCTCGTCCCCGACGTCTTCCTCGAGCTCCGACTCGACCTGCTTGGCGAGCGCCTCCCACTCGTCGTCCTGGGGGAGGCGACGGACCGACGGCGCCTCGTCCTTCTTCGGCTTCCGGCCCTCCTTCCAGGTGACGGGGCCCGGATCGGAGAAGCCTCCGGGGGTGTCGTCAGACCCCATCGTCTCCTCCGCGGCGGGCGAGCTCGTCGCGGATGGCCTCGGCCCGCTCGGTCAGGAGCCCGGGGATCGAGCCGTCGGCGGACATGCCGGCGGCCGTGAAGACGGCGACCCGCGACAGTCCGAAGATGCGCTCCATCGGCCCCTGGCGCGTGTCGACGTGCTGGATCCGGTTGTGGGGGATCGAGCTGCGGCGCCGGAAGAGGACGCCGCGCTGCACCAGCAGGTCGTGCTCGCGGATGTCGTACTGGTAGTACTCGTACTGGAGCGACGGCCAGACCAGCGCCAGCGTCAGGAAGAAGAGGATCAGCGCCCCGGCGACAATCGAGCCGACCGCCATCCCGCCCGCACTCGACGCCGCGAAGCCCGCCGCGGCTGCCGCGGGGCCCCAGAAGACCACCAGGCGGATCAGCCCCTGCGCGCGCCAGAGCCAGGTCACTTTCGGGTCGAGCTGCTTCATTCGGGGGCGTCTAACCCGCGCGAGGCACCCAGGATCGGCTTGCCCGAACCATCGACGTACCCCAGCGCTTCGAGCTGGTGCATCAGCTGAGGGTTGGCCTCGGCCGCAGCCTCTCGCGCGACCGAGCCTCGGTCGGCCAGCACCCAGCTGTCGACGGGATCCGGCACATCCAGCTCCGGGAAGACCTCGAGCTGCGCCGTCCCCGGCCAGTCCGCCGCGCCCGGAAGGCCGGCCAGCGCGAACAGCGTCGGTCCGATGTCCAGCACCGTGCCCTCTGGGATCGAGGCCGAGGGGTCCACCCCGGCCCCCGCCCACAACACGGCGCCCTCACGCGAGTGTCCCCCGCTGATGAGCGGCCGGCGCGTCCCGTTCCGGAAGCCGTGGTCGCTGACGACGAGCAAGGTGGTGTCGGACAGATCGACCACATCGAGCACCCGCCCGACCATCTCGTCGACGGCCCGGTAGTAGTCGGGGACGAAGCGGCCTCCGAGCTCGAGCTCGGCCCGGGTGATGGGCCCGTCGGAGAACGGCACGGCACGGCGGGCACCGCTCTCGGCCATCTCCGAGCGCGCCTGCTTCAGGTGAAGCTGCGGCTCGAGCTCCATCATCTTGGCCACCGGCGGGTCGGCGTACGGCCAGTACAGGTGGCTGACCTGGTCCGGCCCGTTGATGTACACGAGGCCCAGGTCCGCGTCGCCCTTGGCCCACTCCTGCTCGAAGACCCGGATGTGCATCTCGTCGCGCCGAAGCGGGTGGAACGGCGAGCCGTACTCGCTGACCTGGTAGGCCAGGTCGTGCTCGGCCAGCCACTCCTCGCTGGGCAGCAGCTCGGCGGGGTTGAAGTCTGGAGGCGACGCCAGGCCCGCCATGTCCTCGCGCTTGTCGAGCGTGATCTCCAGCGAGGGATCGTCGGGATCCTTGTTCATCGGGAACGACCAGACGTAGCTGTCCGACAGCATCCGTCCCTGGATCGGCGAGCTCGGGAAGCTCATCAGCCAGCCGACGACCAGCGAGGTCCGGTCGTGCGCGGTCGCGACGTCCCAGATGCGCATGGTCCGGACGTCGGCCGAGCTGTAGCCGTGGCCCTTTCCGTCGGTCCAGCCGGCGATGCCGTGCACGTCCCCGGCGTACCCGCTGGCGTACGAGGTCCAGATGATGGGCGACATCACCGGCGTCGTGGTGGCTACCGTCCCGCGGACGCCGATCTCGCGCAGGTGCCCCAGGTTCTCGAGCTCGAGCCGGTCGACCATCGACCACTCGAGCCCGTCGATCCCCAGGACGACGACCTTCTGGTCGGGCGCGGAAGAGCACCCGAGCCAGCTCAAGAGCAGCACTACTCGGTGAGGACGAGCGTCCCGAGAACGTGCAGCTCGCCGTCGCTGGTGGCCCAGTCGCCGTCGACCGTCACGGTTCCGGCGGACTCCCACGCCGTGTGGGCGCCCTCGATGTCGTAGTGCCAGACGAGGGCGTTGTAGGGGCCCGTGCCTGGGAGCGCGGACGCGTCGATCCGGAAGGCGAACCCGTCGCTGCTGGCCGAGTAGGCGTCGTAGGGCTCGAGGTACCAGAGCGCGACCGTGGCGCCCGTGAGCTGGTCGAGGTCCGGCCACATGGCGGAGTCGACCTGGACCGCGCGGCCCTGGGTCTCGTCGACGCCGAACGGCACGGTCATGTCGTCGCTGCTGGCGGTCACGTACAGGCCGCCACCCAGCTCGATCTCGGCGGGGGTGCCGGTCGGCATGGTCACCCAGGCGTTCTGCTTGGGCACGATGTAGTCGATCTCGACGGTGGTGCCGGCGTCGACGGACATCGGCAAGAAGATCTTCGCGTACGTGTCGTCGAACGGGAAGATGTCGAAGCTGTGGCTCGTCGGGTCGGCGTCGATGCCGCCGTACAGGAAGTCGCCGTCGCCGTCCGTGCTGCCGGGCAGGCACGACACCGAGCACAGCTGCAGGCGCGCGTTCGCCGCCGAGCCGTCCTCGAAGGTGACGTTGCCACACAGGTTCGTGTCCCCGTCGGTCACGCAGGCCTGATCGCTGTCGGTGTCCGAGTCCGAGTCGGTGTCCGAGTCGCTGTCCGCGTCCGCATCGGTGTCCGCGTCGCCGGACACACTGTCCGTCGTCGTTTCCTTGTCACCACAGGCGAGCGCGAGAAGAAGTGAGATGGTCATGAATTGGCCTCCGGCCCACTGGATGTCGTCGGGATGGAAAGGTAGCGGACTGCGATGGGCTTTGTGATCTTCGCCACCAGCCTCTGGCTGGTTGTTCACATCTACCTCGCGTGGTCGCTGATCCGCGCGGCGGGCTGGACCGGCCGAAAGCGGCTGGCTGTCTGGGCCGGCGCGATCCTGGCTGCGCTCGGGACGATGATCCCCTTCGCGGTGATGGAGGACTCGGGTGCCGCCTGGTCCGATGGCATCCAGCTGGCGGGCTTCCTGAACATGGGGCTCGTGTCGGTCGCGTGGTTCTTCATGATGTTCAAGGACCTGGCGTGGCTCGCCGCGCGAGGCGTCAGCAAGCTGGTGAACGGCCCGCTCGAGGACCCCGAGCGACGCCAGCTGTTCGGTCGGGCGCTGACCGGCGGCGTGTTCGCCTCGGCCGCGGGGATCGTCGGGCTCGGCTTCGCCCAGACCAAGGCGCGCGCCGGCATCGAGCGCACCGACGTCCCGGTCGTGGGCCTCGACCCTGCGCTGGACGGCTTCACCATCGCCCAGATCTCCGACATCCACGTCGGCGCCACGGTGCAGAAGGACCTCGTCGGACAGATCGTCGAGGCGGTCAACGAGCTGTCCCCGGACCTGATCGCCGTCACCGGCGACCTGGTGGACGGCTCGGTCCCCGGCCTGACTCCGCACGTCGCGCCGCTGGGCGAGCTCACCGCGCGGCACGGCGTCTTCTTCGTGACCGGCAACCACGAGTACTACTCGGGCGTCCATCCGTGGCTCGACAAGTGCCGCGAGCTCGGCATGGACGTCCTCCTGGACGAGCACCGCGTGGTCGACCACGACGGCGGCACCGTGATCGTCGCCGGTGTGGCGGACTATTCGGCCGGCCGGATGGAGCCGGACCACATCAGCGACCCGCACGCCGCGTTCGAGGGCGCTCCCGACGGCTTCCGCCTTCTCCTCGCGCACCAGCCCAGGAGCTACGTCGAGGCCCTTGCCGCCGGCACCCAGCTCCAGCTCTCGGGGCACACCCACGCCGGTCAGTACGCGCCGTTCACCGCGCTCATCCACCTGGCCCAGCCCTTCGTCGAGGGGCTCAACGCGGTGAGCGACACGATGTGGATCTACATCAACCGCGGCACGACCTGGTGGGGGCCGCCGGTCCGGCTGGGGGCGCCCCAGGAGATCTCGCTGCTGACGCTACGTTCGGTCTAGATCCCAGCGCGCATCGCCGACAGAACGGCTTGCTGGTAGCGAAGCACACGGACGTGTTCTTCCGACTCGGACGACTCCGAGCGGGTGAGCGCGACGCTGCCTGCGGCGGACAGGCTCTTTGCCTCCAGCAGTACCGCAGTTCCCAGGGCCTGGTCCCGCTGGCCAAGCCCGAACCCGACCCCGGTCAGCAACGCCGCTGCAAGATACTGCCGTGCCGCTCGGTCCCGCAGGGCTTCCGGAGAGGCGCCAGCGAAGTCGTTCAGATCGACGTCGAGCGCCACGCCACCCAGCCCCCGAGCGAGGACCGGCAGCAGCCCGGAGGGCAACTCCTGGCCGGCCTCCAGCGCATCCAACAGTCCGACCACCGAAGCGGCCTCCTACGTCGAGCGGGCGGCAGTCTGCGCCGCCGCACGACCGGACCGGACCGCCGAGCCATCGATCGTGTACCCGCCGTCTTCGGCTCGAGCGCTCGAACGGCCGAGCGAGATCAGCTGGTTCACGAGGTCGGCCTCGGGCGAGCCACTCAGTTGGCCCCGCGCCTCCTCGATGCGGGCCAGCCGACGTTTGTGCCGCCACACGACCCAGACGAGACCGAGCACGACCGACACCCCGACCACCATCGCTTCCATGGGTCCCTCCGTCTCAATCTCAGGCGCTGAAACCCGAGCGTGGCTGGGGCATCCTCGGCAAATGGTACTCCTCGCCCTGGCCTGCACGCCCACCCACTACTACCCCGCGGACGAGGACCCCTCGGACTCCGACCCGGCGTCCGACTCCGCCCCGGATTCGGACTCGGACACCGGCGAGCGCGGCGACATCTCGCTCGAGAGCGGCGACCCGATCGAGCTCACGGACACGTACCGAGGCGACTTCGCCGAGTGGATGGACGCCGAGATCCTGGAAGACGGGCGCGCCGCCATCGTCGGCGTCACCGGGTTCGCGATGTACGACACGGTCAGCCGCGAGGTGCTGCACCTGCCCGAGGGCCATGGCGACGGCCGCGCCTACCGCGTCGCTGTCGACGGCACGACCGCCTGGGTGGGCACGCGAGCGGACCAGATCCGCAAGTACGACCTCTCCGGGGACGACCCCGCCCAGGCCGACCTCGGGCCGAACAGCCGCCCCCTCGGCAGCGCGTACCACGAGGACATCTCTGCGGACGGCGGGCTGGTCGCGCTCGCGGGCATCGACCAGGGCCTCTACCTGCTGGACGACGACGCCAACGTCCTGAAGGTCATCGCCGGCGACGCCGTCATCGGCACCAAGGTGGTGGGCGACCGCGTCTACTACACCGACGGCCAGGAGCTAGTGCTGCTCGACGTCACCTACACCGACCAGCCCGTGGAGCTCGACCGAATCGAGCTGCGCGGCACCGGCCGGGACATCGACGTCGAGGGCGAGCACATCGTCGTCGCGATGGGCGGCTCGGGCGCGGACGTCTTCAAGGTCGTCGACGACGTCCTGAGCAAGAAGGGCCAGCTCGACCTGCCCGGCTCGGCATTCGGGGTCGACGTCGACGGGGACTGGGCGTGGATCGCCGCCTGGGAGGTCGTCGGGCTCGCCTGGCTCGGCGAGGGCGGCCCTATCATGGTCGGCCACGAGGACCCCGAGCAGAGCGCGATGGGCCTGGGCGCCCGCGACGGCGTCGCGCTGATCGGCGACTGGCAGAACATGACCGTGATGGAGCGCACCGGCGACAAGATGGGCCCCGAGGTCCACCCGCCGGGACCGATCCTCTACCAGTCCGGAAACGACGCCCCCCTGCCGATGGTCTGGACCAACTTCGGCGCCGAGACGCTCGAGATCACGCTCCAGGAGGCGGGCCTCGAGCTGTCCGAGACCGAGCTCAGCCTCGAGCCCGGCGAAGGCAAGCTCGTGACCATCACCCTGGGCAACAGCGCGACCTCGCAGATCGCCTGGTCCTCGAACGACCCGGACGAGCCGACCGGCCAGGTCCTGGTCGACACCGCCAACACCGGGCTCGGCACCGAGCACCCGGAGATGACGCTCTCGGGCTTCGTGCCACCGAGCCAGAGCGTCGAGACGTACAGCCTCTCGGACTACGCCGGAAAGCCCGTGTTCATCGGGTACTGGACCACCTGGTGACCGGTCTGCAGTCTGGAGGTTCCAGACGTCGAAGACGCCATCGACAACCGCTACGGTGACGCCGTGCAGGTCCTGCTCGTGAACTACGAGGAGTCCTTCGACGTCGCCTATGGGTTCGCGAGCGAGTCGGGCATCGAGTCCCCGGTCCTGCTGGACTCGGAGGGGACCTACTACAACAGCTACGACATGTCACGGTTCCAGGCGTACGCGCCCTTCCCGCAACACATCATCGTCGATGCCGACGGCCTCATCCAGTACACGAACCGCCAGTACGACGCGGACGCCATGTTCGACGTCCTCGACACACTGGTGGAGTAGCTACTCGACCCGCCAGGTGTCGCCACCGAGCAGCAGGTTGTCCAGCGTGGCGCTGTCCCCTGCGAGCTCCTTGGCCTGCTCGACCTGCGCGTTGAACGCGGCGTCGTAGGGCAGCCGTTCGACCGCGTAGAGGACACCCATCGGGACCGGGAAGTCCGGGTAGTCCATGGCCACCAGCATCCCCGCCATGAACGGGCTGGTCTCATCGTGGACCAGACAGTCCGCTTCGCTGTACTCGCCGCCGAGCTCGACGACCTTCGGCGTGAGTCCGTCCAGCACGATGCCCTTGGGGGCGTCGCCGGTGCCGAACGTCATCGGCTTGCCGTGCTCCAGGAACAAGCACCGCTCGGCCCGCAGCTTCCGATCGGTGATCGAGCTGAACGCACCGTCGTTGAAGATGTTGCAGTTCTGGAAGATCTCCACGAACGAGGTGCCCGCATGGGCCTCGGCGCGAGCGAGCGTGGCTCGCAGGTCCTTCGCGAACACATCGACCGAACGAGCCAGGAACGAGCCACCGGAGCCCAGCGCAAAGCGGAGCGGAACGAAGGGCGCGTCGATGCTCCCGAGCGGCGACGACTTGGTCTTCTTGCCGACCTCGGAGGTCGGGCTGTACTGACCCTTGGTCAGGCCGTAGATGCGGTTGTTGAACAGCATCGCGACCAGGTCCACATTGCGGCGGAGCAGGTGGGCCAGGTGGTTTCCACCGATGGACAGGCCGTCGCCATCACCCGTGATCATCCAGACCGACAGGTCCGGGTTCACACACTTCAACGCGGTCGCGAAGCCGGGGGCGCGACCATGGATGGTGTGGAACCCGTAGGTGTTCATGTAGTACGGGAACCGGCTGCTGCAGCCGATCCCGGACAGGACCGCCACCTCGTGAGGCGGCTTGCCAATGTCCGCGAGCACGGTCTGCACCTGGCTCAGGATCGAGTAGTCGCCGCAGCCGGGACACCAGCGGATCGTCTGATCCGACATGAAGTCCTTCTTCTTGAAGGCAGGCGGATCCTCGGTGGCCGCGGTCTCGTCGATGGGGGCTTCGTAGACGGACATCAGAGCGCCTCGGAGATGGCAGCGCGAATCTCGCTGACCTTGAAGGGGAGTCCCTGGACCTTCGGGACGGAGATGACCTCGAGCAGGTACTTCTCGCGGATCAGCTTGCTCAGCTGACCGAGGTTGAGCTCGGGCACGACGACCTTGTCGTAGCGCGCCAACACCTCGCCGAGGTTCTTCGGGAAGGGGTTGATGTAGTTCAGGTGACCGTGTCCGACCGTGTGGCCCTCGGCCCGCATCTGGAGCGTGGCCTGGCGAATGGCACCGAAGGTCGATCCCCAACCCAGGACCAGGACACCCGACTGGGAGCCCTCGACCTCGAGCGGCGGGATGATCTCCTGCAAGCGCGCGATCTTCTCAGCGCGGATGCGGCACATCTTCTCGTGGTTCTCGGGCACGTAGCTGACGTTGCCCGTCCGCTCGTCCTTCTCGAGCCCGCCGATGCGGTGTTCGAGCCCGGGGGTGCCCGGAGTCGCCCAGGGCCGCGCCAGGGTCGCCTCGTCGCGGACGTAGCCCAGGAACGCACCGTCCGGGTTGTTGTTCTCAGTCACCTGGCGGTTGCCCAGATCGGGCAGCGTCGAGGGATCCGGGACGCTCCACGGCTCGGAGCCATTCGCCAGGTAGCCGTCCGTGAGCAGGAGCACCGGGCCCATGCAGTGCAGCGCCAGCCGCACCGCCTCGAAGGCCATGTGGAAGCAGTCGCTGGGCGTCGAGGCGGAGACGACCGCCATCGGGGCCTCGCCATTCCGCCCGTACATCGCCTGGAGCAGATCCGACTGCTCGGTCTTGGTCGGGAGCCCCGTGCTGGGACCGCCGCGCTGGACGTTCACGATCACCAGCGGGAGCTCCGTCATCACGGCCAGTCCGAGCGCCTCGCCCTTCAGCGCAAGGCCCGGGCCGCTGGTCGTCGTGAGCCCGATGGCCCCACCCCAAGACGCGCCGATGGCCGAGCAGACCGCGGCGATCTCGTCCTCGGCCTGGAACGTGGTGACGTCGTACTGCTTGTACTTCGCCAGCTCGTGCAGGATGTCGGTGGCGGGGGTGATCGGGTAGCTCCCGAGGAACATCGGGAGCTTGGCCTTCACCGCCGCTGCCACCAGCCCCAGCGCCGTCGCCTCGTTGCCGACGATGTTCCGGTAGGTGCCGGCCGGCAGCTTCGCCGCCGGGACCTCGTAGTTGCGCTGCAGGAGCTCCATCGTCTCGGCGAAGCTCCAGCCCGCCTCCAGGCACGCCTGGTTCGCCTCGTCGAAAGGCGCCTTGTTCTTGAACTTCTTGGCGATCCACGCCTTGGTGTGGCTCATGTCGCGGCTGTAGAGCCAGTACGCGATGCCGAGCGCGAAGAAGTTCTTGCACCGATCGGCCGCCTTGGTCTTCAGACCCCAGGGCTTCACGGCTTCCTTCGTCAGCGAAGTCAGCGGGACCGGCACGACGAAGTAGTCGTCCAGGGTCCCATCCTCGAGCGGGTTCGTCTCGAGGTCGGCCTTCTCGAACTCCCGCGCCTTGAACTTGTCGGTGTTCACGATGACCGTGCCCGCCGTGGTGACCTTGTGGAGGTTCGTCACCAGCGCCGCGGGGTTCATCGCGATGAGCATCGCGGCGTCATCGCCGGGCGTGAAGATGTCCAGGCTGGAGATCTGGAGCTGGAAGCCCGAGACACCAGCGCGCGTGCCGGCAGGAGCGCGGATCTCCGCGGGGTAGTCGGGGAACGTCGCCAGGTCGTTCCCGGCCAGCGCCGACGTGTTGGTGAACTGGGTGCCGGTGAGCTGCATGCCATCGCCACTGTCGCCTGCGAAGACGATGGTGACGCTGTCGATGCGCTCGGTGTTCGTGGTTGCCTGCATTCGGTTCCTTCAGGGACTTCGGGGGCGGATTCGTAACCCGTTGGGATCGGCCTGCGAGTAGGTTGCAACGGTGCTCCTGACCCTCCTGGCCTGCAACGGGCTCGACACCACTCCGCTCCCGGACCTGGTCGTCGACTCACCGCCCGATGTGGGCGATTCCACACCGTCCGACCCACCCGTCGAGGACCCCGGCTTCCCGGAGCTCGGGGACACCGTCGACATCGTCCACGTCACCCTCCTCAGCAAGGACATGGAGTACGCGGACACGGACGACACGCTGACCCTCTGCATCACGCCTGGGTCATGCCACACACTCGCCAAGCCCGACTGGGACGACAACGAGCGGGCCATCGAGGACGTGTTCGTGTTCGAGGATGTCAGCGTTCCACGATCCGACGTGAGCACGCTGACGCTGTCGATCGACGACGGCGGCGACCAGTACAAGACCGCCTGCATCGCGGTCTCGCTCGACGGCGCTCCACTGCACTGCAGCCAGCCCGACCTGAAGCTCGGCACCGACGACGACGACGAGCTCCAGTCCCTCGACCTGGAGCCCGGCCTCGACTGCATGGGGTGCTGGACCACCCCGCTCACGCATGGCCCCATCCTCGGTCCGCCCGAGCCCGACGCGGTGAGCTTCTGGTACCGCACCGACGCGACCCGTCAGGTGGTGGTGTCGGTCGGGCCGTCGGCCGACGCGCTCGAGGTGGCGGCCTACCGCTACCCGCTGGCCGAGGACGACTTCACCGATCGCGTGCGCCTGGAGCTCGCCCCCGGCGACCACTGGGTCGGGCTGACCATCGACGGGCAGGTCATCGCCCCGTTCCCCGTCAGCGTGGCCGCACCTGACGACACCTTCCGGTTCGCCTTCGGCTCGTGCAGCAAGGACGACGACCAGCCCATCTTCGAGGTCATCCGCGCCCAGGACCCCGACCTGTTCCTGTTCGTGGGCGACAACCACTACGCCAACAGCGACGACATCGGCACGCTGCGCCAGTGGTACCGCTGGGCGCACGAGCGCTCCGGCCGGGCCGAGCTGATGGCGACCACGGCCACGCTCGCGACATGGGACGACCACGACTTCGTCGGCAACAACACGGACGGGACCGAGCCGGGCAAGGACGTCGCACTGCGCGCGTTCCGCGAGTACTGGCCGAACCCGTCGCACGGCACCGCCGAGACGGGCGGGGTCTTCACGCGCCACCGCATCGGCGAGGTCGAGTTCTTCCTGCTCGACGTCCGCTACAACCGCGTCGAGGACGAGGTCTTCCTGGGCGCGGGCCAGACCACGTGGCTGGTCGACGCCCTGCACGACTCACCGGCGACGTTCAAGTTCATCGCCTCGGGCAGCCAGTTCACGCCCGAAGGCAGCAGCGACTCGTGGGCGAACTACGACGACGAGTACGACGCGCTGATGACCGCCATCGCCGACGTGCCCGGCGTCATCCTGCTGTCCGGCGACATCCACCGCAGCGAGTTCCGCCTGAACGAGGGCGTCGGATACGACCTGCCCGAGTGGACCAGCAGTCCGCTCGCGACCAGCAACTCGACGTGCAAGTCCGACGAGGTCTGGCTCGAGTGCTTCGACGACGAGGACTACGTCATCGTCGTCGACGTCGACGTCGACACCGACCCGACCGCGACCGCGCGGATCCTGAACCAGGACGGCGCAGAGAAGGCCAGCTGGACCGTGAAGTCCAGCGAGCTTCGGTAGCATCCGCTCCATGGCCGACCCCGTTCGCATCCAGTGGGAGCTCCACACCCGCGCCGACCTCGACACCACCTGGCTCCACCTGTCCGACACAGACCGGTTCAACCGCGTGGCCGAGCTCGGCTTCACGTTCACCGAAGCGCCCGACGACAGCGGCGAGGTCGTCCGCGTCGGGCACATGAACAAGCTCGGGCTGTCGCTGTCCTGGGACGAGCTGCGTTCGTCTACCGGGCGCCCCACTGGTTCCGGACACGACGCATCTTCCACAGCGGTCCGGCCGCCGAGTTCACCGCCAGCCTGCGCCTGAAGTCCACGGACACAGGCACCTCGATCCTCTACTCGGTCGAGGTGGTCCCGCGGAACGCGCTCACCTCGCCGGTGGTGGCGATCGAACTGAAGACCCAGACGCACAGCACGCTCGACCGGGCCCTGAAGCTGCTCGTGAGCGAGCTGGACGAAGGCGTGGTGCCGCGCGACAAGCCCGCCGGAGCGCTCTCGACCAGCGGCGAGAACCGGCTGGTCGAGGGGCTCGCAAAGCTGGACGGTCGGGTCGCACCGCACCTGGCAGACTTCCTGCGCTCGGCCCCGCTGCGCGAGCAGGCCCGCATCTCCCCGGCGACCCTGGCCGACCGGTGGGGACTCTCGACCGCGGACGTCGCGAGCTGCCTGCTCGAGGCCACCCGCGCCGAGCTCCTGAGCATCGCGTGGTCGGTGCTCTGCCCGTCCTGTCGGCAGCCGAAGGCCCGCATGGCTGCAGGCCAGGCCCAGGTCCACTGCCCGAGCTGCAACATCCACTACGACGCCACATTCCCCGACTCACTGGCCGTGCACTGGACCCCGCACCCAGCGGTTCGCGATGTGCAGCTGCCCGTGGACTGCATCGGCAGCCCCGCCCTGCAGCGGCACATCGTCGCCCAGGACGAGGTGCCGGCCGGTGGGGTGCTCGAGCTGAGCGTGGACCTGCCCCCGCGGGGCGTACCGCCTGCGGACCTGGCCGATGCGGGGGACCGCGAGCCTGGACGTGTACGACGACGCGCTGCCGACCAGCCTCGAGGTCCGCGCCACGTCCGAGGCGCTGGACCCACCGCTGCTCCGCGCCGCGCCCGGCCAGCGCTACCTGCGCCTGTCGAACGACAGCAAGCGCCCCCTGCGCATCCTGGTCGAGGGCCGCCCGCGCCCCGCCGGGACGATGACGCTGGGTCGACTGCTGCAGCACCACCCGGACGCGTTCGACCTGTTGCCCTTCGAGGCCCGCCACGACCAGGTCGAGCGGTGGACCGGCGCGGTGCTCGCCGTGCGGGGCGACGTCGAGGCCCAAGGGGCGCGGCACGTGTACGAGAGCTCCCAGGGCCAGATCGCGACCTTTGCGACCGCCCAGGCACTCCGCGACCTGGGCGCGCTCAACGGGATCGGCGTGGGCATCAGCGCCGGCGAGATCCTGGACGTGTCGATCGGCGAGCGCCGCGTGCCCACCGGGCCCGCGGTGGAACGGGCACTGTCGGCGATGGCATCGACGCCTCGCGGCATCCCGGCGACCCCCGCCGTGATGGACGATGACCTGGACGCCGCCTTCGCCGCGCTCGGGCTGTCGCGCCGGAACGCCGGCCTTCCGACACAGACCGCCGCGCACTGGCTCGAGTGAAGGCCGGGCTCTGGACCCTCGCGGGTCTGTGCCTGATCGCCGGGGCCGCAGCCCTGGATCCGGGCCTCGCCCTGGTGGTCGCGATCGTGGTCACCATCGTAGGGGTGAAGGAGTCCGGCCTGTGGGATCGGTTCACGGCACCCGAGATAGGCTCCGCACAGATCGCCCCCGTCGTGCCGAAGATCGACGCCACCGGCTGGCGCGCGGTCTTCCTCGGCGCCGGCCGGACCAAGGTCGTGTGCCTGTTCCCCATCCTCGAGCCCGAGCTGTGGAACCAGGCGCCGCCCGACGAGGTCGACAAGGTCATCCTGTTCGAGGGCCAGGGCCACTCGATGCCGATCGAGCGGGTGAAAGAACTGTATGGGGACGACATCGTGCGAGCCCGCGTCATGGGGCTCGTCGAGCTGCCCGGACTGACTCTGGAGCCGGACCACGACTGGGGCGAGATCCTGGCACGGTGGCGCTCGAGCAACGCGCTGCCGGGCGTCGATCTGTGCTTCGACCGCATCCCACCCGATACAGATGTCGCCATCGGCACGATGAAGGCGGGGATCGTCCCCGATGTCGATGTCATCCCCCGGCTGAAGACCGTCGTGCTCATCGACGGTGTGGGAGACGGCGACGCCTACGCCACCTTCTGGAGCCACATGGGGGTGCGCTGCATCGTGACCGGTCGGGTGGCTCAGGGCCCGGTCGTCGACGATCCCGTCGAGGACGCCGACGCGCAGGAACGGGCACTCATCACCCTGCTGCTCGCGGGCGAAGACGAGGCGTTCGAGCGCATCATGGACGACCGGCCCACAGCACAGTTCCAGCTGGGGGTGCTCCGCTGCGTCCAGCTCCGGTACGGGGAGGCGCTGGCCGCGTTCGAGCGGGCCGCCGAGGGAGGCATGGCCGAGGCCTGGGCGAGCGTCGCATCGATGCGGCGGATGCAGGGAGACCACCAGGGCGCTCTGGAGGCGGCACGAGCCGGGGTCGCCGCCATGCCCGGAGACCCCATCTCGGCCCAGGTGCTCGCACACATCGAGAGCGGCTCGGACGACCCCACGGTGCAGCGCTTCTCAGCCCACGCCAGGCAGGGCCTCGAGCTGGCCGCCGAGATGGCGGACCGGGGCGAGCACGACACCGCACTCAACCTCCTGCGGCGGGCGCGCGAGCTGGACCCGCGGGACGCCGGCATCTACGCCGAGCACGGCGCGCTGTTGGCGAAGCTCGGGCGCGAGACCCAGGCCGAGGACCTGTACCGCCAGGGCATCGACCGCGCCGAGACAGGCGAGATGTTGCGGTTCAACCTCGGGAGCTCGCTCCTTCGCCAGCTCCGCTACGACGAGGCCATCGCCGAGTACGACCGGTGCCTCGAGGTGCTGCCCGAGTGGGACGGTCCGCGCCTGAACCGCGAGGCGGCGCTCTACGCCCGCGACCAGGTCTAGGTCAGTCCTTCTTCTCGGCTCGCCAGGACCCGGCCAGCGTCGACTCCAGCGTCGCGCTCGCCTCGTCGCGGCCGCTCCAGACCTCGACCTCCCATCCTCCGTGGGCGCCCTCCTCGCCGATGAACAGGGTCAGGTCACCGATCCACTCGGTGAACACACCGGTCCCCGAGGCGACCCAGGCCTGATCGACCTCGAGCACCGTGGGTCCCTCGGTGAAGCACCCGCGCGTCGTGCTCACGTTCTGCTCGTTCCGCGCCAGCCCGTCGGGGAGCCACCAGCCATTCACCTGCAGCCGCTCGGCGTCCGCCATCGAGACGTCCAGGCTGACGGTGCCCTCGGCGTCGCCGGACACCGGGCCCTCGTAGTACCCGACGACCGAGTCGCAGGGCGCGCAGGCAAGCAACAGTCCGAGCATCAGTTCTGCCTCGCGGTCCAGTCGCCTTCGTACTCGCCGAACAAGGTGGGGCCGGCCCACCAGTCCGCGTCCCAGGTCCCATCGCCTTCGCGGTTGGTTCCGAAGTCGCCGTACAGCTGCCCGTAGACCTGCTCGGTCCCCTCGTCGCCATCGAGCTCCCAGTACAGGAACAGCCCCAGGATCGCCCCGTCACCCGGGCACGAGTAGCTGCCGTACAGGTTGTTCTCGGCCTCGGGCGAGGCCGCGTCCTGCCAGATGCCACCGATGTGCGCCAGGGTCCGGTCGCTCGGGTCGGTCTCGAACTCGAGCTCGAGCGTGCCCTCCAGGTCATCGCCCCAGAACTCTCCCGTCCACTGCCCCTCGACCGGATTGCACGGACGGGAGCATGCAATCAGCGAGGCCAGCAGCGACGTGGCGAGGAGGATCCGCACGCCGCAAAGCTACCACCCGGCCCCGCGGTTGGCGTCGGAGGCCGTCTCGGGGCATCGTGCTGCCGATGCTGCTGCTCCCGCTGCTCGCGCCGATCCACGCCCAGGCCCCCGCGACGCTGTCCGGCGTGCTGGTCGACCGCGAGTCGGCGGAGCCGATCGAAGGCGCCATCGTGACGCTCACCCTCGACGGGCTCGAGGTCGGAACCGGCGTGAGCGACGTCACCGGCGGGTTCCAGATCCGGACCCAGGCGGGCGTGCTCGACATCACCGTCGTGCACGACGACTACGCCATCCTGAGCGACCGCGAGGAGGTCCGACCCGGCGACGAGGTCACCGTGAAGCTCCGGATGCGCCAGCCCGAGTCGATGACCATCGTCATCGTCGACGAGGCCGTCGGCGCCGAGGTCCACAAGACCGTCCTGTCCGTCGACGAGCTGAAGAGCGTCCCCGGGACGTTCGGCGACCCGGTGCGCGCGCTCCAGACCCTGCCGGGCGTCGCCCGACCGAACATCGCCGAGGGCGCGCTCGTGGTGCGCGGCGCCGAGGGCCTGAACACCGGGTACTACGTCGACGGGATGCCGGTCCCCTACATGTTCCACACCATGGTGGGCCGGAGCGTCATCACCAGCGGGTTCATCGACCAGGTCGAGTTCTTCCCCGGCGGCATGCCGAGCCGCTATGGTGAGGTCACCCAGGCCGCGGTCAACGTCGTGACCGACGCCAAGCCGGTCCAGTCGACCCACGCGACCATCCAGCTGGACATCCTGGACGGCTCGCTCTCGCTGGAGCACGAGCTCACCGACGACCTGGTGATGCGGGCCAGCGGTCGGTACTCCTGGATGCACGCGCTGATCTGGAGCGCCGCGACCGTCTCGGTGCTGCGGAACGGCGGCGAGTCCTACGAGTCTGGCTACTTCTCGCCCAAGTACGCGGACATGTTTGCGGATGTGCGCTGGCAGGCCACCGACGCGGACACGCTCTCGTTCATGGTGCTCGGCAGCCGGGACCGTCTGGTGCTGCGGCAGCCCCGCTACGACCTGGACGGAGACGGCGAGCCCGACCCACCGGACTGGGAAGGCCAGGACCTGCCGTACGACCCCGAGGAGTGGATCGACAAGCAGTTCATCCGGGCGCGCCTGAAGTGGGACCACGAGGGCGACGTTCGCAGCCACTCGACCTGGGTCGCGCTCGGCCCGGAGAAGAACCAGAACCTGCTGGGCGCCTGGTTCCTGTCGCGTGAGGGCCCCTACCGAGGGCGCACAGAGGGATTCAGCACAATCGTCCGACGCGACGAGACCTGGAAGCTCCAGGGCGAGAACCGTGTCGTGTACGGCGGACAGCTCACGCTCCGCCCGGTCGTGGCGTACGACTTCCAGGACATCTACGAGGACCCCGAAGCCGAGATCCCCGAGACCCGGGACGACCAGGCCGTCGGGTCTGTGTGGGTCGAGCCCCAGATCCGCACGGACAACTGGTACGTCGCGCCCGGCATCCGAGGGACCGCCTACGCCTGGAACGGCGACACCTCGCTCCAAGCCGAGCCACGCATCTCTGTGCGTCGCGACATCGGCAACGACTGGTACGGAAAGGCCGCCATCGGTCGCTACAGCCAGATGCCGCCGGTCGAGCGGTACGCCCAGGGAATCGGCAACCCCGAGCTTCCCATCATGACGGCCTGGCAGGCGTCGATCGGTGCGGAGGGCCCGCTCCCGCGAGGGCTCTCGGTCGACGCCTCGATCTACGGCTCGGTGATGAACGACCTCATCGTCCGGAACCTCGTCAGCGAGATCTACACCGAGGACGACGTCGCCTACACCGAGCTCCGCCCCGAGTTCCTGCAGGTCCAGGGCTACGCCGCGGGCGTCGAGGGGCTGATCCGGATGCAGCCCACCGGGTCTCGGTTCTGGGGCTGGGTCAGCTTCACGGCCGGCCGCGCCATCCGTGTGGACAAGGGCCTGGGCACCTTCTCGGGAGACTACGACCAGCCACTGTCGCTGACTGTGTTGGGCGCGTACGACCTGCCGCGGGACTTCGAGCTGTCCGGCCGCGTGCAGTTCACGTCCGGCCAGCCGCACACGCCTCTGTATGGAGTGTATGTCCCGGACGACTCCTGGTTCACCGAGTACCGAGGAGAGATCAACAGCGAGCGCTATCCGTACTTCTTCCGCATCGACGTCCGCGCACAGAAGACCTGGGAGGGCCGTCGAGCCGACTGGGTGTTCTACCTGGACGTCTACAACGTGACATGGCGGAAGAACGCGTTCCTGGCGACGTACGACTACGACTACAGCGAGCTCGTGCCTCTGGCGCACCTGCCGCTCCTGCCCACCCTCGGCGTGGAGGCGCACTTCTGATGCGAACCGATCTCCTGCGAACCGGGCTCGCCAGCCTGGCGCTGCTCACGCTGACCGGGTGCTTCGGCGAGCTATTCGCCGGCCGCACGGTCTACATGTCGACCGAGTACCTCATCGAGCAGCCCCGCATCGGGGGCATCTCGCTCGATCCGCCCAGGCTCGAGGCCGGTCGGGAATACGAGCTGTCCTGGCTGATGCTCGCGCCCGAGGACGCCGCCACCCTGGGCGACGTGACGGTCACCACCTGTGGCCTGGGGCGCGACGTTCCCACCTACATCTGGGACCTGAACTGCTTCCAGATCCCCGACGAGGTCACGCCGCTCGCGACCGGGAGCGGCGTCGACTCGGTGACCTTCACGCCGCCGGACACCCCGACGCTCGACGACTGCAACGCCGCGCTCGAGGAGGAGCAGGACGACATCCCCGACAGCTGGGGCGACACCGGCTGGCGGGCCGACGACTTCGGTTGTGCGCACCAGCTGCCCATCCTGATCGAGGCCGAGGTCGACGGCACGCCCACGTTCGCCGCGAGCTTCGTCGAGTGGTTCCCCGAGGCCCAGGACGAAGAGATGCCTCCCGCGGCCCGCACCGAGCGCATCGCCATCCAGGCACCGGACTCGGGAGCGGCCGGCGAGACCGTCGAGGTCACCCTGGTGGTGGCGGGCGACCACCGGCGCGGCGAGTTCCAGTGGTACGTCGACGGCGGCGTGCTGGAGAACACGGGCTGGACGGCCGCGGCGACGTTCGTGGACGACGACCCGGCCTGGCCCGACGGCTACACCACGACCCTGAACCGGTGGACGCTGCCCGACGAGGGCGAGCCACGCGTCTTCGCGGTGCTCCCGAGCTCGGACGGCTGGGAGGTCTACGCCGCGAACTCGACCTGGGCGGGCACACGCGTGGAGGTCCGATGATCCCGCTCCTGCTGGCGTGCTCCAGCTCGAACTCCGAGCCGAGCTGGAAGGCGATCAACGGCGTGGACGTGAGCCGCTTCCTGCGCATCCCGTACATGTCCGCCCCCATCGCGGCGACGCCGGGCCAGACCATGACGCTCACCTTCGAGGTGGTCGACCGGGAGCGCGACGACATCGAGATCCTCATCCCCAAGGCGCCGCCGGGACTGACGGTGGACAAGGGCAAGCTCGGCGCGACCTGGGACGTGCCGCAGGACTACTGGGACAGCTTCGAGCTCGAGGTCATCGCGATGGACGAGCACGGCGCCTTCGAGGTCGTGTACGTGCCCTTCGAGATCGACGGCGGCACCTGGCAGGACGACACGGGCGGGCTGGGTGCGGGGACGTGGCTGTACGGGCTGGCGGACGTCTCGACCGGGTTCGACGGCGAGCTGGCGTTGATCGAGCAGACCGAGGACGTGGACTGTACGTGGTACTGGCCGGAGACATCGCTGGTCGCCACGGTGGAGGACTGTGACGTGTGCGACCGCGCCTGGGAGGTGACGGCCACCGGCGGGACGACGGCGGATGGGGACTGCGCGGACGTCGCGATGGCCACGGAGACGTTCCCCCCGACGCGCGTCGGGTTCGCCGCCACCTACTCGTTCCGGGGGTACGAGCTGACGAATGTCGTGCTGACCGAGGTCGAAGACTACGGCTGGGCGCCGGTCGGAGAGGGTACGCTCGTCGACGACACGCTCGAGTTCATCGCCCCCTTGGAGTCTCCCGAAGAGTGATCTGGCTCGTCGCCACCGCCTGGGCCGAGGCCCCGATGACCGACCTCCGTGAGGGCTGGTACCTGCTGGAGTCCGGCCGGGTCGAGGAGGCCGTCTATGTGGCGAGCGACCTGCTCGCCGAGGACCCGGGCGACCTGGGCGCCCATCGCCTCTACATCAACAGCCTGGTCCGGGGCCTGCGCGGCACCGACGAGGCCCGCGCGATGTACGAGGCGTGGGTGGCGGCGGAACCGGAGACCGACGCAGCCCGCTTCGGCCTGGCGGTCACGCTGGCGTGGACGCACGACGACCAGGGGCCCTGGTGCGACCGCGTCGACGACCTGCTGGCGGAGACACCGTCGGACCCGGAGGACGCCTACTGGTGGCACCGGGCCCGGTATGAGGTCGCCCGGACCTGCCCCGGCGACCGCGACGCCGAGCGGAACGCCCTGGCCGCTCTCGAGGGCGACGCGGCGTTCGGCTACCTCGTGAGGCTGCGGCTGGCGGACGGCGAGGTGGACGCCGCGCTCGCCGAGGACCTGAGGCGCTGGTACGCGTCGACGCCCCATGACCCGCCCTACGTGGGCTCGCTGTTTGCTGAACAGCTTCAGGGTGATGCGCTCGAAGAGGCCCAGGCCGACGCCGTCGAGGCCGCCCGCGCCGCAGTGGCGCTGGACACACCGGTTTCCGTGTGGAACGGCATCAAGGGCCTACGAGCCGCCGGCCTCGAGGCCGAGGAGGAGGCCGCCACTGCGCGCCTCGAGACGCTCGATCCCGGCCGCTTCCAGGCGCAGCGCCGACAGGCCGACGACGCCGTGTGGCTGACCCGAGCCCCCCGGTCGTCCGAGACCCGCGAGATCTACTACGCCCAACGGAAGACGCCGCCACTGCGCGCGCTCCTCGCGCTGAACGCGCTCGAGGTCCCCGACGACGGACCCGACCGCGCCGAGTGGGAGCACTACGTCGGCGAAAACAAGGGCTACGGCGGCCGCAAGGGTGCGGAACTGATTCACTATCGCCGATCAATGGAAGCGGACCCGACCCCGGCTCGGACCAACACGTACGCCTGGGCAGCGGCGCAGCGCGGCGAAGAGCTGGTGCACGCGCTGACCGTCATGGACACGCTGCTGGCGACGCCTCCGACGTGGGATGCGCGCGAGGGCGAGACATGGGTTCGCGGCTACCCGGAGTGGCGCGCCGAGCAGCTGCAACTCCGCGCCCGGTACCTGGACACCCGCGCAGCCGTCCTGCTGGCCATGGACCGCTCCGACGAAGCGGGTCGGGATCTGGCCGAGGCCGTCACCCTGGCGGACCAGCCGATCCACCACCTTCACTACGGTCTGTGGCTCGCGAAGCGGGGCTCGGACGAGGCCGCCCTCTTCCACCTCGGCCGGGCGCTCGCCGGAGGCACCGGGCATGGCGCCGAGCGGCGGGAAGCGACCGACAAAGCATCGGAACTGTTCGAGAAGCTTCGCTGGGCGCCCGACTTCGACCTGTGGCTGGCGTCACAGGCGCCGGCGGAGACCGTCGCCCCCTGGATGTTCGACGCGCTGCCCGACTACCGGGTCGGTCAACCCTTCCCGGACCTGGAGTTCCAGCTGGACGGCGAGACGAGGAAGGTGTCGGACTTCAAGGGCGTTCGGGTCATCGATCTGTGGGCGACCTGGTGCGGCCCCTGTGTCGCTGCTCTGCCCCATGTGTCGGAGACTGCACGGCAATATGAAGGTCGCGCCACGGTGCTGGCACTGTCCGTGGATGGGTCGATCGAGGACGTCGAAGGCTTCCGCGACAGGCCGCGCAAGCCCGCCTACACCGAGGGCTACGCCGGCCGGGACGCGATGACCGAAGCGGGCGTGCGTGCCATCCCGGCGGTGTTCGTGCTGGACGCCGACGGGTACATCGTCGACTACTGGACGGCCGCTCGCGGAGAGCGGCTGCACCGGGCCCTCGACCTCGCGCTCGAGGCCGAGGAGCCGTCGGTCAGCCCGTAGGCCGCTCGAACTGACCGCGGGCCTCGAGGGCCGCGATGATGGTGTCCACCGCCTCGGACAGCCGCATGGCGTCCAGGGCCAGCGTGACGTCCGGGGTCATGGGCGCCTCGAAGCCAGAGAAGTCCGCGTTGGGGCGGCGCTCCCGACACAGGCCCTCGTCCGTGTTGACGTAGACGTGCAGCACCCGCTCGGCGCCGACGCGCTCGCGCAGGATGGCCCGGTCCGCCCGCTTGAAGCTCGGGTACGCCGCGATGCTGAGCATCCCGGCGTCCGTGGCCGCGCGGCAAGCCGACGACACGCCCGCCAGGTCCTCGCCCGTCGGATCGACCACCGTGGCGGTGCGGTCCTGGTCGAAGAGGCGGCGCTCCAGCGCATACGCCAGCGCCCAGCGACCCGATCCGGGCAGCCCGGTGAGCCAGATGGTCGCGCCGTGCTGACCCAGGCGGTCGAAGCGCTCGCGCGGCGACACCTGGGTCTTGGGGCGGATGGCCGAGCCGGCGCGGGCCTCCTTGAGGAGGTCGTCCAGGTCCTGGCCGCCGTCCTTGGCCTCGATCATCCCAGCCGCGACGGTGTTGTTCGTCAGCGAGTCGATGAGAATGAACGAGCCGGTCGCCCGGTTCTTGCTGTAGTCGTCGAAGTACAGCGCGCGCGTACAGGTGATGCTGACGCGACCGATGTCGTTCAGCGCCAGGCTCCCCGGCACGTTCTCGAGCGACTCCATGTCCATCTTGAAGTGGACGGTGTCGACCTGAGCACGGACGGTCTGTGTCGTGTGCTTGAGCAGGTAGCTCTTCTGTGTGTCGAGGTCGCCCTCGCTCATCCACACCAGACTGGCCTCGAACGTACGCGACACGGTCGGCAGGTTGTCGGCGCGAACGATCATGTCGCCGCGGCTGATGTCGATCTCGTCCTCGAGTCGGATGGTCACCGACTGGGGGACATTCGCGCTGGCCGCCTCGACACCCAGGACGTCGACGGCCTCGACGACACTGCTCTTGCCGCTCGGGAGCGTCAGGATGGTGTCGCCCTTCTTCACGCCGCCGCTGGCGATCTGGCCAGCGAACCCGCGGTAGTTCAGGTTCGGACGCAACACGGACTGGACCGGGAACCGGAAGTCCACCGTGTTGTTGTCGTCGTGGATCTCCACCGTCTCCAGGTACTGGAGGACGTTGGCGCCGTCGTACCAGGGGGTCTTCTCGGACGGCTCCACGATGTTCACGCCCTTGAGCGCGGACACCGGGAAGAACGTGATGTCCTTGAACGACAGGTCCTTGGCGAACTCGCGGAAGTCCATGCGGATCCGCTCGAACACCTGCTGGTCGTAGTCGACCAGGTCCATCTTGTTCACGCAGACCGCAAGGTGCGGGATGCCGAGCAGCGACGCGATGGTCGCGTGGCGGCGGGACTGCGGGAGCACCCCCAGACGCGCGTCGATCAGGATGATGCCGACGTTCGCCGTCGACGCGCCCGTGACCATGTTCCGCGTGTACTGGATGTGGCCTGGGGTGTCCGCGATGATGAACTTGCGGATGTCGGTCGAGAAGTAGCGGTACGCCACGTCGATCGTGATGCCCTGCTCGCGCTCGGCCCGAAGACCGTCCGTGAGCAGCGAGAAGTCGATCTCGCCGTCTTCCAGCTTCGACGCTGACTTCACGGCGGCGAGCTGATCCTCGTACACCATGCCGGTGTCGTGGAGCATACGGCCGATGAGCGTGCTCTTGCCGTCGTCGACGCTGCCGACTGCGACGAAGCGCAGGAGCTCCTTCTGCTCGTACTTGCTGAGGTAGCCCTCGATGTCCGAGCGGATGAGCGCGTCATCGTGCTCGCGCTTGTCGGTCTGCGTGTGGAGACCCTGGCTGTCCGTGGTGGCCATTAGAAGTAGCCCTCCCGCTTCTTGCGTTCCATCGAGCCGTCCTCGTCGAAGTCGATGAGTCGACCCTGGCGCTCGGAGAAGGTGTTGGTGAGCATCTCCTGCACGACCTCGGGGACCGTGGCCGCCTCGGACTCGACCGCGCCCGAGAGCGGGTAGCAGCCAAGGGTGCGGAACCGCACGGACTTCATCATCGGGACCTCGCCTTCCTTGAGGCGCATCCGATCGTCGTCGACCATGATCAGCGTGCCGTCGCGGACGACGACCGGGCGGACCTTGGCCAGGTACAGGGGAACGATGTCGATGTTCTCGCGCATGATGTAGAGCCACACGTCCAACTCGGTCCAGTTGGACAGCGGGAAGACACGGACGCTCTCACCCTTGCGGATGCGCGTGTTGTAGCTGTTCCAGAGCTCGGGGCGCTGGTTCTTCGGGTCCCACTGGTGGAACTGGTCCCGGAAGCTGAAGATGCGCTCCTTGGCGCGACTCCGCTCCTCGTCCCGGCGGGCACCACCGAACGCACAGTCGTAGCCGTACTTGTTCAGCGCCTGCTTCAGACCGTCGGTCTTCATCACGCCCGTGTAGTGGTTGGACCCGAAGTCGAACGGGTTCATGTCCTGGGACTGGCCGTCGGCGTTGATGTGGACCTTCAGGTCGATGCCGTTCCGCTTGGCGTACGCGTCGCGGAACGTGATCATCTCGCTGAACTTCCAGGTCGTGTCGACGTGGAGGAACGGGAACGGCGGCTTGCCCGGCGCGAAGGCCTTCAAGGCGAGGTGCGCCATGACGCCGCTGTCCTTGCCGATCGAGTAGAGCATCACCGGGTTGTCGAACTCGGCCGCGGCTTCGCGGATGATGTGGATGCTCTCGGTCTCGAGCTGCTGCAGATGCGTCAGGGTCTGACGGGGAAGGTCCATGGGGTCCCTGAAGAGAGAGGGGAAACGGACCCTCTTCTACCGATCTGGCGGGACGTTCGCCACCTCGTTGACCGCGCCACGAGCCCG
The DNA here is from genome assembly GCA_024228935.1 of Pseudomonadota bacterium. GTDB lineage: Bacteria > Myxococcota_A > UBA796 > UBA796 > CAJQPC01 > JAAESX01. Next base: position 107,208 of record JAAESX010000059.1, read on the forward strand.
CCGTCGCCCCGGCGCGAGCAGTCGCTCGGCCAGGGCCGCCATGTCCATCGTCCGGTCGGGGTCCGCCAGGAGCCGTACGTGCCGCCGGTGGAGCTCGAACGCATCCAGCTCCGAGGCCCGCGCTCGCAGGGCGGGCACATCCAGCGAGTTGTCGTGGATCCGTTCGGACGGCGGCTTCGTGGTCGTTCTCGTCAGACGCCGGGCGCAGGCCTGGACCGCGCGCACCGGGACTGGGGGGACATCCAGGTGCTCTCCCCGCACGACGAGCGCCAGCTGACGGAGGTACTGCGCGAGCAGGCCGACGTAGTGGAGACGGAAGTCCCCGGGCGACGAGGCAGAAGGTCCCTGACGCCAGACCGTCGAGCTCCACCGAGCCGGACAGGAGCTCGTCGGTGTGCTCCCCGGAGAGCTCCATCACTCCGTCCGGGCGGAGCCAGCTGAGCTGGAGCGCGGCGCTGCGGAGCTCACCCCAGACCGGGCGCGAGACCTCGGCGCTCCGGTCCCACCCGCGAACGTCTCCGTCGTCCATGAAGACCAGCAACAGCTCGGCGTCCGAGCCCGAGATCGTGCCCACCCACCGGGAACCGCGACGGTCGTCGATCGCGATCATGATGATGGCGGCGATGAAGACCAGCAGCGCCACGACGAGCGAGAGCACCGCGGCCGTGCCGAGGTACAGCCCGACGAACGCGCCCATCGACAGCGCCACGGCCGTCGCGATCCCGAACGCCGCCGTCACCCCGAGACAGTAGAGCCCCACCCAGGACGTCACGATGCCCACGCGACGAAGCCCCTGGGCCTCGGCGAATCGCTCGGCCTGCTCGGCGGTCGGCTCGGCCGTCTCCCAGGGGACGGCACGCGGGATGGGCGTGGGGAACGACAACGGGGTTCGGCAGGCCAGCGCGACGTCGAGGACATCACGAGCGCGCTCGCGGACCTGGCGGACGTCGAGGTGGTCGCGGTTCCGTTCCCGGACCCGGCCAGCCCGTACATCGATGAGATGTCGCTGATGACGTTCTGGGTGCAGCAGACCGATCGGGACGATCGGCTGGCCGCGCTCGAAGGCGAGTGGGACCACGTCGTGCCGATCGACGCCAAGGACATCGCCGCATCCCTGCCGGAGTTCCACTTCGAAGGCGTGCATGCGCTCGAGACCCGCTTCGAGGGCACACCCGTGCACGCCCTGCTGGAGCCTGAGCAGGGTCGGGTCGACTTCGACGCGGCCGTCGAGCACACCTACCGGGTCGCGGCGGGGACCGGGATCGGCGTGATCCCGGCGGGGCTGGCCGAGCAGGAGCTGGGTGGCGACTGGGCCGAGGTCGCCGCGATGGCGACGGTCTCGCAGCTGACCGGGCAGGCGGCGGACGACTCCGAAGCGGCCGGGGCCGTCCACGCGCTCGTCGAGCAGTACCGGACCGCCGACTTCTTCACCGGTCCCTTCCACGGCGTCGTGAAGGTGGGCGCCCGGCCGATCGGCGACACCTACCGCTTCATGATCGTCGGGACGAGCAGCGAGATGGGCTACCGCAACCGGCTGCAGGTCTTCCTGGACGAGCGGGGCATCGCGCATGAGTCCGTCGATCTACGCGCGGGGCTACAGCGCGACCGGGGCCGAGGTGGCTGCGGCGGCCGACGACATGCAGCCCCAGTGGTACGACCGTCACTGGGACGCCAGCGACCCCGACGGGGGGAACGCCGTCGACGAGATCGAGTCGCGCATGAACTGGGTCCTGCTGGACGCGCGCGAGCTGGGCGTCGACGTGATCCCCCACCACGTCTTCTTCAGCCGGCTGAAGGTCGCCGACCCGACGACCCCGCTGTTGAAGGACAGCGTGCACGCCACCGACGACGTCCAGTACGGGCTGGCCGCGATGTCGTTCCACTCGGCGACCGGGGAGAGCACAGCGAGCGACGGCATCTCCGACGAGCACGCGTACCTGGCCGAGACGGCGGAGACGGTGGTTCGACAGTGGGCGACGCTCGAGGAGTAGGCGGCTGGACCATCCCGCGCAGGGAAGCGCGCCTGAGACGATCCGGGGCGCCGGCCGCACGCCACTCTGTGGGGAGCCCCACCGAGGAGCCCGATGCAGCGAGAAGCCCTGGCCCGCCTCCATCAGGAATTCACTCGACGCCTGGACGTCGTCATCGGCTCACCGGTGGGGCGACCGGATCGCTCCTTCTGGCTCCGCTCGGGAGGGTGGGAGGCATGGTTCACCCCCGTTCGCGCTGGTGTGCGGATGGCGTGGCGGGACCGGCGCGCCCATCCCCATCGCCGGCTGGGCTCAGCGCTACACCGGGTGCGTGCAGACCCCGACTGGGCCCTCGGGTGGCGTCGCTTGCCCGCGCCCAGCTCGCTCGACGCAGCCCCAAGGAGGCCACGGTGGTGCTGATGGGCGCCGTTCGTGTGCTGCTGACGGGGCAGTGCGCAGATGTCTCGGATCCGGGGCTCCAGTGCACGCGAGCTCCACTCATGGAAGCGCTCGATCTCATCCAGGTCGACGAGTTCGACGTCGTCGTCGCCGAAGACACCTTCGGCTGGCGCGTCCTGGCCGAGGTCCTCCCCGAGGGGCCGACCCTGCTGCTGCCCAACGCCCGAATCGGCGAAGACCGGCAGCCGCGCGAGCGTTCCGCCCTGCTGCGCATGGAGATGAGCGCCCCCAGACAACTGATTTGAAGTTGCAAGCCATTATCAACAAGGGTTAAGAAGAGCGCCCAGGAGCGCTCCATGAACCTGCGCCAGCTCCCCATCGGGCAGCCCGCGACCATCGATCGGGTCGACGGCTCGCGCCGCTTCCGTCTGCGGCTCCTAGAGCTCGGGCTCGTGCCCGGCACGTCGATCCGCACCGTCCGGATCGCGCCTCTGGGCGACCCGCTCGAGATCCAGGTCCGCGGCGGCCGTCTGTCGATCCGCAAGGCCGAGGCCCAGGCCATCCAGGTGCACACGTGACCGAGGGACTCCCCCGCGTCCTGCTCGCGGGAAACCCGAACACCGGCAAGAGCACGCTCTTCAACCGGCTCACGGGTGGGCGAGCTCGCGTAGGCAACTACCCCGGGATCACCGTCGAGCCGCTCCGCGGTCAGGTCCGCCTGCCCGGTGGCCTCGCCGAGCTGCACGACCTGCCCGGCACCTACTCGCTGGTGGCCCACTCGCTCGAGGAGGAGCTCGCTCTCGACTGCCTCGTCGGGCGGAACGGCCAGGCTCGGGCCGACATGGCGCTCGTGTGCTGCGACGCCACCAACCTGCTGCGGAACCTGTACCTGGTGCTCCAGCTCCAGGAGCTCGGACTGGACGTCGTCGTCGCGCTGACGATGACCGACGAGGCGGGCGACCAGCTCCCCGACCCCGCGGCCCTGGGGCAAGCACTCCAGTGCTCGGTGGTCCCCTGCGTGCCGCGGACCGGCAAGGGGGTCGAGGACGTCCGGGAGCTGATCGAGCACACGCTCGAGAACCTGGGCTCGGCCCCTACCTGGCGCTTCGAGCCCGGCCCAGCGCTGGCGAGCGCTCTCGACGAGCTGGCCCCCACGTTGGGAGACGACCGTGCGCTGGCTCTCTGGGCGCTGATGTCCGTCGGGGACAACGACGAACTCCGAGGCATCCCCGACACCGTGCGCGAGCGCATCGGGGCCCTGCCGGAGAGCCTGGCGGACGAGGCCATCCAGGGTCGGTACGCCTGGCTCGACGCGCACATCGCCCCGCTGATCCCTGGCCTGGCCAGCCGTGCCCGCAGCGAGCGACTCGACCGGGTGTTGCTGCACCCCGTGTTCGGAATGGCGCTGTTCATCGGCATCATGATGTTCGTCTTCCAGGGCCTGTTCACCTGGTCTGACCCGTTCATCGGCCTCATCGAGGACGCGTTCGGCGCGCTCGGCGGCGTGGTCGCGACCGCTCTGCCGACCGGGCTCGTGAGCGACTTCCTGGTCGAGGGGGTCATCGGCGGGCTGGGCAGCGTGCTCGTCTTCCTGCCCCAGATCGGGCTGCTCTTCCTGCTGGTCGGCGTGATGGAGGACAGCGGCTACATGGCGCGCGTCGCCTACCTGATGGACCGGGTGATGAAGCCGCTCGGGCTGCACGGGCGCGCGTTCGTCCCGATGCTGTCGGGCTTCGCCTGTGCCGTCCCCGCCATCGCGGCGACCCGCACGATGACCCGACGTCGGGACCGGATCCTGACGATGATGGTCGTGCCGCTGATGACCTGCGCCGCTCGGCTCCCGGTCTACAGCCTGGTCATCGCCGCCCTGTTCTCGCCGAAGCCCGTGCTGGGCATCTTCACGAACCAGGGCTTCATGATGACGGCGATGTACCTGTTCTCGGTGGTCATCGCGCTGGCCGCAGGCCTGGTCATGTCGAAGACGCTGCTGAAGGCCTCGCCGGCCCCGCTGCTGCTCGAGCTCCCCCCGTACCGGCTCCCTCGAGTCCCCGACGTCCTCCGTCAGGTCGGGCGTCAGACGAAGCACTACCTGAAGGACGCGGGCACCATCATCTTCGGGTGCACCATCGGGATGTGGCTGTTGCTCACGTTCCCTCGGGCCGAGCCCATCGAGACCCCGAGCGGAACCATCACCGCCATCGAGCAGAGCTGGGCAGGCCAGCTGGGACACGCCATCGAGCCGGCCATCGAGCCGCTGGGCTTCGACTGGAAGATCGGCGTCGGGCTGGTCGGGGCCTTCGCCGCGCGCGAGGTGTTCGTCGGCACGATGGGCGTCGTCTACGCCATCGAGGACCTGGACGAGGACGACCCGAGCCCGCTGCGCGAGCGGATGCGGCTGGAGATCGGCACGGACGGCGCGGCGGTCTGGACGCCTCGCGTGGGGCTCTCGCTGATGGTCTTCATCGCCTTGGCGTGCCAGTGCATGTCGACCCTGGCGGCGGCGAAACGAGAGACGAAGAGCTGGCGATGGCCGGCCTTCCTGTTCGGCTACATGACCGCGCTGGCCTGGATCTTCAGCTTCGTGACCTATCAGGGCCTGGGGCTGCTCGGCCTGGACTGAGGTCGAGCCGGAAGACCGAGCCGCCACCGGGCCGATCGAGCACGAGGAGCGTCCAGCGCTCGCGCTTCACGACCCCCGCGACGAACGCCAGGCCGCGGCCCGCTCCGGACGAGGCCGCATCCCGCACGCCGACCTCGAAGATGCGGTCGCCGAACTCGGCGGGCACTCCGGGCCCTCGGTCGAGGACCTCGACGACACCGAAGACGCGCACCTCGACGTCGCTCGACTGCCGGACGGCGTTGGACACCAGGTTCTGCAGCGTCCGCTCCAGCCAGCGGCGGGGAGCCCAGGCCATGAGCGGCTCGCCATGGACCCGCACACTATTGTGGGCCGCGGCGACCTTGACGGCCAGCGCGTGCACGTCACACCAGGACCGCGAGATCTCGGGGCGCTCCAACGCGGCGACCCAGCTTCGACGGAGACAACTCCAGGCCGCGAGGGCGAAGCCGAGGTCCTCGCACCGACCTGCATGCCGGGAGAGGCCCTGCATGACCCAGTCCAGCTCTGCCAGATGGAGTCGAGACTCAAGGCGCGTGCCCGACGCAGAGGCGCGGAGCCCGGTGCGGAGCTTCGCCGCGAGCGTACGCGCCCGAGCGAGCGCCTCGTCGTCCAGCCCCGGCTCGACGAGCCGCAGGGACAGCTCGAGCGGCATCAACCCGTTCGCCAGGTCGTGGGAGAGCGCCGCCGTCCCATCCAGTTCCGGGGTACCTCAGCTCCACGAGCTGTCGACCCGTCTCCGTTCCCGTCCGTCGCGTTCGATCCCCACCCACCCAGCCTAGCGACAGCTCGCGGCCACGGATCGAGTGAACCGCACGCGAGCGCGCGCATCGCTCCTCAGCTGGCCAGTGGCATCCAGAACCGGAACCGGGTCCCGACCCGGGGCCGGCTGTCGACCTGGAACGGCCAGCTGTGCCTGTTGGCGCTGTCCCAGACGGTGGCGAGGCCGAAGCCGGTCCCGCCCTCTTCCGAGCGGGTCGTGAAGAACGGCTCGAACGCGCACTCCAGCGTGCTCGGCCCCATCCCCTGGCCGTCGTCCTCGATCTCGAGGCAGGCGTAGGCCCCGGGGTCGCAGCGCACGCCGTTCAGGCCGATGATGCTCTCGTCCGCCACCTGCTGGCCGACGCGCAGAACGACGCGTGTGGCCCCAGCGTCGCGGGCGTTGGTCACCAGGTTGAGCATCACCTGGTCCAGCTGCAGCACGTCGACGCAGGACCGGACCGGGACGTCCGCGAAGTCCACCTCGAGCCGGACTCGTCCCCCGGTGATCCGGCCGAAGAGCCCCGCCGCGGTCCCCAGGCGCTCGCGCAGGTCCACGACCTGACGCTCGACCGCCCCCTGGCTGCCGAAGGAGCGCAGCCGCTGCGTCAGCGCCGCCGCCTTCTCGACGGCCTCCTGCAGGATGTCGAGTTCCTCGAGCCGTTCGGACTCCGACAGCCCCGTGCGCAAGGCGCCCGCTGACATCGAGAGCACGGTGAGGAGCCCGGCGAAGTCGTGGGCGATGCCGCTCGTGAGGCGCCCGACGGCGACGACGTCATCCACGGAGGCTGGGGCGACGACCGCCTCAATGGCAAGGAAGGCGACGACGAGCTGTACGGTGGTCGCGGCTACGACAACCTGTTCGGCGAAGAAGGCGACGACAAGCTGCGGGCGAAGGCGGCTTCGACGAGTGCTGGGGCGGCGAGGACGACGACGACTACAGCACGGACAGCACCCTGGACGAGGACTGCAGCGGCGCGGCGGACCTGCTGGGGGCCGACCACTGGACCGACGTGAACGACGCGGTCAACTGGTGGAACCCCGAGGCCCGTGGCGGCTCGCGCACTCGGACGGAAGACGAGGCGTGGTGGGCGACCATCCTGTGGGGCATGGTCGGCCTGTAGAGCGGCCAGCCCTCACGGGCTCTACTCCACGTACCCGAGCGCCTCGAGCTCCTGGCGGATCGTGTCGTCCAGCTCGCGGGACGTGGCTCCCTCGACCGGCCGCCACACCCACGACGCGGTGCCGCCCTCGACGGTCCAGGTCGCCTTCGGGTCGTTCGGCAGCAGGAACAGCTCGCGTGGGTGCTTCTTCAGGTGCAGGGTGACGGTGTCCCCCACGGCCTTCGGCTCCACAAACTCGAAGGTCTCGCCGGGCCGCGTCCAGATCGCCTCGATGCCGCCCTGGACCGTGATGCTGACCGGCCCGCCACCCAGCAGCCGCGCGGTCTCCCCGGGACCGGCTAGCCGGATGACGCGATGGACCGGCATCCCCAGGGCCTCGGCGAGCCGGTCCCGGTCGCGGGTGGCGGAGGGCCCAGGCTGGTCCTCGTTGGGGTCGTCGGTCAAGAACCAGGCCGCGTCGGTCGCGCCGCTGGCGACCCACTTCCGGTCGGCGAAGACAACGCCCACCGCGGCGTCACCGAACAACGGCGTCCCCAGCGCGATGGGGCGCGCGATCTCGTCGTAGAGCGAGGCGCCGTCGACGTCCTCGACCTTCAGCTCCAGCGCCTGGGCGAGCGTCGGCACGATGTCCTGGAGCGTCGCACCGACCTCGGAGCGTCCGACGGGGAGCCCCGGGGCACGGATGAGCAAGGGCACCCGAACCAGCTCCTCGACCAGCCCGCGACCGTGACCGATCCGGCCGTGCTCGAACAGCTCCTCGCCGTGGTCCGAGAAGACCACGACGATGGCGCCCGGGCCCAGGAGCTCCAGGAGCTCGGCGAACGCCTGGTCCGCCCGCTCGACCTCGGCCAGGTACCGCGCCCGGATGTACGCCGCGTTGGCGGGGTCGGCGTCGTACGCAGCCTGGGCAGCCGCCGGGGCGATGAGCCCTTCGAGGCCGTCGGGGGCCGGCCCCACATCGGCCGGCGGGTACGGCAGGTGCGGCTCCATGATGTGGAGCATCACGGCCAGATCGCGGTCCTCGTGCCGCTCGAGCAGGTCCCGGGCACGCTTCACGGATGCGCTCGCTTCCCGCCCGACCAGCCCGTCGTGCACGGTCCAGCCATCCCCCGCGTCGAAGTTCTCCGTCAGGTAGCTGTTGGCGACGATGGACGCGGTCAGGAAGCCGTCCTCGGCCAGCAGCTCGCCCACGTGTCCGCCTTCGTCCCAGCGGTGGGGATGGCGGCCCGTCAGCGCCGCGCGAGCCGAAGGAAGCGTCCAGGGCGCGGGGGCACGAGCCTGGTCGAAGACCCGGGCCTCACGGGCGAACGCGTCCATCGCGGGCGTCGCCTGGCTGTCCCCGTACACACCGACCGCGTCCCGACGCAGCGTGTCGACGAAGACGATGCCCACCCGGCGCGGGGTCTCGCTCGGCGTGTAGAGGATCGGCTCGGTGAGGAAGACGTGGTCGGCCTCGTGCTCGAGCCCCGGATCGGTCACCCACTCGAGGCGGACCGACTGTCCGCCCCAGTCCGACAGGTCGGCCTCGACGCGACGGGAGTCCCCGCGCACCAGCGACCACGTCTCGACCAGCTCGTCGTCCACGCGCAGCTGGACGCTCGCTCCGTCGCTCTCCACGACGCCGGGGACCGCGGGCGTCAGCAGCCGCACCCGCGTCCACAGATGCCCGTCCTGCGGCACCTGGACCTGGAAGACCGCCCGTCCGGGAGCCGGCAGGTAGAGCCCGTGCTCACGGACGCTCCCGGTCGGCATCGTCCGAAGCGCGAAGTCCACGTCGCTGCGGTCGTCGGTCGCCGGCGACAGCCCCCTCTCATCGGCCCACGCCTGCGGCCAGACCGCCCGGGCCGAGGGTGGGTCGTCCGAGGCCGTCACGATGTACAGCCGGTCGTCGTGGACCGACCACGTCTTGAGTCCACCGACGTCGTCGGACCGCGCGCGGAACTTGCGTCCCGTGACTCGCATCCCAGGCGGCTGGGTACGGGTGCCGCGCCAATAGCTGGTCGACCGGAACGGCAGGTCGACGACCCACTCGACCCGACCGTCCTGCTCTCGCACGCGTGTGAAGCCGTCGATGTCCAGGCCGCCAGGCAGCACCTCGGCCCGGGTGCTCACGGGCAGCTCGAGCTCGACGAGCAGCTCTGGGTGACGCGCCAGGAGCACGCTCGCCGGCTGGCCGGGCGAGGGCCCGCACCCGAGCGCGACCCACAACACTGCGTGATAGCCGAGAGCCATGATCGTCCTCGTCACCGGCGCCCGTTCGGGCTTCGGACTCCTCACCGCCGTGTCTGCAGCCCGAGCCGGTCACGTCGTCTACGCCGGCCTGCGCGATGTGTCGACCGCCGACGATCTGATGCGAGCCGCTGGCGATCTGACCGTCCACCCGGTGCAGCTGGACGTCACGGTCGACGAGGAGCGCAAGGCGGTGGTCGCGCGCATCCTGGCCGAGCACGGACGCCTGGACGCACTGGTGAACAACGCCGGCATCGCGATGGCGGGCCCGCTCGAGGAGGTCGCCGAGGCCGACTGGCGCCGGACCTTCGAGGTGAACGTGTTCGGACTCTGGGAGCTCACGCGCCTGGTCATCCCGTCGATGCGCGAGCACGGCGACGGCTGCATCGTGAACGTCTCGAGCATGGCGGGTCGCATGGCCACGCCCTGCCTCGGCGTGTACGCGGCCACCAAGCACGCCGTGAGCGGCCTGTCCGAGGCGCTCCGGCACGAGGTCCGGCCCTTTGGGATCCGCACCGTGCTCATCGAGCCCGGCCCGTACAAGACCGACATCTTCGGGCGGAACAAGCGCATCGCAGACGGGGTCGGCGACGCCAGCTCGCCCTACGCCCCCCTCGTCGGCGCGCTCGAGGCGCTCTCGGGTAAGGCGATCGACGGCGCCGGAGACCCCCAGGACGTGGCCGACCGCATCGTCAGAGTGCTGGCGGACCCCTCGCCGGCGTTCCGACACACGATGGGGCCGTCGACGGTCGTCCGGCGACTGGCGAAGTGGGGGCTCCCCGACGGGCTCTACGAGCTGGTGGTCCGGACCACCATCGACAAGGCCAAGCCCTGACTCGCTAGGCCTGTTCCCGCTTGTGGCGCAGGTACGCGACCACGTACCCACCCCAGGCGAAGACCACGAGGATCCCCCAGAACGGGATGCCCCAGTAGACGCTCTTGTCGTCCCCGAAGAACGCGACCAGCCCGCAGATGGTGGTGAACAGCGCCGGAAAAAAGCTGATGACGCCCATGACCTTGGCCAGGCGCACCGCATCGAACTCGGCCTTGCCGATGGTCCAGCTATCGACGGCCTCGTCCGGGATCACGAACTGGGCGAGCAGCTGCTCGTTCCCTCGCCGGAACAGACGCGCCTTGCCGGTCCCCACGACCTCGCAGTCGGCCTTCGACTGCGGTCGCGGGCGACCTTGGCGACCTCGGCCTCGAAGTGCTCAGGCCCCTGGGACCAGAGTCCAGCCAGGTCGTAGCTGGCTTCCTTGCCGCGCAGCGAGATGAACCCCGCCGAGCTCCACGCGAGCTCGGCGCCCAGGTGCTTCTCGGGTCGGGTCGGCAGGAACGCGACCTGGTCCGCCCAGATCACGACCACGCCTTCCTGGAAGTTCAGGCCGTCGATGCGACGACCCGGACCGTGCCACATCTCGAGGGCCTACAGGCCTTCGTAGAAGGTCGACTTGGCGTTGATCTCACTGATCGCGATCGTGCCCTTGTCGCCGTAGACCTCGAGCACCTCGAGCTTGACGCCATCGAACGTGCTGACGCCGGTGTGACCGAACGTGGACGGCACGCGGACCAGCTGTGAGGGCTCGTCGGCCAGCTCGATCTCGTACTCGCGCTCGCCGTCGACGATGAGCTTGGCCTTCTTGACCCGGTCATGGCCGGCGACGTGATCGAGGGTGATCGACGACAGCCCGAAGCCCTCGGCGAACCACGTGAAGTGGGCGCCAGCCGAAGGCGTCACCCAGTAGGTCTTCTTGTTCGCGTCGGTGACGTCGAAGACCATGTGCTTCGGGTCCGACTCGGCCGAGCTGTCCGTGATCTGGGCCCCGACGTCGTTCTCGGTCATGTGGACCAGGATCTCGGACACCGCCAGGTTCGGGAAGTCCTCACCTTCGTGGATGTCCACGACCGAGATCTTGACCCAGCCGCCGAAGAGCTCGTTTCCGATGCCCAGGTTGTCCATGTCGATGATCTGGATCTCCGCCTTGTCCTCGACGTCGATGTGCGCGGTGCCGGTGGTCTCGGCGTTCTCGCTGTCCTTGCAGCAGAGCACCTCGACCTGCAGGCGCTTGACCCGCGGATGGTCGGTGAAGGTCTCGTCCGACTTGCCCCAGCCCGGGTAGATCTCGATCTTGTCGATCTCGCCCTTGGGCACGTCGATCATGATCCACTCGCCGCGGTTCGGCGACTCGCCCGGGACGATCCAGGCGGTCTCGAGCTTGCCGTCGATGGCGGCGTTCCCGGCGTAGTAGTTCGCGCCCTTCTTGGTCTCCTTCTTGTGGGTGGAGACCTGCGCCCCAGCGAGCGCGACGCTGGGAATCAAGAACAGGGCAGCCAGCGCGGCGGCGGAACGGAGGGTCATTTGGATTCCTTCATGATGATGAACTCGACGCGGCGGTTGTTGGCCTTGCCGGCGTCGGTGTCGTTCGTGTCGATGGGGGACGACTCGCCGAGTCCAACACTCGACAGTCGCGAAGCTTCCACGCCGCCCTTGGTCACCAGGTAGTCCTTCACCGCCGCGGCCCGGTTCCCGGACAGCTTGAGGTTGGCCACATCGGAGCCGTCGGAGTCAGTGTGACCCTCGACGCGGATGATCAGGAGCTGCGGGTTCGCCTGGACCACACGGCCGATCTCGTCGAGCAGGTCGTAGGACTCGGTCTTGATGACCGCCTTGCCGGACTCGAAGTAGATCTTCTCGTTGATCTGGATGCGGCCTTCCTTGACGACGACGCGGTCCTCGTCGGGACAGCCGTCGTTGTCTTCCACGCCGTCCATGTCCTCGGCGTCGTAGGGGCAGCGGTCGACGTCGTCGTTGAAGCCGTCGCCATCGCTGTCGGCGACGTCGGGGCAGCCGTCTTCGTCCTTGTACCCGTTCAGGTCTTCGGCCTGGTTCGGGCATCGGTCGTTCAGGTCACTGACGCCGTCGTTGTCGTTGTCGGCCTCGGGACAGCCGTCGTTGTCCATGAACCCGTCGTCGTCCTCGGGATCCATCGGGCAGCGATCGATCGCGTCCTCGATTCCGTCGCCGTCGTTGTCGGTGTCCGGGCAGCCGTCGTCATCACGGAAGCCGTCCTGGTCCTCGGCGTGCTTCGGGCAGCGGTCCGTGCCGTCGGGCACGCCGTCCTTGTCCGTGTCGCGCGCGTTGGCGTCGAAGCTGGGCGCCGCGGTGAGGCCGACGATGGCGCGGTAGTCGGGGCTCCCGAGCCCGGGAACGAGCCCGAAACCGGCGCCGACGTTGGCGGTCATCCAGGGGCCGATGAGGAACTTGGCGCCGAGCGCCGCCTCGAGCGGAGCCTGGTTCTTCTGGGCGCCCCAGCTCTGGCCATAGACGTCGAGCATGATCTCGGCGGGGTCGGCCACGCGGTAGCCGATGGCCGCCTTGTAGACGAGCGCGCTTCCGGTCTGGACGTCGCGAGCGCGGTCTGCGGGGCGCACGAGGTAGCCCAGGTTCAGGGCGGCACGCCACTTGTACTGACGGCGCCAGACGCTGTCGTCGCTGGCCTCGAGCACGAGCGTGGGCTGGACGGTGAACGCGTCCTCGCTCATGAAGCTGTTGTCGGTGCCCGTGGGCAGGCCGACGGGGACCGAGAGCGCCAGCCCGACGGGGAACTCATCACGGGAGACGGGCGCGATCTTGGGAGTGACGCGCAGGTCGCCCAGGCCCGAGGCCGTGATGGGCCCCGGCGAGTCGAGCTGGGTCAGGCCATCGACCTTGTAGCCCTGCTGCCAGAGGATGATGGGCAGGTCGCCCGTGATCGAGATGAAGTCGGTGAACCCCATGCCGAGCTGGGCGTTGGCGACCATGCGCTGCTCGACCGGACCGCCGGTGCCGTCGGCGAGGACACCGACACGCTCGCCGTCCTGGTCGACGAGCACCACGGGGTCGTTGGCGTAGTTCGCCCACAGACCGACTCCGACCTGGAGGTGGCCGAGGGTCTCGGCGCTCTCGGTCGCGAGGTAGCCGTAGTGATCGGCGGGGGGCTTGAAGCGGTCGATGTCGACCGTCTGGGCGTCCTGGGCGGTGGCCAGTCCGAAGAGGAGATGCAGCATGGTCGTCTACTCGCGGCGGCGGAACAGCAGGGAGAGGAGCGAGAGCGCGGCGAGCCCGCCGGTGCCGGCGACCCCGAGCGCGGAACAACCGAGGATCGAGCCGCCCTGAGCGCTGGCCGTCAGCGCCGGGTAGTCGCAGTTCTCGTTGTAGAAACCGTCGCAGTTGTTGTCGAGGAAGTCGTCACAGAGCTCCTCGACGGCCGGGTTGACCTCGGCGTTCTGGTCGTCGCAGTCCCCGTCGCTGACCATCCAGCCATCGCCGTCCCGGTCCGGGCTGTCGATGATGCCGTCACAGTCGTTGTCGATGCCGTCGGCGGCGCCGTTCTCGTCCGCGGCACCCGGGTGGATGAGCTCGTTGTCGTCGTTGCAGTCGTTGCCGCCGTCGCACAGCTCGGAGTCGTACCCGTCCATGTCGACGTCGCACAGGTCGACGCCGTCGCAGTCCTCGTCGACGCCGTTGTAGGGGACCTCGGTCGCGCCCGGGTTGATCTCGACGGCGGTCACGCCATCGATCTCGCCGTCGTCCAGGCAGTCGCCCACCTCCTCGGGGTCGCAGAACATGCTCTCGACGACCGGGTCGGAGTACGGGTCGTACTCGCTGTCGTCGAAGTTGGGGTAGCCGTCGCCGTCGCCGTCGACGTCGTCGATCCAGCAGTTGCAGTCATTGTCGATGCCGTCCGGGTTCTTGCCCTCGGACTTCGACGGGTTGATGTTCTGGTCGGTGTCGTCGCAGTCGCCGTCGACCTCGCTGTACCCGTCACCATCATCGTCGGTCAGGCCGTCGTCGCGGACGTTGTCGCAGTCGGCGTCGTCGTCGGCGTTCCCGAAGGGGTCGCCGGCGCCATCGACGGTGCCGGGGTTCACGTACGGGTCGGAGTCGTCGCAGTCGCCCTGCTGCTCGCTGTACCCGTCGCCGTCGTCGTCCTGGCCGGCGTCGTTGCAGTAGTCGTTGGTGTCGCCAGGCGTACCGAACAGGCCGACGCCATCGATGTACCGGTCGGCGTCACACCAGTTGACGTTCAGGTCGTTGGCCCACTCGAGCGTGGCCTGCGGTCCCACCTGGAAGGCAGCGGTCTGGGAGACCCCCCAGGCCGAGGTCCAGATGAGCTCGTCGATGGTGTCCGTGCCCCAGACGAGCACGATGCTGTCGGCGCTCCGGTCGAGCTGGAAGTCCTGGAAGTCGTAGACGTAGTCGACCGGGATGTTCCCGTTGTATCCGGACTCTTCGTCGTCCTGCTCGTCCGAGACGCCGAAGACGAGCGACTCGCCGGGGAGGATGCGCAAGGCACCCGGCGACGGCTCGGTGATGGCGATGATCTCGGTCCCCGCGTCGTCCTGGACGACCAGACCGTTCAAGTCCTTGAGCTTGTCCGAGGCGTTCGTGATCTCGAACCACTCGCCGTAGTAGTCGGCCACCTTCTGGGGCTCGGGCATGAACTCAGTGATGACCAGATCGCCCGCGGCATCCGGGTCGAAGTCCTGTGCGCGTGCGTCCGCGCTCCAGAACAGGGCTGCACCAATCGGCAGGGCAAGCATCCGTCGCATGGAAGTCCTCCGGCCGCGGAGGATACCACCGCGCGAGGCGCGCTTCCGGCCGGCTCAGCCTCCCGCGGCGACCGCGATGTCCACGCCGGTCACGTCGGCCTTTCCAACACGCAGCGGGTTGCCCGAAAAGACACCCCGCGGATCGCCAGGTGTGGGGCCATCCCCATCGCTGTCGATGATGGCCTCGAGCTCCAGGTCGCCAAAGCCCCGCGGCGCGTCGAACGACCACGCGCCAGGCGACGCCTTGACCTTCCCGAGGTAGCGGCGACCGCCGTGTCCTTCGGTGTCGACGGCGAAGACGTCGACGTCGATGATCGCGTTGTCATCGAAGCCTTCGGCGGACAGGGTGCCCGAAATCCGAACGGCATCCGAGAGGTCCGGGAACAGGGCCTGCGCGATGCCGCCGGCGGGCCCCGGTGCTCCGGCCTGAGGATCGCCCCCGGGAGCCCCCGCGGCCGCGTTGTTGCCGCCGGACGGCTGGGTGGCGAGCGCGTAGCCTCCGACGACGAGCGGGATGTCGAGCTTCACGAGGTCGTCCGAGCCGATCGCGACCTCGACGGCGGCGAACGGGTCGGCGGCGGAGGGTCCGTCCGCAGCGAGATCCTGGAAGACCTGCATGCGGAGCGTGCCGTACCCGCGGGGCACCTGCGTGGCGTACTCGCCGGGGCCCGCGAACTGGATCTTGCCCAGGTAGTTGTCGCCCGACGGCCCCGCGTCCTCGGCGACGACCCGCACGTCGAAGTCCACCCCGTGATCGGACTCGCTCGTGACGGTGCCCGTGAGCGTCGTCCACTCGCCGTCGTGCTCGCCAAAGATGCTCGGGGCGGCCCCCGCGGACATGTTGGCCAGTTCGCGTCCGCCGAGCACCAGGGTCAGCTCGACGAGCTCGGGCGCGTCGTCCGTCACGATGACCGTGGTCACCCCGAACGGGTCGTCGTCGCCCGGGCCGTCACCCTCGAGGTCCTGGAATGCCTGGAGCGTGATCGAGCCGAAGCCCTCGGGGGCCTCGAACGCGAACTCGCCAGGGCCCGCCAACAGGAGCTTCCCAAGCTGGGCGAAACCGCCCTCTGCGCTGGGGTCCGGGGCGAGCACGTCGACATCGACCGCCAGCTCGTGATCGCTGATCAGCACACCCTTGACCGGCAGCAGCGTGCCATCGAAGTCGGCGAAGGGCCCCTTGCTCGGGTCGCCCTCGCCATGGGTCATCTCCTGGTGCTCCGGCCCGTTCTCGGCTTCCTCTTCGGCCTGTGCGGTGAAGGCTTCGGGCAGCGGACGGGGCTCACCGGTCACCCGCTCGAGGCACCCGATCTGGAGGAGGAGGACGATCACGTCGGGGATCGTATCGCGCCCGCGAAAGCGTTCCGAAATGAGCGTTGGTGCAGATCCCGGTGACAATCAGCGACATGAACGAAGCCGCGACCGCCATCCCCATCATCCGAGCGCACGATCGCTTGCTGACGCTGGTGTTCGTGGCCTGGTCCCAGGGCGGCCGGTCGGGCAGCTGGTCCACCCACGATCTGTCCGTGGGCGGGATGTCGGTGAAGGGCTCGGTCCCGAACCCGAAGGGGCCCGTGTTCATGAGGCTGCGCGTGGGCACCGAGAGCGTGCACGTCCGCGCTCGCCAGCAGTGGACCCGCCGCGCGAACGACGGGACCGATCTGTCAGGTCTGCGGTTCGAGCGACTCAAGGCGGAGCAGGCGGCGGCCCTCGAGATCCTGATGGAGACCCTGCACGGGCTCTCCCAGCAGGCCCTGCCCGAGCCCGACGAGTGGCCGCTGCAGTACGCCGACGACGACAACTCGCTCGACGCCGCGACGTCCGGTCTGATGTGGCTGATCGGAGCGGCGGCCGTCAGCGCCTTCGCCGCCGCGGGTGTGATCTACCTGCTGCCCTAGCTCAGGAGGACAGCTCGGGCGGCCAGCTCGGACGGGCTAGCCCTGCTGCTCGTACCAGGCGACGGTCCGAGCGAGCCCCTGGCGCAGATCGACCTGGGCCTCCCAGCCGAACCCGTCCCGGGCCCGTGACGTGTCGAGGCACTTGCGCGGCTGACCGTCGGGCTTGGTGGTGTCCCAGCGGACCTCGCCCTCGAACCCGCAGACCTCGGCCACCGTCTCGACGAGCTCCTTGATCGTGAACTCCTGGCCGTTGCCGATGTTCACGGGCGCCGGGTCGTCCCACCGGTCCGCCATCGCCAGGATCGCGTCGGCGCAGTCCTCGACGAACAACAGCTCGCGCGTGGCCGAGCCGGTGCCCCAGGCCGTGATGTGGTCGTCCCCCCGGTCGCGCGCCTCGAGGCACTTCCGGATGAGCGCCGGCACGACGTGGCTGCGCTCGGGGTCGAAGTCGTCGCGCGGCCCGTACAGGTTGGTCGGCATCGGGAACACCGAGCTCATGCCGTACTGGGCCTTGTAGGCCTTGCCCTGCTCCATGAGCATCCGCTTGGACAGCCCGTAGGTGGCGTTGTTGGGCTCGGGGTAGCCCTCGAACAGGCTCTCCTCGCGCATCGGCATGGGCACGATGCGGGGGTACGCGCAGACGCTCGAGACGCCGATGAACTTCGCGACCTCGGCCACCCGACAGGCCTCGAGGAGTTCGGTGCCCATCGTGACGTTGTCGTACAGCACCGAGCCGGGGTGCTGGCGCATGTACCCGATGCCTCCGCCGTTCACGGCGCAGTGGACCACCAGGTCGGGCTGGGCCTCGGTCAACAGGCGGGTGCAGGCTTCGCGTCGGCGCAGGTCGTGCGTCGCGCTGCGAGGCACGGTGACGTCGTCGCCTCGGGCACGGAAGCGGTCCACGACGTGCGAGCCCAGAAAGCCCGCGCCGCCGGTCACGACGACCCGCATCAGACGTTGCTGTAGGGCTTGCGCACCTCGAGCAGCGACAGGCCGGCGATCAGCTCGTCCATGCCCTGCTCCATCGAGATCTCGGTCCGGAAGCCGACCTTCCGGATCTTCTCGTAGCTGACCTCGTAGTCGCGCTTGTCGGCGTCCTCGCCGATGGCGGCGAAGTGCGACATGAAGTCGATCTTCTTCCGCAGCATGAGCACGATGTCCTCCTTGGTGAAGTTCATCGAGTCGTCGCCGACGTTGTAGACGTTGTTCCGCATCACGTCGAAGTTGTCGACGGTGTGCTCGACGCAGCGCGCCATGTCCTGGATGTGGATGAACGTCCGCCGGAAGTGCTTCTCGTAGACGACCAGGTACCGATTCACGAGCGCCTGGAACGTGAAGTCGTTGATCATCAGGTCCAGGCGGAGCCGAGGCGACAGCCCGAACGCGGTGGCGAAGCGGTAGCTGACGCAGTTGCCGCGGCCCATGCACATGTACTCGGCTTCGGTCTTGGTCTCGCCGTACAGCGACAGCGGGTTGAGCGGCGTCTCTTCGGTGCAGATGCCCTCGACCTCGCCGTAGTTGCTGCCCGTGCTCGCGTAGATGAGCTTGGTCTGCCCGTCGAGCGCCGAGATGACCGAGCTGGTGCCGCCGACGTTGACCTGGCGAGCGCGCTCCGGCTCCTTCTTGCAGAGCGGGTACCCGACCAGGGCGGCGAGATGGACGACGAAGTCCTTGCCGGCGGCGACCCGCTTCATCAGCTCGCGGTCGAGCACGTCGCCCTTGGTGAACGTGTAGTTCGGGTTGATGAACAGCTCCATCAGCGGGAGCGGGCCGTACATCAGGTTGTCGATGACGTGGACCTTGTGCCCAGACGCCAGCAGCCGGCGCGCGACGATGCTGCCGTAGAAGCCAGCGCCACCGGTGATCAGGATGTCAGCCACGGAAGAACTCCTCGAGTGCGTCCTTCAGGAGCAGCCCATGGCCGTCTCCGAAGGCGTGGCTGTTCCCGACGAACAGCCCGTGCGTGTGGACCCGATCGGCGACCGGGAGCGGTCCTCCGACGCGAGCCCCGACCACGCGCTCGAAGGCTGGCTGGCGAGCCAGGTTCGAGCCCGAGATGGGGCGGGTCGAGATGCCGCGGGACTCGAGGTGTCGCATGCACGCGGCACGGTCGATCTCTGCGTCCAGCAGCAAGGGGAAGGCAAAGCTGGCGTGGACCTGGCCCGGGAGCTCCGGGAGGACGGTCACACCAGGCGTGTCAGCGAGCATCTCGCACCACGAGCCGTGGTTGCGACGACGACGCTCGATCCAGGCGGGGAGCCGCTTGAGCTGTTCCTGACCCATGGCCCCCGCCATCTCGGTCGGCCGCAGGTTCCAGCCCGAGGAGACGAACAGGAAGCGCTCGTCGATCTCGGGGTGCGCCGCGACGTGGGCTTCCCTGTCGCTGCGTTCACGGACCCAGCCGTGGGCTCGGAGCGAGCGAGCCGCGTCGGCGAGGACCGGGTCGCGGAAGACGGTGATGCCGCCCTCGCAGGTGGTCAGGTGGTGGCTGAAGAAGAACGAGAAGGTGCCGCCCACGCCCATCGAGCCGGCCCGGCGTCCATCGCGCTCGGCGCCCGGGGCCGCGCAGGCGTCCTCGGCGACGAGCAGCCCCATGTCCTGGAGCGCGGTGACGTCCGCGGGCTGACCGAGGAGGTGCACGGCGAGGGCCGCCTTCGTCTTCGGCGTGATCGCCTCGCGCGCGCGAGCCGGATCGATGCACAGCGTGTCGGGCTCGACGTCGACCAGGATCGGGACGAGCCCGACCTGGGCGACAGGGAACAGCGAGGTGCTCCAGCCGACGGCTGGGACGAGGACCTCGTCCCCGCGGGAGAGCTGTCCGGTCTCGACGAGCGCCGCGAGCATCAGCAGGTTCGCCGAGCTGCCCGAGTTGGACATGACGCCCTGGGTGCAGCCGCAGTAGCGCGCCCATTGGTCCTCGAAGTCGTAGACCCGGCGGCCCATCGTCACCCAGGTGGTGACCATGCACTCCATCGCCGCGTTGACCTCGCGCGCGCCGAAGCTGACGACCTGCAACGGCAGGCCCTTGGTGGGGTCGTGCTCCTCGACGGGGAGCCCTTCCATCTCGGCCTCGATGAGCCGGTGGATCGCATCCAGGTGTGCCACGGCGGGAAGTGTACCGGTCACGCCCGCTCGAACCCGACGTCGATGCCGCCGAAGCGCAGCGAGTCGGTCGACTGGTCGCGCTCGACGACGTCGCTGGCATCCGTGAGACCCGCCTGGGCAGCGACTCGACGGGCACGGTGCACCACGACCGCCAGGTGCCGCCGGTCCCGGTAGCCCAGAGCGCGCACCAGATCGTCCGTGAGCACCCACCCCTGCTCCGCAGGAGCGAGCGCGCTCTGGTCGGCGCGCGCGCGGGCCAGCCGGTAGAGCAGCTCGACGACCGCGGACGTCGTGGAGACGAGCGGCTCGTCCCGCATCAGCACCACCAGTCGAATGCCCTCCTCGTTCTTCGGCACGTGGAACCGGAACGCCGCGGTCGAGCAGCGCAGGGGCACCTCGTCGATGGTGCGGCGGCTCGGCGTCGGGAGATCGAGGCTGAAGTGCGCTCCGCCGACCACGACCTCGGGGGGCGCCTCGCGCCGCTCACCCAGGTGGTCCTCGAGGACCCAGCCGCCGTGCTCTGCCCAGACCGCCACGGCCTGCTCGCCGTGCTCGATGACCAGGAGGCCGCCGTGGGCCGTCGTCAGGAGGCCTTCGTCGTCGACCGCGATCGGGCCCGGAGCGGTGGTGCTCAGGACCTCCCACTCCGCGTCGGGCCGGCCGAACCCGATGACCGCGCCGATCCGGAGCGTGGCTTCCCGAGCCAGGGCTCCGTCGACGTACGTCCCGTTGCGGCTGCCGAGATCGCGGAGCTCCCAGCGGCTCGAGGCCCAGCGGACCAGCGCGTGGTGCCCGGAGACACGGCCCTCGTCGAGGCGCAGCACACACTGCCGCGACCGGCCGATGGTGGTCTCACTCCTCAGGACGACGCGCGCCCCGCTGTGTCGGTTCTCCAGGATCGCCATGACGGCTCCGGCACCCTTTTCCTGTGGCGCGGAAGTCTAAACCCGACCCGTTCGGGACGATCGGCACCATCGACACCGGCGAGGTCTCTGGCGCCGAGATCGAGCGCCTGTGGCCCGCCTTCGGCGAGCGCTACGACGTGGTCGAGCACCACGCGTCCGGCGGCATGGGCGACGTCTGGAAAGTGCGGGACGTCCGGCTCGACCGCATCCTGGCCGCCAAGGTCCTGCCCGCCGCTTGCTCGCAGAACGCGCTGGCTCGTTTCGAGCGCGAGGCCAATACCCAGGCGCGCCTCGATCACCCCGCGATCGTCGCGATCATCGACGTCGGCACGCTGGAGGATGGGCGGCCCTGGTTCACGATGCCGCTGGTGCTTGGCTCGACCCTCGACAAGGTCATCGTCAGCTGGCGGGGCACCCGGGACGAGCGCGCGCTGCGGCGGCACCTCGAGGCCCTGATGACCGTCTCGCTGGCCATCGCACGCCCACGAGCGCGGCGTGGTCCACCGGGACGTCAAGCCCGCGAACGTCATCCTGGGTCGATACGGCGAGGTGCGTCTGATCGACTGGGGGATCGCCAAGGTCGAAGGGCTGGGCGAGCTGGGCGGAGCGCGCTCCGGTCCCGCGACCCAGGTCGGCACCGTCATCGGCACACAGGGCTTCCTGGCTCCCGAGCAGGCCAAGGAGATGGTCCAGGAGGTCCAGCCGCGCTGGGCCGAGATCCGGGACCTCGAGGACCGCGCGCGGGTCCTGGACGGCGAGGCCCGCGGGATCCTGGGCGGGCTGGCCCCCCACGCCGACTCGGACGCGAAGCGGGCTGGCTGGACGCTGGAGGACAAGGCTCGTCGCCTGCGTCGTCGGGTGGCGCTGGCCCGGTCCGAGCAGCTGCAGGCCCTGCACGGCGCCCTGAACCTGGACGCGACCTGCGCCGAGGCCCACGACGAGCTGGCCGACCTGTACACCGAGGACCTGCAGGACGCCGACCGGCGCTCGGACAGGACGGCCGCAGCCGTCGCCACTGGGCTGCTGAAGAAGCACGACACGGGTCGGCACGAGGCTCTGCTGCGAGGACTCGGCCGACTGGAGTTCGACACCGAGCCCAGCGGGGTCCGGGCCGTCATCCAAGAGTACCGCGAGATCGACCGGCGCCTGCAGCCGTACGAGGAGACCGAGCTGGGCCCCACCCCCATCTCGGTCGACCTCCCCGCGGGCAGCTTCGTCGTCACCCTGCGCCGCGAAGGGCGCGAGCATGTGCGCTACCCGGTGACGATCCGGCGAGGCGCCGCCTGGGTCGCTCGGGCTCCGATCCCCCTGCCCGATGTGCCACCCGGGTGGTGCTATGTGCCCGCCGGGCCGTTCCTGGCGGGCGGGGACGACAAGGCCGCGGACGGCCACCCTGCGTCGACGCCGTGGCTCGACGGTTTCCTGATCCGACGGACGGCGACGACAGTCGGGGAGTACCTCCCGTTCGCGCAGGATCACCCCGACCTCGTCACACCAGGCCCGGACGGTCAACGGTTCGAACCGATCATCGACGAAGGCGGCGTCTTGATGGTCGGGCCCGCCTTCCAGCTGGACCAGCCCATGGAGATGGTGAGCTGGACGGCCGCCGCGAAGTTCGCCGCGTGGTCCGACAGCAGGCTCCCGACCGCGCTCGAGTATGAGAAGGCAGCGCGCGGCGTCGACGGCCGGCACTTCACCTGGGGCAACCACCCCGACGCCTCGTTCACCGCGATCGGCGCTTCGCGCCCGGGCCCGCCGCGGATGTGGCGGGCTGGAACGAGCGCGTACGACGAGAGCCCCTACGGCGCACGTGACCTGTGCGGGAACTGCCGCACGTGGTGCCAGGACACCTTCGCCCCGAACGACCCGAGCTACCGCATCGTGCGCGGCGGCTCGCACGTCGACCGCCTGCACTACGCCCGCGCGGCGGCCCGGTTCGCGGCGAACCCCGAGCGCCGGATGGGCGTCGTCGGGATCCGCCTCGTCCGCTCGGTGCTCAGGTCCCCTTGATGACCTGGCCCGTCGGCGGGCCCCCCAGCTTGGCGAAGCGGATCGACTCGCCGGAGCCGAGCTTGATGACGTTGTTCGTCAGCGTGGTGGAGTTCCGCACGTACCAGTCGGGCTCCTCGGGCCAGCTCCCGGTCGGCAGAACCATGAAGACGACCTGGCCCGCGATGGGGTTGCCCGAGGCACCGTGCTTCACGCCCTTGTAGACCTTGGCGCTGCCGCCGAGCTGCGGAAACGCTCCAGCGGCACCGGTGAACCTGACGTGGGCGTTCCCGGGGCCCGGAGGCTTCGCCGTCGGCGCCCGCAGCCACCACACGTTCGGGAATGCCGCAACGTCCCAGACCTCATCGACCGCCGCGACCGGGACAAAGACCCAGCCGATCTCGTTGCCGTTGGCGTCCTCGGCCTTGTACCCGCCGGTTCCCGGATCGAGCTGCCGCAGCGCCACCGGCGGCGCCGGTTCGGTCCGCGCACCCGCACGCCCCTCGAGGAAGGCCGCGGTGCGGATCCGTGGGCTCACGCGCAGGTCCACGCCAGTCTGGAGCGCGTCCAGCAGCCGAGCGGCGGCGACCACGGCCGTGTTGGCGTCGGGCCCCCCCCTGCTCCCACGTCCACCGCTCGAGCACCGTCGCCAGGGCCCAGGACAGCGCGCCCTGACGGGTCCGACCGAGCTGCAGCTCAGGGGTGGCGTCGGTGCCCAGGTAGAGCACCGCGTCCTGGGGCAGCAGCGCCGCCAGGTCGAGGCTCGTGTCGACACAGGCGTCGAAGAGCAAGGTGAGATCACGCTTCGGAGCCCCATCGAGCCGCTCGCGCAGCTCGCGCATCGTCAGCTGGGCGCCCTCGCTCGACACCATCGCCCAGTCGGACGCAGCGACACCGAGCGCGACGCTGCAGGCGCGCATGCGCTCGACGTCGTGACGCGCACCGGGCAGGGCGGCGCTGGGATGGGGGTAGGACTCGATGCCGATCAGCAGGGCGACAGCACGCATGTTCAAGACTCCAAGGGTGATGACGGACCCACTCGCCGTCAGGACGCCAAGAGCGAACGCGTCACTCACCGTCCTGGACCCCGTGAAATCCCACGGCGCAGCCTGCCCAGCGATCGGAGCGGCGCAATTCGGGGTAATCGCCGTCCGGCCCGACCGAACGATCGGAGCGCACCGTCAGGCTCGGACGTTGCCCTTCAGCCACCGCGACCGATGAATCTCGCTGAACAGGACCTTCAGGTGGTCCTTGCCGACCGGCCAGCTGATCGCCTTGCTCTCGCCGCCGGCCCGCTGGCCCTCGATGGTCGCGAGCTCGGCGATCCTCCAGCCTCGCTGCATGCAGCGGATCGACATCTGGTACTCGATGGGGAACCGCTTCACGCTGGTGTCGAGCGACAGCAGGTCCTTCCGGCGGATGGCGCGGAAGCCGTTGATCGTGTCGGTCACGAACTCGCCGCCGTCATTGAACGCGACGTTGGCGATGCGCGTCAGCGTCTGGTTGACCCAGGCGCGCGGCCGGAAGCTGTGGATATCCTCCTCGTTGACCGAGCCGACGGCGAACCGCGAGGCGATCGCCAGCTTCGCGCCCTGGAGCAACAGGTCGTCCAGCCGCTCGATGTCCGCGGGGTCCTCGTTGCCGTCGGGGCTGTAGAAGACCATTCGTTCAGCGGCCGAGGCGTCCGCAGCGACCCGGAACGCGACGCCGCGGCCGGGGATGTTCTGGGTGCGGATCGGGATGTTGCGCTCGGTCAGGAACTCCACCGTGCCGTCGGTGCTGCCGCCGTCGATGGCGACGACCTCGCGGAAGTGCTCGAGGGGCAGGTCGTCCCAGCAGGCCCGCAGGCCGTCGATCTCGTTGAGGACAAGCAGGACGAGACAGCAGTCGCGCTTTTCTTCGGTCGAGCTCATGGCACCAGTCCTTCGGTGATCAGCCAGTCAGCGACCAGCTGGGCGATCAGCTCGTTGCCATCGCCATTGGCATGTCCGCGATCCTGCGGGAAGTAGAGCTCCCGGCGTCCGACCTCGCGAGCGACCTGCTCGCTGGGATCGAAGTGCGGGATGCCGGCGCTCTGGGCCTCGAGCCGCAGGAGCCGACGGTGTTCTTCGGTGTAGCCGACGACCTCGAGCGGGTAGCCCATGTGGGCAGCCTGACCGCCATTGGCCTCGATCTTGGCGCGCAGCTCGCGCAGATTGGCCAGGTAGTTCTCCGGACCGACGCGGTAGGTGCCCTCGCCCGAGCCCTGCGCGCGCTCCTTGGTGCGGACCTGGACCGTGCCCGTGGCCTGCTTGAGCATCTGGTAGAAGTGCCACTTGTAGAGCACGTTGCGCTTCAGGAAGTCCGCTTCGCCCTGCATCAGCGCCTGGGACAGGTCCGAGTACGCCGCCTTGCGGGCGTCCTGGACGATGAAGCCGAGCAGCACCAGGTCGGGCGTGTACTCGTTCAGCACCTCGTCCCAGAGCCACAGACCCTGGAACGTCGTGTAGCCGGGCTGTCCGCCGTTGATGACCTCGACGGTCGTGTGGCCCTTCTCGTGCAGGATCCGCTCGAGGTGGGCCGGGTACGTCCCATCGTCGTCAGCGCCCCAGCCAAAGGTCGTGCTGCAACCCAGCGCCATGACCCGGAACACGCCGTCCGGCTTGTCCACGTCGTGGATCGGCGGCCGCAGCCCGTTCGGATCGGTGCTCACCGGGAACGTGCCGTTCACCTCGCGGTGTGCGGTGGCCTGTTCCTTCAGGTCCCCGTCGTACTGCCAGTAGACGCTCGCGTGGGCGAACTGGGCGTCAGCGGCCATCTCGGGCAGATCGAGCACGCGCAGAGCGCCCTCGGTGCCCCCGAAGAACAGGAGCACCACGACGAGCGCGAACGCGAGCTTCTTGCCGATGCCGGACACGGCGCGGAGTCTACCGCTACTGGCCGGGCGAGAACGTCACGCCGGTCCGGTCGGTGATGCCCCCGCTCTTGTACCAGGCGTTGTCGTAGTAGGTCGTGTCGTTGATCGTGACCGAGATCGTGCCGTTGGCGGTCGGCTTGTAGGTCGTGCCCGTGCCGATCGGGAACATGTCCTCGTGCCCGTCGTCACTGGTGAAGCGACCGACGAGCATGCCCTCGCCACACAGCTCGAGATCGCACGGGAGCCCGCTGGCGACACCGCTCGTGCCGGGCACGCCCTCGGCGTTGATCCAGTCGCCCGACTCGCTCACCCGGTACTTGTCGCCCGAGGTGGCCTTGATGACGACCAGGTCGCCCGCGCACACCGGCAGGCTCATGTGCCAGCCCGCGCCGATGTCGAGGTAGTCGAACATCGTGTAGGTGAACGGCAGCATGCACTCGCCTTCGGTGAGCGCACCGGGCAGCCCGCGAAGCCAGTCGTTCCAGCTGTCATCGCTTCCGCCAGTCATGGCCGGCTTGCACATCTCCAGGTTCTTCCGGCTGACGACCTCGATCTGCTCGGGCCGACCCAGAAGGACGGTCTCGATGTCCTCGACCGTGCCGGGGCTGAACGACACGCCGTCGTCCCGCTCGCCGAGCCACTGGCTCTTCATGCCCTCGAGCGCGGCCTGGCGCGCCAGACGGCGAGCCGAGACGCCCTCGGCGGACTCGAGCTTGTCGAAGTCCGGCGGGAAGTAGCAGGGGGCGGACCAGCCTTCTTCGGCATGCCACCCGACAGGGGGCGGGGCGGGCTCGGTGTTCTTCTCGCCACACGCGGCGATCAGCAGGATCGGAAGCATCATTCCTCCAGGGCCCGCAAGATAACGGCTCCAGACGCGACGAGGCCTCCCGGGACGCAACCCAGGAGGCCTCATGTGCTGTTGAACGCGGACCGAGGCCCGCGTAGCGTCATCAGGAGATGGCGCCGTTCACCGCGAACGGGAACGCGAACGTGAAGAGCACCAGCGTCTCGATGAAGACGAGGCCGATGATCATCATGGTCTGCAGCTTGGCAGCCATCTGCGGGTTGCGGGCGGAGCCCTCGAGCGCAGCAGCAGCGGCGCGGGCCTGTCCGAGCGAGGCGCCCAGGGCAGCGATGCCCATGGCGAGGCCGACACCGAGGCCCATGCCGCTGCGAGCGGAGCCGGCAGCGTCCTGAGCGAAGGCGGGCTCGGAGACGAGGAACAGGACCACCGTGGCGGCGGCGAGGGCGAGGTACTTGGTCCAGGACTTCATTCTGGGCTCCAGGGTCAGCGTCAGCGAGACGAGAGAGAAACGGGGTGAAGACTCAGTGGTCGTGGCTGGTGGCCAGCGCGATGTAGACGACCGTGAGAAGCATGAAGACGAAGGCCTGGACGAACGCGACGAACGATCCAAGGCCCACGAGAGCGCCGGGCACGAGGTACGGAACAAGGTCCGAGAACACGCCCAGCAAGAGGTGATCGGCGAACATGTTGATCGCCAGGCGAAGCGAGAGCGTCAGCGGCCGGATGAACAGCGACAGCGTCTCGACGACGAAGATGAACGGAGCCATGAACGGCACCGGGCCGCCCAGGGTCTTCAGGTATCCGAAGAGCCCGTGCTCCTTGATGCCCGACCAGTTGAAGACGACGAACACCGCCAGGGCGATCGCCATGTTGTTCGACACGGATGCCGTCGGGGGCAGGAAGCCCGGGACGAGGCCCATGAAGTTGCTGATCAGGATGTAGACGAAGATGCTGCCGACGAGCGGGAGGAACTTCACTGCGGCCTTGCGGCTGTGCAGCGCGGTCTCCATGAAGTCGAGCAGGCCCTCGATGATCATCTCGAAGGCGTTGCGCGGACCGAGGTTCGCGGCGGGCACGTACTGCTCGGTGCCGCCCTTGCCGCGCGCGGTGGCGAGGCCGGAGCGGGCCGCGAAGGCCAGGACCGCACAGATGAGGACGGCAAACCAGGCGGCCGGGACAGCGTGGAAGCTCGCGAGCTCACCGTGGCTGACGAGCCCGCCGGCACCGGCGGCCTCCAGCGAGTGGTGGACCTGCTCGAGAGGCGCACCGTGCTCGACACCGGGGATCAGCCAGAACCAGGAGTAGTGGTACATCAGGCTTCCTGGGCCCCATTCGGGGAGGAAAACATCATCACCGCGTTGCGCACGGCAATGGCGGAGACGACCGAGAGGATTCCGAGCATCAGCGGCACGGCAGGCAGGACCTGCAGCAGACCGATGAGCATCGCGACGCCGACCACGCCCTTGACCAGCAGGCCGACCGCGATGAGCGCGCCGCCTCCGCCGTTCTCGAGGTGCTTCTTCAGCGCCTTCGCAGCGACCGCCTGCGTGAACCAGAGGCTCAGCAGGACGATGGTGCCGCCGGCCAGCGTGGAGCCAGCCCAGGCCAGACCACCGAACAGCCCCGAACCGAGCGCGAGCACGCCCAGCGCCAGGAGACTGTCCTTCAGCATGGTGGCGGTGTTCAGCATGGTCTTCGGGGGGTCTCTTGAGGGCGCCCGTACTAATGCGGGCTCCTGGGGGCGTCAACCGGTCAGGACACCGTCGCGGCGGCCATGGCGGCACCGAGCTTCTGCGCGATCGCATCGAGGTCTTGGTCGGTCAGGGCCAGGGGAAGGAACGCGGCCTCGTACTGACTGCACGGGAGGTACACGCCAGCCTCGAGCGCGGCTCGGTGAAAACGCCCGAAGGCCTCGAAATCACAGGTCTTCACTTCGTCGAAGTCGATCGGCGCGCGGCTGCGGAAGAAGACCGTGATCATCGTGCCGACCCGACTCATCGACAGGCCGTGCTGTGCGATGTGGGGAGCAAGCCGGGCCTCGAGACCCGATCCGATCGTATCGAGACGCTCGTACGTTCCGGGACGACCGAGGATCTCCAAGGTCTTCTGACCCGCGGCCACGGCCAGCGGGTTCCCCGACAGCGTGCCCGCCTGGTAGACGGGGCCCACCGGCGACAGGCGCTCCATGATCTCGCGGCGGGCGCCGAACGCCGCCAGGGGCAGGCCGCCGCCGACGATCTTGCCCATGCAGACGATGTCGGCCGTGACGCCGAAGTGCTCCTGGGCACCTCCGGCCGCGAGCCGGAAGCCGGTCATCACCTCGTCGAACACCAGGCAGGCGCCGTGCTCGTCGCACAGGTGCCGCAGGCCCTCAAGGTACCCCGGGCGGGGCGGGATCACGCCCATGTTGCCGGGCACGGGCTCGACGATCACCGCGGCGACGTCGTGGGCCTTGAGGTGGGCCTCGACCGCGGCCAGGTCGTTGAACGGCGCGGTGACCGTGGCGGGGGCGACGATGCCGGGGCTGCCGGGCTGGGCGTACGTCGCGACGCCACTACCTGCGGCGACGAGCACCGTGTCGTGGGCGCCGTGGTAGCAGCCATCGAGCTTCACGACGACGTCGCGGCCCGTGAACCCGCGGGCGAGCCGCAGGGCGTGCATGGTCGCCTCGGTCCCGCTGGAGACGAGCCGCACCATGTCGATGCCGGGCACCCGCTCGACGAGCAGCTCGGCCATGCGCAGCTCGCGCTCGGTCGGAGCGCCGAAGCTGGCTCCACGCGACAGCGCCTCGGTCACGGCCTCGACCACCTCGGGGTGGCTGTGGCCAAGGATCAGCGGACCCCAGCTGCCGACCAGGTCGTACGCCCGGTTCTCATCCTCGTCGACGAGGTGCACGCCATCGCCGTGATGGATGAACGGCGGATCCCCCTCCACGGCGGAGAACGCGCGGACGGGGGAGTTCACGCCACCGGGGATGACCCGACGGCTGGCTTCGAGGAGTTCGGATGAGCGGCTCATGGGCGCCCCGCTATCCCGTCCGGCCCCAGGAATCAGGGGGCGAGCGTCAGTGCGCCAGGAACCAGTCGGTGATCACGCCGGGCGCCTCGTCGAGCCAGCGCTACGCCGTGCGCACCGGCACCACCGTGTCCCGCGAGCCGTGGAGGAACTGGACCTCGGGGTGATCGGCCTCGACCTCCGGGGTCCGACAAAGAGAGCCCGAGCACGTCATGTACGAGGCCGAGTGGATCGCGACCGAGGACAGCCGGTCGGGGAACTCGACCGCCATACGGCTCGTCATGTACCCGCCCGAGGAGATGCCGACGGCGTGGATCCGGTCGGGGTCGACCGGGCCGAGCTCGCCCGCATCCAGCGCCTCGAACAGCTCGTCCATGAAGACCGCGTCCGGGCTGTCCTCCCACCGCCAGGTCCAAGGCGGCTGGTTGGTGTCCCACCAGGTGTGGCCGCCGTTGTGGGCCTCGGGGGTCACGACGACGAAGCCCACGTCCAGCAGGGCCTCGGTCACGGCGATCTGACCATCGACGGGGCCGGACCAGCTCCGGTCGGCCTTCACCATCGCCCCCTGGAAGACCAGGGCCACGGGCAGGTCGTCGCCTTCGGGGACGGCGAAGTGCACGTCCCGCGACAGCTCGAGCGTCTGGTGCTCGATGCCCGGCGCACAGGCGAGGAGGAGGATCACCCCCAGAACGTAGCGCCTTAGCTGACGCCGCCCAGCAGTCGTCCGAACCGCGCCGAGCGCAGGGACCGCCGATCCCGAGCGCCGCGTCCGCGAGTCTCGACCAGGATGCCGGCGAGCTGACTCACGGACGGAGGACGGATCGACTCGACCTCCCAGCCGTGCACATCGTCCGAGGTCCACCGATGGCGGACCCGGGCGATGAAGTGACGCCGGCCGATCTGGACTCGCACATCAACGAGCTTGTCGGGATCGAGGCCGTTCAAGGGACCGACGGTGCGGATTCCGCGCTCGGAGAGATCCAGGGCCGACCACGTTCCCAAGTGGTCGTCCTGGCGGACAGTGACCGTTCCCGCGACCACGCGGCGAACGAAGCGACGGTGGCTGAGGTGCTGAAGAGTCATCGCCAGGGCACCCTAGGGCACGCCAGCAATCCAAATTGTTACAGGCCCCTTAGACGGAGATCCGGCGGCGGATCATTGTCCCGCTCGGACCTGCACTTCGGATCGTCGCTCAGCCAGTGATCCACAGGTTGATCCACATGTCCACAGGCCCCTACTCGCGACTCCGGGCGACGTGGGCCTCGGCGATCGCTCGCTCACTCGCGAGCTGGTGGAACGCCTCGCGAACGACGTGCCGACAGTGGGCGGCGAGCTTCACGGCGTCGGGTCCTGCAGCCAGCCAGCGCTCACGGCTGAACACCAGAGCGCACAGGTCGTAGGCATCGCCGATCTCCTCGAGCGTCGGGACCAGCCCGGGGGGCATGCCCAGCACGTCGAGGGGGTTCGCGTCGTCGAGGTCCTGGGACAGGGCCTGCAGTCGCGTATAGGCAGTCCCGGGCGCCTTGATCGTGCCCTTGGTCCAGCCGCCCTCGGGGGCCCCGTCCGCCACGGCACGGACCGCGTCGTCGACCTCGGGTCGAGCCGGCTCGCCCATCATCGAGGGCAGTTCCTCGGTCGTGATCTCGTCGACGATCGACTCGAAGTCCTGGTTGCGCGCGATCGGCGGGACGAAGTCCGCCTCCTCGTCTTCGAGCAGGGCGGTGCTCGGGGCACGCGGGATGACGCAGCTTTCGTCCCCCCGGTTCCAGAAGCCGTTGTCCTCGGAGACGTCCGTGTCGAGCGCGATGAGCTCCAGGTGCTGCAGCAGGTCGAACGCCCGCCAGCACTGCCGGCTGCGATGAGGGTCGGCGCGGCCACCTCGCAGCACCATCTGGCGAAGCGTGGGCGATCGGGCGGCGAGCTCGTAGGTCCGCTCGGCGATCGGGTCGAGGTCGTATGGGCAGGGACCTCGCGTGAACAACGGCTCGTCCATGAGGACGCGGGACCGCCAGGCGACAGCGTCGGGAGGGCGCGCGAGAGGCAGCGCCTCGCTCAACAGCTCGAAGATCGTGCGGTCCAGCTCGACGCTCGCGGCGGGCGCCAGGCCGTCGACCAGGCAGACCTCGACGTCGTCCAGCAGGGCCCCGGCGAGCAGGAGCTGCAGGTTGGAGATCGCCTCGGCGCGACCGACGTGACGGGGCACGCCCAGCGCCACCAGGGCGGTGAGGTCGATCCCCAGGTCCCCCATCAAGGGACGCCCGGGCGCCAGCATGTGCAGCAGATCGACGCCCTGGACACCCACGATGCGCGAGCCGTCCAGGTGCAGGACCATGTCCCGACCGCCCCATCGCATGCGCACAACGCCTTCTTGCTGCCGACGGTGGCAGTACAGGAGGGCTCTCAGCAGGGGGCCGGCTCGAAGCACATCGAATGATGCCCCGTCCAAGGCCCTGCTGCGTTTCCAGCCCGATGTCAGTCGGCGGGCGGCGGGACCACGTCACCGGCAGAGTCGAGGATCTCCGGGCTTTCCAGCTCGACCGAGTCCTCGCTCGGCTCGTCCGGCACCGGATGGTCGGCGGGCGGCGCTCCGACACCCAGGCCATCGGCCAGGAGCGTGGACAGGGTCTGCAGACGATCCACCAGCGAGGCGGGGTCGTCGATGTGGCCCTCGGTCAGCTTGGCCTGATCGACCAGCAGATGCGCGAGCGGCGCGGCCTGCTGGGTTCGGGACGAGCCGTGGAGCGCCTCGATCGCTCGCACGAGCGGGTGACCGGGGTTGATCTCGAGGACGCGCTTGCCGACGCCCATGCCGGGCTGCATCGAGCTGAGCATGCGCTGCATGTTGGCGCTCATGCCGTGCTCGTCGTCGACCAGGACGCTCGGGCTGTCGGTCAGGCGGTTGCTGACCCGGACGTCCTTGACCTGGGTCGCCAGCGTGGTCTTCAGCCAGCCGACCAGGTCCTCGCCGACGGTCTCGGCCGGCTCGTCGTCCTCGAGGTCGAGCTCGCCGCGGCTCACGGCCTTCAGCTCGATGTCCTTGTACGAAGTGAGCGCGCCCACGAGCCACTCGTCGACGGGATCGGTCAGCAGCACGACCTCGATGCCCTTCTTCTTGAAGGCCTCGAGGTGAGGGCTGCGGGCAGCCGTCGCGGCGTCCGGGGCCGTGAGGAACCAGATGGTGTCCTGGTCCTCGGGCATGTCCTCGACGTAGGCGGCCAGCGAGCGCCAACCCTCGCCAGCCGTCGTGCGGAAGCGGGCCAGCTCGGTGAGCTTGTCCTTGGGATCGGTGGTGTCGCCAGGACGCGGCGTGAAGCCCTCCTTCATGACCGAGCCGAAGTCGCTCCAGATGGCGGTCCACTCCTCCTCGTCGTTCTTCGCGAGCTTCTTGAAGTGACGGAGGACGCGGTTGACGAGCTGCTCCTTGAGCTCGCGCACCTGACGGTTCTGCTGGACCATCTCGCGGCTGACGTTGAGCTTGATGTCCTCGCTGTCGACGACACCGCGCACGAAACGGAGCCACTCGGGCAGCAGCTCGCGGGCCTCCTCGAGGATCAGGACGCGCTTGGCGTAGAGCTTCAGGGGGCGGCGGCCGTCGGTGTAGTTGAGGTCCTGGGGGACCATCGCCGGCACGAACAGCAGCGCCTTGAACTGGACGGGCGCATCAGCGTGCACGTGGATGTGCGTGGCCGGGTCGGCCCAGTCGCCGCAGGTCTGCTTGTAGAAGGCCTGGACCTCGGCCTCGTCGACCTCCTGGGGGCGCTTGGTCCAGAGCGCGACGGGCTCGTTGACCTGCTCCTCGGCGATCCGGATCGGGTAGCTGACGAACTCGCTGTACCGGCGGATGATCTCGGTGAGCTTGTCCTTGTCGAGGAAGTCGAAGCTGTCCTCGCGGAGCTTCAGCACGATGTCGGTTCCCCGGCTCTCGCGCGCGCCCTCGGCGAGCGTGTACTCGGTGCTGCCGTCGCAACTCCAGGTGACGGCCTCGGCGTCGGGCTCGCCCGAGAGGCTGTGCACCGTGACGTGGTCCGAGACCATGAGCGCGGCGTAGAAGCCCACGCCGAACTGGCCGATGAGGTTGTGCTCGGTGCTCTTCTCGAGCGCCTTGGCGAAGGCCTTGGTGCCCGAGTGCGCGATGGTGCCGAGGTGCTCGCGCGCCTGGTCGGCGGTCAGCCCGATCCCGTTGTCGCTCACCGTGATGGTGGACTCGACGGGGTCGATGCGGATGTCGATGCCCGGCTCGCCGAGCGCCGGCGTGAGGTCCGGGTTCGACAGCCCCGCGACGCGTGCGCGGTCGAGCGCGTCGCTGGCGTTGGACACGAGCTCGCGGAGGAAAACCTCGCGGTCGCTGTAGAGCGAGTGGATGACGAGGTCGAGGAGCTGCCGGACTTCGGCGTCGAACGTATGGGTCGTGGTCTGCATGGCGCAGCAGGTAGACAGCGAGGCCCCACCGTCAAGCGTCGTAGACTGCCTGTGCGAGGAAGCACCGTGACGAAGGAACAACGAGGCGCCCTGGGACTGGGCGTGATCCTGGCCGGGTTCAACACCCTGGTCCCGCTGGTCGGGCACTTCATCGTCTCGCCCTTCGCCATCGGTGAAGGGGGGCGCTGGGGGCTGATCGCCGTGTCGTGGCTCGTGGCCTCGGCCGTCCCGCCGTTCTTGATCTTCGACAAAGGGACCCGCCCCGCGGCGACCGCAGCCGTGGTCGGCGTCGGCGTGCACGCCATCGTGACCCTCGGAGCCCTGTCCTTTTGATCTGGTCGACCGCAGCGCTGGCCGCGACCATCTCGCTGGGCCCGGACGAGAAGCTCCAGGACGCGGTCGACGGCGCGTCGGACGGAGACACCATCGAGGTGGCGCTGTCGTACGTGCCGTTCGAGCCGTTCGTCGACTGGTCGGGCAAGGACCTGACCATCCAGGGTGCCGGCGGGCTGGCCGACATCCCTCCTCTGGCCGTGGACGACGCGTCCCTGGTCCTGCGGGAGATCCGGATCCAGGGCTCGGGGACCTCGGCGTACCCCGTGTCGATGACGCTGGCCTCGGACAAGGGGCCCGAGGAGCTGGTCATCAAGGAGTGTGTCTTCGAGGGGAACGCGCTCCCCGTCGTGGTCTACGCCTTCAGCCCCGCCGAGCTGACCGTCGAGGTCGTGGACTCGACATTCAGCGAGAACACGACGACCCAGGACGGCGCGGCGATCCGGGGCACGACCCTGCGCTCCGCCAAGGTCACGTGGTCGACCTTCGACCGGAATGCGGCCGAGGGTGATGGCGGCGCGCTCGCGTTCACCGCGGGCAACGGCGGGGCGGTGAGGCTGGAGAGCGTCGACTTCGGCGGGAACGAGGGCGGCTCGCAAGGCGGAGACATGACCGTCGAGGGCTACGACCTGGCCGCCCAGTACGTGATGGCGCTGGACGGACAGGCCAACGCCGGCGGCTTCCTCTACGTGAAGGAGAGCTCCGCCGTGAGCCTGGACGACGTGATCGTCCACCGGCCCAAGGCGACGACCTCGGGGGGCGCCATCTACACGTGGGACGTCCCGTCGGTGCGCATCAGCCGGTCGTTGTTCTGCGGCGCCTCGAACGAGAGCACCGACTACCACGGGGCGTTCATGCACCTGGACGGGCCCGACGAGACCGAGCTCTCGATGTCGAACACGGTCGTCCACGGCACGACCGGCGGCGACAACTCGCCGGCCATCCGCGCGAACGAGGCGAACCTGGAGTTCATCCACACGACCAGGGCCGACAACCGCACCGCGTACGGCGTGATCCTCGGCCAGACGCTGTCGGGCCTGAACCTGGAGAACACCATCGTCACCGGGGCCACCTCGTTCGTGAACTACGGCGAGTTCGTGGGGACCGCGATGGGCACGCACAACCTGTGGGACGAGATCACGAGCGTCGAGTTCGAGCCACGCGACGACTTCACCGACCTGACGGACGACCCCTACAGCCTGTTCGAGACCGACCCGAACTTCGAGGACTTCACGGGAGGGGACTGCACGACCGAGCCGACCCTGGCGGAGGGGAGCCTGGCCATCGACGCAGGGAAGGGAGACGACGCGGATGGCTCGCCGGCGGACATCGGCGCGTACGGGGGCGAGAACAGCGCAGACCTGTTCGTGTTTCCCGAGCCGGACGGGGGCGAGGACACCGGGCCGATCGACAGCCCACCGGACAGCCCTGTCGACAGCCCGCGCGACAGCGACTCCACACCGATTGTCTAGTCAGGCACCGACTCAGTGCTGGACACGGCAACCCCTCCATTCACGCCCGAACAGTGGGTCAGCGGCGGGTGCCGAGGCCCGCTCGGAGCTGGGCTCGTGCTGATCGGGCTCGGCCTGTTGGTGCGCCGAAAAGGCTAGCGCCCGCCTCCACCGCCGCCGTTCGGATCGCCCTTCGGCGGCCGCTTGGCCCCCTTCTTGGCCGGCTCACTCGACTCGTCGGGCTCGGGGTCCTTCGGGATCTCGAACAGCTTCTCGCTCGGCTCCCCCATGTCGACCTCCTGGCCCTGCAGGCGCGCCACGTCGACCGCCAGCTCGTCGAGCGCCAGCTGCACGTCGTCGGCCTCGAGCGTGGTCTTCGAGGGGTCGAACGCGATCTGGTCCGCGTTCGCGAGCTTGGCCTCCTGGAGCTCGGCGACCTGCATCTCCAGGTTGCCGATGCGCTCCTCGTACGACTCCATGCGCCGCTCGACGCGGTCCTCGAGGGCGTTCATGTCCTCGACGCTGACGCCATCGGTCTCGACGGTGACCACGTCCGTGATGGGCTCGGGGGCGGGGGCCGGGCTGATCGGGATGCAGGCGAAGAGGAACCACATGACCGCACCCTACAGGGCGCAGCGAAACCCGTTGTTCGAGAAGGGCGCCCGTGGATGGGCCTTCCCCCGCGCGAACAGACCGTAGCCACTGCAGGTCTTCTTGCTGCACCACCACGAACCGCCTCGGCCGACCTTGTCCTCGCCGTCCTGGGGTCCGACGGGATCGGTCACGTCGCCGCGCGAGAACGTGTCTTCGGCGTACCAGTCCGCCGTGTACTGCCAGACGTTGCCGACCGGGTCGTAGAGCCCCCACCCGTTCGGCTCGAACGCGCGGACCGGCGAGGTGTGCACGAAGCCGTCCTCGCGGGTGTTGAGCGTGTGGTCCTCGCCCTGCCAGTAGTTCAGGTTCGACGGGGTGTCCTCGCCGCTGGGGTACCGACCCGTGGCGCCGGCGCGCATCGCGTACTCCCACTCGGCCTCGCTCGGCAGTCGGCGTCCGTGGTGCTCACAGTAGGTGGCGGCGTCCTTCCAGCTGACCATCACGACCGGCTCGTCGTCGGCCTGGGTGTGGTTCTCGGGGAAGGGGCCTCGCCAGGTGATGCCTTCGAGATCGAGCCACTCCCACTCGGCCATGCCCTCGAAGGCGGTCTTGCCGCTGCCCTGGCGCTCGGCGTCGGTGACGTGGCCAGTCGCCTCGACGAAGGCGCGGAAGTCCGCGACCGTGACGAGGGTCTCTTCCAGCGTGAACGCCGAGATCGTGACGGTGTGCGCGGGAGTCTGGTCCGCGTGCATCGCGCGGTCTCGGCCCATCGTGAACGAGCCGGCCGGGATGGCGGTCATCCCCTCGGGCACGGCCTGGACGGGCTCAGCGACGGGCTCGGCAGAGGAGCACGCCAGGCCCAGGCTCAGCCCGCGAAGCACCACGCCATGCACCGGTCATCGAAGTCGGGGAACTTCTCGGTGCAGCCGTCCATCATGCACTCGGACATCTCCATGCAGTCGGGGCAGGCCTCGCCGATCTCCTTGTCGAACCGCTCGTAGCAGGCATCTCCGCGGTCGCTGCACTTGGTGTGGCACGCGGTTCGGGCGGCCAGGCACGAGTCGCTGCAGGCCACGCGGGCGGCCGTGCACTCTTCCTTGCCCTGGCCGCAGGCGACACATGCGGTCGCACACTCGGCTTCGCACTCACCGCAGCGGTCGCCACAGGTGTCGAGGCAGTTCTCGGTCTTCTCGTGGCAGCCAGACAGGTCGTCGGCGTACATCTGGTCGAAGTCCCGGTCCGTGCAGGCGTCCGTGAACGGGTTCGGAGGCGGTCCACCCTGGACCGTCCAGGCCGTCTGGAGGTCACACATGCACTGGGTGTAGAGCCCACACGCCGAGTCCGGCAGTCCGTGCACCACGTCCGCCGTCGACTTCGTCGGCTCGTTGGTGTGCACCCCGGCGAAGGCCTCGCAGACCGCGTTTCCTCCGGTCGTGAACGTGACGACGCCGTCCTCGTCCACCATGTCGCCGGTGCACTCCTGCTCGAAGGTCCAGTGGCTGTCGAACAGGCCCGAGTAGATGAACCCCGTGCCCAGCTTCGTGGCGTGGTAGCCCGTCTCGGTCTTGGTCCCCTCGAGGAGGAACAGCCGAGGCGAGTCGGCCTCGGGCCCATCCTCACCGCCCGTCGAGCCGCCCTACCGCTTCCCGATCGACCCGTCCTGTCCGACCACCACCCCCGTCTCCGGGAAGTCCTCGGCCGAGAGCTTCCGGATCAAGGCCGCGCTCCCCCCGTCGGGGTCCATCACCGGCACCCCCTCGCCCTCCTGGCGGGTCGAGATGATCTTCCCGGCCACGAACCGGCCGTCCTTGTCGACCTCGACCTCGAGGATGAGCCCCGCGCCCAGGTACCCGGACAGGTTGAACCGCCCGTACGTCGCGAAGTTGCCGAGCGAGTAGGCGATGAGCCGGTCGTCGTACACCTCCATCGCCCGCGGCACGTGCGGTCCGTGGCCCAGGATGAGGTCGGCGCCGGCGTCGATCGCGGCGTGCGTGAACATCCGCAGGTGCCCGCGGTTCTCGCCGTAGAAGGTCTCGCGGCCGTTGGGCACGTGGATGGCCTTGCTGCCCTCGGCGCCTCCGTGGAAGCTCACAATGACGATGTCGTGGGTCTTGTCCACGGCCGAGATGAGCTCCATCGCGGCGTCGTGGTCGTTCAGGTTGTGGCCCGAAGACGCCGTGTGGAAGCCGATCATCGCGATCTTCAGGCCGTTGGCCTCGACACTCGCGAGCGTCCCGGGTCGGCCGGAATACGCGATACCGAGCTGATCGAGCGTCTGTTCGGTCTCGATCCGGCAGACCTCGCCGAAGTCCTGGGCGTGGTTGTTCGCGGTCGAGGCCAGGTCGACCCCGGCCTTCGCGACATGGTCGCCGTACCGGGTGGGCGAGCGGAAGGCGTAGCAGTTGCCGCCCTTGCCGCACTTCTTGGTCTCGCCCGAGTCGCAGAGCGGCCCCTCCAGGTTCGCGAAGGTCAGGTCGGCGTCGGCCATCACCTCTTCAACCTCGGCGAGCAGGTCAGCGCCGTCGTTCGGCGGCAGGTAGCCAGCCGGGAAGTCGGTCCCGAGCATCACGTCGCCGACAGCTCGCAGGCGCACGGTGGTCCCCTCGGGCACGGTGCTGCGCACGATGGTCTCAGGCGCTCCTTCGGTCATCGCCTTCAGCGCGGCAGCGCTCTTCACATGGCCCCGCGCCGTCAGGATGTGCTCGGCCGCCGCCTCGTGGTCCGGCTGCAGCTCGAGCACGGTCTCCCACTCGGAGACGACGTCCTCCCAGTCGCTCAACAGCCAGTACGCCCACCCGAGCTCCCAGTGGCAGTCGACCCGCTGGGGCGCGCGCTCGGTGCAGGCGGCCAGCTCACGCCGAGCGACGACCGCGTCCTTCTGCTTCAGCGCGGCGACGCCGGCCTCGTAGTGGTGCTGATCGATGGACACCGTGGCCGGAGCCGGGTCCTGCGCGAGCGCTGCTGCCATCCACCACATGTCTCTCTCCACCCCACCGGGCAAACCCAGCAGGCGCTGATCGGCTTCCGATGTAGCGTGCCCGCGATGCTCTGGACCACCGCCGCAGTCGCCGCCACCTGGACCGTCGATCCCGGCGAGGACGTGCAAGCCACGCTCGATGCGGCCGCGGACGGAGACACCGTCGTGCTCGAGCCGGGCGTGCATGCGGCCGGATGTGCGGGGCGATGACCGCCGACGTCTGGTACGCCAATGCGCTGCAAGCCGACCTGAGCACGAACACAGCGAGCATCGCGACCAACGCCGCCGACATCGACGCGGTCGAAGCGGACGTCGCTGGCCATGTGA
>JAAESX010000060.1 GCA_024228935.1 Pseudomonadota bacterium
CTCCACCAACGAATTCGCCCGGAGCTCGCTGATTCGGTTCAGAGGCACCCTGCCGACCATGACCCAGCGGCCTCCTCCTCCATCCTCGCCGTCCCAGATGGCGCTCTTTCGGTTCTTCGTTCTCGGTCAGGTTGCGTATTTCGCCCAAGATGATCACGGGGATCACCATCGTGATCACGGGGATCGCCCATCGTGATCAAGGTGGCGCGACAGTGGGCGTCAATTCATCGTCGGTCGGCAGACTCCAGGGGCAGATTGCCCCGCTGCAACATGATTCCGGGCGAGTCCTCGCTCGTCGAGTCCGGGCTCCCTCTTGTCGTGCTACCCATCCTCCTTCATCCCTTTGGTGTCGCGGCG
Source organism: Pseudomonadota bacterium (assembly GCA_024228935.1). Taxonomy (GTDB): domain Bacteria; phylum Myxococcota_A; class UBA796; order UBA796; family CAJQPC01; genus JAAESX01. The sequence goes on from JAAESX010000060.1 coordinate 358, forward strand.
TGAGGGCCCTTTGAGCTCGACCCTGAAGGCGTTGTGCACGACGCGATCGAGGATGGCGTCGGCGACCGTGGGCTCGCCGATGTACTCATGCCAGTGCTTGACCTCCAGCTGACTGGTGATGACCGTCGAGGCCCTGCCATAGCGGTCGTCCAGCAACTCCAGCAGGTCGCGCCTGGCGACCTCGTTGAGGGGGGTCAGGCCCCAGTCGTCGATGATGAGCAGACGGGCGCGCCTGAGGCTCTGGAGCAGCCTCGGGTAGGTCCCAGCTGCCCGAGCCTGCATGAACTCCTGCAGCAGGAGACTGAGGCGGCGGTAGGCCGTGCGCTGGCCGTCTCGGCAGGCGTGCTGCCCGAAGGCGCACGCCACGTAGGTCTTGCCGGTGCCCGTCTTGCCAGTGAGCAGTAGGTTCCGGCTCTCCTCGAGCCATCGACCGCGCATGAGTTGGCGGACCAGATCTCGTGGCAGGCCGCGGGCGGCGGAGCAGTCCAGGTCCTCGACGCACGCGCTGGGGGTGCGCAGGCGGGCCTCCCGCATCAAGCGGGTGCGCCGTCGGTTGTCCCGAAAGAGCTCCTCTGCCTCGACCAGGAGGGCGAAGCGCTCATCGAAGGACAGCCCGCTGATTTCCGGGTCTGACTGCTGTGCGAGGAGGGCGTCGGCCATCCCCGTGAGCCGCATCGTTCGCAGCTTCTCGTAGGTGGGCTCGTTCAGCATCACTCACCCCCCGCGAAGTAGGCCGCGCCACGCACGTTGTCGTGCTCGATTTGAGTCGACTCCTCGGCCTCTTCCAGGCCGGCGACGCCGAGCCGATCGAGGCCGTTCTTCAGCAGGGTCTCCATCTGGCTGCAGCGCCGGATCCCGGTGAGCAGGGCGCGGTGGGCGGCGGCCTCCAGGCGCTCAGCCCCGTAACGCTTCTCGAGCTGGAGGATCCCGACGCACGCGCGATAGCCATGCTCGGGGTGGCGCTTGTGATCGAAGATGTCAGTGATGAGCATCTGCGTCCGAGGTCCGACTCGCCCGGCCCGTTCGATGAGTCGAGACGGGCTCTGATCTGCATGTGCTTGATGGGCCTTGGGCATGTGCTCACGGAGCGTCGTGCATCCCCCGACCTCCACACTGCGTTGGTGTGCTGCCACCCGACGATCGCGGCAGTACACCTCGACCGTAGCCGCCGAGCACCTCGTCTCCACGACCTCCCCAACGAGCTGGAAGGGAAGCGAGTAGAAGTGCCCCTCGATGTCGACGTGGTAGTCCCGGTTGACCCGGGCCTTGCTCCACTTCGCATACACGTAGCGGTGAGTCGGGAGCGGCTGTAGCGCGGGCCGGTCGAGCATCTCGAAGCGCTCTCGCCGGCTCTGACCTCCGTAGCCCTGCATGGGGCGCAGGTTGAACTCCACCAGCAGCTCGGCGATGCGCGCGTTCAGGGCGGCCAGGCTGAAGAAGGTCTCGTGGCGGAGGCGCGCGAGGATCCAGCGTTGGACCACGAGCACTGCGGCCTCCACCTTGGCCTTGTCCTTCGGCTTGCGGGGTCGAGCCGGGATCACGGTCGTGTCGTAGTGCTCAGCGAGCTCGGCGTAGCTACGGTTCAGTTCCGGCTCGTAGCGGTGTGGCTTCGAGACGGCGCTGCGCAGCTGGTCGGGCACAACGA
>JAAESX010000061.1 GCA_024228935.1 Pseudomonadota bacterium
CAGCGCCCGGTTGGCCGCTGAGAAGGTCGGCGTCCACAGCGTTCCGGGCACCACCGACTTCATCACCGACCCCGACCAGGTGCGGGCGTTTGGCGCCGAACACGGCTACCCGATAGCCATCAAGGCGGCCTACGGCGGCGGCGGCCGGGGGATGAAAGTGGTGGCCGACGAGTCGGCTATCGCCGATGCCATCGAATCAGCCCAACGCGAGGCGTTGGCCTACTTTGCCCGCGACGAGATCTACATGGAGCGGTACCTGACCGCTCCCCGCCACATCGAGATCCAGGTACTGGCCGACACCCACGGCAACGCCGTCTACCTCGGCGAACGTGACTGCTCGGCCCAGCGTCGCCACCAGAAGCTCATCGAGGAGGCGCCCGCTCCCGATCTTCCCGACGACGTGCGGACCGCCATGGGCGAAGCGGCTGTCGCCGTGGCTTTGGGATGCGGCTACACCAACGCCGGCACGGTCGAGTTCCTCTACGAGGACGGGGCCTTCCACTACCTCGAAATGAACACCCGGCTCCAGGTCGAGCATCCGGTGACCGAGTTGGTGACCGGGCTTGACCTTGTCG
>JAAESX010000062.1 GCA_024228935.1 Pseudomonadota bacterium
ATGCCGGTGCGCGCGGACCCGTAGATCGCCGCAAGCGCCTCAAAGCGGAACGCATCGAACAGGGCCCAATTATCGAAGATCAGCCAGGGTCGCCGGCCCTTCTTGAGCAGGCGCCGCTCGATGCGCTGGCGTGCGTCGGTGACCGCCCATGCAAAAGTGCTATCGCCGCTGTTGCGGTAGTTCGCGAGGTTGCGGTCGACCGACAACAGATCGGCGTCGGTCAAAGTCATGTCGAACGCCTGCCGCACCATGTATCCGGCCCGTTCAAACGGGTAGACCACACCACCGATGGTTAGCGACCACCGCACGAGCACCGCGTCCGAGAGCGACTCCGCGGAGGTCGTGCCTCCTGCCAGAGTGTAGGAGACCGGCGGCCCGAGGGTGGTCGCTGATGCGCTGTCTACCAGCACCTTGGACCCGAGCAAGACCGAAACCGTCGCGGCGGTCGCCGTCTGCTGGGCCTGCTCGTCGTCGTACACGTCGAGGGGCAGCGCGGTGTCTGCCCCTCTCGTGATGACGTACGGCTGATTGATGCGCTTGTGGAGACCCACCGGTCATCCTCCTGCTACGATAGCGCGACGCTACCGACGTTGCCGGTCACTTCCCAGGCCAGAGCGCCCGCGATCTGGATGGACTCCACGATCAGCACCTGACGAGCCGTGCCGAGGGTCGCGACGGTGTCGCCACCGACGTTGATTCCGCTGGCGAACGTGACCACGCGGTCACCGCCACCGTCAACATCGAGCACGAGCACCAGCTTCAGACCGAGCGCGCCCGGGATGGCCACCGTGTTGGTCTCGCCGACAGCGCCGGTTGTGATCGCGATGGTCGCCGAGCGGGTGACCGGGATGGCCGCCGCGTCGCCGGGGTCGGCTAGCGCAGCAGCGCCGCCGAGCGGGCCCCATGCGCTGCCCTGTCGGACCTCCAGCCCGGAGGCGCCGAGGTAAACGGAGCCGTCCGGCTCGCTGCCAGATGCAGCGGCCGTGCCCGAGCTCACCGTGGGCGCTGCGGTCGGGTCCGACTCTGCGGTCTCGAGCACCACGTAGCCGGGCGCTGCCCAGGGGCGTCCGTAGCGGGCGTAGAGTTTGCCCAACGTGTCTGCGATTCCCATGATGTCCTATCCTCCGGTGGGTCGGTTCCCAGCACGGTATGCGCCTGGGCTACCGCTTCTTGTTTCGCTCGGCCTGCTCACGCCGACGGTGCAGGCGCTCCGCTTGGCCCTCGTAGAGCTTGACCGCGGTCTTGCGGTCGACGCCGCGGCGGTCCTGATGCTTCTTGATCCACACGTCGCGCTTGGCGCGGATGTCTTCGTGCTCGCCCATCAGGACTCTCCAGCCTTGGCGCGGGCGCGGGCGGCCCGGCTGCTGCTCTTCGCGGCCGGCGCGGCCGGCGTCGGCACGACCTCGGCGGTGTCGTCGTTGCCCACGGCGCGGAACGCCACCTCGGCGGCGTCGAGCTCGTCGTAGATGTCCTGCAGCACCTCGGCGGCGTTGGCCTTGGACAGGTCGCCGCTGTTGATTTTGTCGTTGATCCGGTTGATCCGGTGGTTTCGCAGCTTGCGCAGGTCCGACAGGAACGATTCGTCGATCGTGAGGTTGTATAGCCTGCCCAGGTGTTCGCGGAAGCGGTAGGTCGTCTCGAGGTCGGGCACCGTGCGCCAGCGTCGGCCGTTCTCGGACGATTGCCATCCCGTCCAGCGCAGGCCGTGCCAGAAGCCCGCCCCCTGCCGGCCGCGAACCATGACCTCGCCGAGGTAGTTCTCAAACTCGCCCAGCCGAGGGTCATGCGGGTGAACGATCGTGCATTTCAGCTTGAACTGATGGTGCGCGATGTTCTCGGTGCCAGGGCCATCGACGTAGTTCTTACCCTGCTTGACCGGTCGATTTCCGTTGACCCCGTGCCGGTGGGTGATCTTTACGATGTCCGGAATCCATCGGCCGGTCTTGGCCTTCTGGTCGTACACCCAGACCCACTTGTGGTTCAGGCCGATCGTGAAAGCGGGGCAAGGGTTCACCCCGTTCAAGACCAGCTGCTGGGTAGCTGGGGTCGGCCGGACTGCGGCCGGCATCACCATAGACATCGTGCTCTCTCCTACGTGTTCAGAAGGGCTACGCCTTCAGGCTGCGGACCTCGACGCCGCGCGCATCCTCGAGCTCCGACACGGCCAGGAACATCTCACCGAGCAGGGTGACGAGGCCGTCGGCCTGGTCGTAGTCGAGGGTCAGGACGTGGTCAGGACCGACAACCTTCTGCACGAGCGCATCGGGGATGGCCGCGGCGATGGTCGCGCCGGGAATCAGCTGGTACTGAAGCGCGCCCATGCCGTAGACCGCGTTTTCGAAGTACGTTCCGCCGCCGTCGTCGTTGACCGCGTCGACCGAGTACATCGTGAACGGGCCCCAGGTGCCCATCTCGCCGGTGCCGTTCTGGCCGATGATCTGCGCCGTGCCGGGCACGTACGGAACCACCCCGCCGAGGGTGCGCGTCGAGCGTCGCCACTCGCCGAACGCCTTCGGCTTCAGCACCGCGGCGAGACCGCCGGACACAAGCGCCTCAGAGAGCGAGAACTCAGCATCCTCAAGGTACTCGAAGGTCATGTCCTTGGTCGCGTCGCCCACCGCGGTGTTCGACGTGAACCCGCTAAACAGGTCACACGCGAGCGTGGTGATGGTGCGGCCGGTCGCGGCTGCGATGACCTGGGCCACCGCCATGGTGGTGATGCCGCCCTGCGGCTGGCACATGCGCCAGAGGGTGGACTCCTGGAACTGCAGGAGACGCCGGGTCGGGGTCACGTCCGCGGAAGTGTCGCCGATGTCGCTGTTGCTCGCCCCACCCACGATCTCCGACGTGCGGTTCGCGTAGGTGAAGTTGCTGTCGACCTGGGTGGTCTTCGTGGTGTCGGTCGCCGCACCGGACAGCCACGGGACGTTGAGCATTGTCGCCCGTAGGTCCGTCGGGTCGTTCAGCTTGACGTGAAGCGCTGCGGCCAGGCGGTGGGCGTTGCCCGCGTTCGTGACCAGGCTGGCCATGGTGAGTTCGTTCGCCATCTGATGTCCCTCATGAGCACTGGTTCAGGTCCGTTCGCCTGGCCTAGTGCCCATGTGGGAGGGACGCCCCGGGTGGCCTCATGTCTGCATGCTAGCACGAAACGCGCAGCACGTCTAGCCCTTCGCCGCCGCCATCTGCCGCTCGTAGTCTTCCCACTTAATCTGCCCGGTGTTGACCAGATGCCCGATCTGATCCGGCCCGAGCTTCGTGAGGTCGGTCGGCTCGACGGTGCCGCCGGGCACCTGCCGGGCGGCGACATTCGGGGCCGCGGCCTTCTTGGCGGGCGCTGCCGGTGCGGTGAGCGTCTGTCCGCCGAGCATGCCCTGAACGAAGGGGTCACCCTTCACGTCATCCTTCTCGATCCACTCGTGGAAGGCCATCGGCGTCTCTGCGCCTG
>JAAESX010000063.1 GCA_024228935.1 Pseudomonadota bacterium
CTCGCCTTCGCCGTAGGTGCGGCTGGCGCCGCGGAGCTCACAGATGGCCATGGGTGCGTCCTGGGGATCTAGAAGTAGGCGCGGGTCCAGAAGATGAAGGTGGCGTCGGGCATCAGCCCGTCCAGGTCGAGCTCGCCGACCTGGGGGATGTCGACGACGAGGTCGGCTTCGCTCGGAGCCAGCTCGCCCCCTTCGCCCCAGACGGCCCAGGGGATCTGGGCGGCGGCGGAGAGCTCGAGCCAGCTGTTGGGGGCGACCGCGACGCTGGGCATCGAGTAGGCCGAGCCGTCGTTCAGGTTCTGCATGTGCAGCGCCGAGAACGAGAGCATGTAGGTGGCGGCCAGGCTGACCATGGCGATGCCGTAGTCCCGGCCGGCCAGCCCGATGCTGTCGCCGCTGGCCATGTTCGCCATGGCGGTCGAGGCCGAGATGTCGGTCGAGCCGTCGCCGAGGCGGTTGTACTGCGCCATCACCATCAGCGTCTGCAGCACGGGGAAGCTGTAGTCGATGCCGATCGCCAGCTCGTCGTGGGGTTCGCTGTCGAGGATGTAGGCCGCCTCGACCCACCAGCCGACGCCGAGGGTGCCCTTCATGTCGACGCCGACCATCGCGTCGTCGCGGTACGCGCCGATCAGCGAGAAGTCGGTCCCGCCAGCGTTCACGGTCCCGCGCAGGGCGGCCTTCACGTCGGTGAAGGCGTCGTCGGCTCCGACCACGGCCTGCACCTCGTGGCGGTCCCCGATGGGCACGGTCGCCTTCAGGGCGTTCACGCCGGCCCGGGGACGCCAGGGCTCGGTGGCCAGCAGCTCGGGGAAGGGGTCGGTGGCGTTGAGCACGAGGCCGGAGCCCCAGTTCACCGCCTGGCGGCCCGCGCGGAAGTCCACACCGGGCAGGTAGGCGTCGACGTAGAGCCGGTCGACGGCGAGGTAGTCGGTGACCGTGGACACGCCGAGCAGGTCGTTGGCTTCGCTCACGACCTCGTAGCCGACGAGCTCGCTGGCGAGCGCCTCGAGGTCGCGGCCCTGGTGGAAGCCCACGTCGACCACCGTGCTCATCGCCCAGCGGTCGCCGAGCTCGGCGTCGAAGGCCGGGCGGACGTGCTCGACCAGCTCCCAGACCTCGTCGTCGACGCCGAGGTGCAGGTGGCCCCGGACCTCGGCGTAGCCCCCCGCGTCGGCGGCGAAGGCGCTGGCGACGAGCAGGA